>NZ_QTKX01000001.1:959972-1279963 GCF_018424685.1 Mesobacillus boroniphilus
CATAAGGAAGATGAGAAGGAAGCAAGAGGAATGGGCTTCTGGCCGACTGTTGGGAAAATCGGTTTAGCAGACCTTGCGTTTGCGATTGATTCAATTCTTGCTGCTGTTGCTCTTGCCCTTGGACTGCCAGACTCACCGCTAGGAGATTTCGGCGGCATGGATGGTGGGAAATTTATCGTTGTCGTGCTTGGAGGAATTGCCGGTCTGATCTTAATAAAATACGCGGCTACCTGGTTTGTTAAGCTGCTTGATCAGCGACCAGCATTGGAAACAACTGCCTACGCAATCGTGGCGTGGGTCGGTGTAAAGCTTGCAGTCATTACCCTTGCTCATGAAGAAATTGCAATCTTAGACCATGATTTTCCACATAGTACACTCTGGACAACAATATTCTATGGGGTATTGGTAGCAATAGCCCTTATCGGATGGTTTGCTCCAGCGAAAAAAACTAAGGGTGAAGGCAACTCTTTATAATTAATGATGCAAAAAGTGCGTGTAATCCGAAAATGGATTGCCGCACTTTTTTTGTTGTTTCAATAATCCTGAATCTTCTGAAAGTTTATCTGTTCTTCCGCGTGGAATAGTCATTTATAAGGATAAGTTGATAATCCCTCGTAAAGGAGTGTTGATATGAAAGCAGCAGAATTAATGATTAAATGTCTGGAACGTGAGGGTGTTGAATATATATTCGGTGTTCCTGGAGAGGAAAACCTTGATATTATGGACGCTCTCCTTGATTCGAGTATTGAATTCGTAGTAACTAGGCATGAAACCAATGCCGCTTTTATGGCGGGAACATATGGAAGACTAACCGGTAAGCCAGGGGTATGCCTTGCGACTCTTGGACCAGGAGCGACCAATCTTTTAACAGGGGTAGCCAACTCAAATATGGACCACAGTCCGATCGTTGCGATCACAGGACAGGCAGGGTTGGATCGCCAGCATAAAATTTCCCACCAATATTATGATCTGGTTTCCATCTTTGAACCGGTAACGAAGTGGAATACCCAGGTGAAAAAAGCGGAAATCATTCCCGAGGTTGTCCGAAAAGCATTTGATGTAGCACAAGGGGATAAGCCTGGAGCCACTCATATAGACTTGCCGGAGGATATTGCCGCAATGGAAGTGGATGGAAATCCTCTGGACATCAGTGAACCGACAACCATGGAAGCAGGGGATCGTGTCATCAAGGAGGCAGCTAAGCTTATTGAAAAGGCAAAACATCCGTTGATCCTTGCTGGAATGGGTGTTGAAAGGGGACAAGCTGAAGAAAGTCTAAGAGTTTTTGCGGAAAAAGCAGATCTCCCCGTCGTTCATACGTTCATGGGGAAAGGAGCGATTTCCTGGAAAAATGATTTAAGTCTATTAACTGCTGGTATCAGCGGCAAGGACTATATTACATGTGGATTTGCACAGTCTGACTTGATCATTGCGATCGGTTTTGACATGGCTGAATATCCTCCAAAAAACTGGAATCCTGATGGAGAAAGCCCTATTTTACACATCGATACAACAGAAGCCGA
Source organism: Mesobacillus boroniphilus (assembly GCF_018424685.1). Lineage (NCBI taxonomy): Bacteria > Bacillati > Bacillota > Bacilli > Caryophanales > Bacillaceae > Mesobacillus > Mesobacillus boroniphilus. The sequence continues at coordinate 961,496 of NZ_QTKX01000001.1, forward strand.
AACAGATGCCAATTATCCTGTTAAACATAGCGTGATTGGAGATATAAATGAAAACCTTAAGCAATTGGAGAAGGTCATCTCATCAATGGAAAGGGATAACAAGTGGGTAGCAGAAGTCAGAGAAAAAACGCTGAATGAATTCCAGTCTTATGCTGATGATACAAGTTTTCCGGTCAAACCGCAGAAAATCATTCATGACCTCAGGGATGTGATGAACGATGAGGATATTGTAATCTCGGATGTCGGGGCCCATAAAATGTGGATGGCGAGAATGTACCATACTTTTAAACCAAACACCTGCCTGATTTCTAACGGTTTGGCTTCAATGGGTATAGCAGTCCCAGCCGCAATCTCTGCAAAAATGATCCATCCTGAACGGAATGTTGTTGCGGTAGTTGGCGACGGAGCCTTCCAAATGTCCAGTGCAGAACTTGAGACGGCAATGAGATTGAATCTGCCAATTATTATCCTCTTATGGCGAGATGGCGGGTACGGCCTGATTGAATGGAAGCAGATGAAGGAGTTTAACAGGCCATCGAATATCAAGTTCGGGAATCCTGATTTTATCCAGCTTGCAAAATCATACGGTTTCGAAGCGATTGGGATAGAAGAAGGAGGAGAGCTGAAGGATGCCATCAAGAAAGCGGCCGAATTGAATAAACCAGTTTTAATTGATTGCCCTGTGGACTATAGCGAAAACATGAAGCTGACCGAAAAGCTGGGTGAAATCTTATGCTAGGAACAGGAGGGAAAGTGATGAAAATTGCTTCAATCATCAACGGTGCTGAAAGGATAGATGGCAGCGGTGAAAAGATGGAAGTGAGGAATCCATACAGCGGCGAACTGGTTGCTGAGATGTTCCTTGCTGATGAAAAGGAAATGGAAGAGGCGATCGAGAACAGCCGCCAGACTTTCCAGCAAAAGATGAAGACGATGCCGGCACACGAGCGGGCTGATATTCTTCTTAGGGCATCCGAACTTTTGGAAGAAAAGAAAGAGGAGTTTGCCGAAATCATTGCAATGGAAGCGGGAAAGCCGCTGAAGCATAGCCGGGCAGAGATTATGCGATCAATCCAAATCCTTCGATTCTCAAGCGAACTGTCTAAACATACGGCAGGGGAAGTGGTACCAATGGATGCAGCTCTCCGCGGGGATAACCGAATGGGCATGGTGAAGCGGGTGCCAATGGGGGTAATTGGTGCAATCACACCGTTTAACTTCCCGTTGAATTTATCACTTCATAAGATTGCCCCTGCAATCGCCGCTGGGAATACAGTTATTTTTAAGCCTGCTGAGAAAACGCCTGTATCAGCATATATGCTTGCGAAGCTCTTCAAGGATGCAGGATTGCCCGACGGAGCGCTGAACCTGGTCCTTAGCACCGGTAAAACGGCAGGAACCACTCTCGTCCCGCATAAGGATGTACCAAAGATCACCTTTACCGGCAGTTTGACAGTCGGGAAAATCATTCGCGATACAGCCGGTTTTAAAAAGGTTACAATGGAGCTCGGTTCAAATTCGCCGAATATCGTCTTTGAGGATGCCGATATTGATGATGCTGTAGATAGGCTGGTCAACGCAGCCTTCGGGTATTCAGGCCAGGTATGTGTTTCCGCCCAAAGAATTTATGTCCAGCAAGGTATTTATGACGAGTTCCTCAAGAAGTACATTGAAGCAACGAATCAAATGAAAATCGGCGACCCGCTGGAAGAGGAAACGGATTTTGGTCCGATGATTGATGAAAACGCGGCAAAAAGAATCCAGGAATGGGTGGAAGAAGCAAGAGACCAGGGAGCTACTGTTGAAACTGGTGGCGAAAGAAAGGGAACGATGATGCACCCGACGATCATCACAAATGTAAAAAAGGACATGAAAGTCGTTAGGGAAGAAGCCTTTGCTCCTATTGTTACCGTGATTCCGTTTAAAACGGAAGAAGAAGCGGTTGAAAATACAAATGACTCCATCTATGGACTTCAGGCAGGCGTATTTACGAAAGATATCAGCCGCGCTTATCGAGTCGCAGACAGCCTCGAAATGGGAGGCGTCTGGATCAACGACTCATCCGTATACCGTCAGGACAATTACCCATATGGCGGCGTGAAACTAAGCGGACTAGGCAGAGAAGGCGTCAAGTATGCGATGGAAGAAATGACTGAGATGAAGTTTATTGGGGCTAGATTATAAAAGTAAAAGACCACTTTCCAGGGATGGGAAGTGGTCTTTTTAATGTGATGTAAAACAGTATGACAGGTCAATATAGATACCCATTAAAACTATATTATTTATAATCTCACTTACTTTCCCAGCCAGTCTTTCAATTGAACGAAACTTTCCTTCGCATCTTTATAACCAACTTCGTACAATTGAGTCAGTTTTTCGGGATTGCGCTCAACTCTTCCTACTTTCAAATCCTTTGATGGTCTAATGACGAAGACTTCTTTTTTAGCTTCAAGTTCTTCGATGTAGTCCAGCGTTTCGTTATACAGCTTATAGCGTTTTTCGAGCACGGTGTGCAGCCCTTTGAACTCCTTATACACATATCGTGGCAGCCAGGACAGGGAAGATTTTTTCTTACGATATCCTTTTGGTTTCGTCAGAACAATTACGCTTCTTTCAACCCCATCAGCCAGCGCTTTCCTAACTGGAATAGGGTCCGCAATGCCGCCATCCATCAGCGTTCGGCCCTGGAACTCGATGGCCGGTGCCATGAAAGGTAGTGTACTGGAAGCTCTGATGATTTTCAGGAAGTCCTTAGGAACATCATTTTTATCAAAATAAACTGGTTCGCCTGTGATACAATCAGTCGTGCCAACAAGAAACTTTTCCTCAGCGCTGTTGAAAGTTTCAAAATCAAACGGAACGAGCTCATTTGGAAGCTTATCAAAAATGAAATCCATCCCGAATAATTCTTTTTTTAATAATAAATTCCGGTAAGAAATATAATCCCGGTGTTTTACATAATCAATCGTGACTTGCTTGTTCCGGCCCGGCTGCCTGGCAACATAGGAAGATCCCTGGCATGCACCTGCAGATACCCCGATGACATACGGGAAAAATAAGTCATTTTCTAAAAAACACTCCAGCACTCCGGCAGTGTAGACACCTCTCATGCCTCCACCCTCAAGGATCAAACCACTGCTAAACACTCGTACTCCCCCTTAATATCTATTTCTATCAGTCTCATGTTGTTTTCTATAAAAATAGTCTATCACAGAGTATGCAAATTTTTACAAGTTATGATTGTGAAAAAACAATTTCTCGGACGGCCACCTTAGAGATAAAGAGAAAAGGAGCTGTAATATTTTATTAGTAAAATAAACTCGGAGAACAGAAGGTAATCGCCCATTCCCTTGATAGAAGCAAAAAACAGGATTCAACCAAGATCCAATCAGAGGGAGTTCTAATGATTCGTATTTTTAGACCGATTAGTCCTCCAGTAAATGATGTATCATTCTTGGAGTATTCTCGAAAAATTGCTTCATCATCCGATAATGATTCGTTTCATCCAGTTCTCTTTTAAAAATACCTTCCTCACTGAATTCAAAAATCGCTGAATCTGGATAGGCCATAATGATCGGAGTCTAACCTTTGAAACATCATTAACGGCATGTATGAACATCGCAATAAATACGATGGCGACTGGGATGATAAGAAGTTCCATTGATCTTGCCTCCGCTCCTGGCGTGATTTTTCTCCCTTATATCTCTTTTAATGAGTACATAAAAAATATTTAATCAACTTACTGGTTAGGCTAGTTTTCCACCTACTATAAGAATACCTCCTATCCTGTTTTTTTTCAGTAAAATAGGGAAAAACATAGGTATCCCGGTACTTCTTTTTTGCATAAATTTAGCAAAACTGGGATAATACAATATAGGGTATTGAGAAATTAAAAGGAGGCAATAAGAATGAACGATATCACTGTTTACACAACGAATACTTGACCTTACTGCACAATGATGAAACAATTCCTTGAGGGTCAAGGATTAAACTACAAAGAAGTTAATGTACAACATGATCAAGCTGCTGCACAAAAGCTGGTTGAAGAGACAGGTCAGATGGGTGTGCCACAAACGAAGGTTAATGGCAACTGGGTTCTTGGTTTTGACCCGGATACGCTGATGCAGTATGTAAATAAATAATTTTTATCTTAAAAAGAGGCTTAGGCCTCTTTTTTATTTGCCATTTTTTCGAGTAGACTTTCAGAGAATGTTGAAGCCCGAAGTTTCAGTGAGAAGAAGGAATTCCATTGTTTTTGTGGAAATATAATCCACATAACCATTGGGAGAGGAGCAGGTATATGGTAAAAGAGCGGAATGAAATTTGGGATTGGGTGAAGGCATTTCTTATTGCAATAGTATTGGCTTTTGTCGTTCGGGTTTTTTTAATGACCCCGATTGAGGTAAAGGGTGCTTCAATGGAGCCGACCTTGCATAGCCAGGAGAGGATGTTCGTTACGAAAATTGGCGAACCAAAACGATTTGATATCGTTGTTTTCCATGGAACCGAGGACAAGGATTATATCAAGCGGGTCATCGGGCTTCCTGGTGACCGGGTTGAATACAAGGATGACGTGCTTTATATAAATGGAAAGCCATATGAAGAACCATATTTGGATGAGAGCAAGAAGCTCATCTCTAGTGGCCAACTAACAGGTTCGTTTACTTTAAGCGAGACGCCAGTTGGCAGTGACGCTGTTCCAGAAGGTCATATTTTTGTACTGGGAGATAACAGAAGGTGGAGCAGAGACAGCCGCCATTTTGGCGCTGTTCCTATAGAAAGTATAGTAGGAACAACAAAGTTTGTTTTTTACCCGTTGAAAGAAATGAAAATTATTGGTGAATAACCCCAGCTTCCTTAAGCGCGTTGATCAGTTGGATCAACGCGTTTTTTAACCAGGAGTTCTTAACCATGTTTTTGACTGTGCATATAAACATAAATCTTTTCCGCAATGAAACTGAAAATCAGACCAATAATTAAAGGAATCATAGACCCCCCAGATATGTAGAAACCCTCGGCATCAGCAGAATATTCGTAATAAAACATTAACCAGCGAATGGTAAAAATATGTCCGATTAAGAAGAGCAAACCTGTCGTTAAAAAAAGCGTTCCAAGAGTAACAACCAAGCTTTTAAAAGTCATTCGAACACCTCCTGGTTTGTATACGTTTTACATTCGGAGAAGTTTCGATTTTTTGATGGTCCTCAAAATAGACATGTTTACCCTCCCGAATTCAGTTAAATGAATAAATAAACGAATAATAAGGAGCAGTAGATGGGAAAGACGTCGAAGATTTGTTGTTTCAGGAAGAGATTGCTGAAAGCCCTGAATGAAATCTGGGCTGCTAAGTAGCCAAAAGACATTTCTGTTGACACTTTTATTGCCAGGCAATCACACCTTGTAAAACACTTTCTGTAATAACAAAAAAACTCAAATGATTTTTCCGTACCTCTTTAAGGAGCTGGTGCTATTTAGGAGCATGCCAAAGATTATTTAGCAGATTAACCTTGGAGTGGATAGAGAGATTTGCTATAATTAATAAAAAAAAACGACCGATAGGTAGGTAAAAATGAAATCGCTGGACCGTATAAATCAAGAAGCACTGATTTTGTTTGCAGAAAAGGGCTATTATGGTACCTCGCTCTCGATGATTGCAAATGCTGTAGGCATACGAAAGTCTTCTATTTATGCACATTATAATAGCAAGGATGAATTATTTATCGCGGTGGTTCAATTTGTCGCGGGATTATATAAAGCAAAACTGGAGCAATTTTTCGCTGTCTTAAAGGAAGTAGATCATCCAGTGGAACATCAACTTTACCATGTATTACGCTGGTACATGCAACTTTGGGTTGACAAGAAAAACGCGACAAAATTTTGGAGAAGGATTGGGCTTTTTCCACCTGAGCACCTGGAAAATGAAATTAAAAGAATTTCGGCCGAAACAGTGGCACAGAGTTTTCACAAAGAGCTTGCTGACATATTTAGAAAAGGAGTTGAGAACGGGGAACTAAGAAATGTTCCATCAGAGAAACTAGTGGCTCTTTTTCAAATATTGATAGATGGAATTCTAACAGCAATACTATTAAATGATTACCAAGAAACTACTGAACTGATTCAGGATGGTTGGCATCATTTTTGGTCGGGAATCAAGGCAGCAGATATAAGACAGACCAATACGGGGGAAATAAAAAATGTCTAGTGTGGTTCAATCTGAAATATTACTTTCGACAATGTTAAACTCGGTAACTGAGGCAGCTATGGCGCTGGACCCACAATACAATGTAATCTTTATAAATGATATGGCAAAAGAGATTCTAGGTGTTGACGGTGACAATGTAATAGGAAGAAGCGCTTACGATGTTTGGCCAGATGCTCCAGATGATGTCCGTTTTGTTGAAAAAACAGTTAGGGATAAAGAAGAATATTATGTAAAGGCTATGCCTTATAAATGGGGAAAATATAATAAATATTTAGATATACGTACATCCATTATAGAACATGAAGCAGAATTTCTGGGTGCAGCGGTGTTTTTCATGGATGTTACAGATACTATTTCCATACAAAGTGAATTAAGTGACCGGATTGAGGAATTATCCGCTACGCTTATTCCACTTAAAAATAAGGTCGCCCTACTTCCAATTTATTGGGTCCCAGGGCAGTCAGGATTGAAACTTGAACGGACGCTGAAACAAGTGACTGAAAAAACCGTTAAATCATTAATCATTGATTTATCGACAGTCAGAGACCCTGATTTTGAGTTTATTGAATCCCTAAAGAAAGCAAAACAAGCCCTTGGGTTGCTTGGAGTAGAAGTCTTAATAAGCGGTGTACGACCGGAGCTAGCAAGAAAATGGGTGGAAACCGAAACGGCTTATGACGACTTTAAGTTTATAAACAATGTCAGTACAGGACTGAATACATTTATAGATTAATATACTGTAAAAGCGCAAGGATCGAATCTTGTGCTTTTTTCTTTATTCATGCTGTTTTTGTTCTTTAAAAGGCTCACTCCCCAGTCTATTGATGAGAATTTGACTAAGAGCTAAAATTTTAAGAGTAGACAGATTAGTCGAAAGGTAGTTATTGTTTCGATTCTCATCACAAAAATTAAATGATGCAAATAATCCAGAAATAAATCTTACTCAGAAATGAAACCTTAAAGTTAATATATCGTAAAAATAGTAAAATATTAGAAGGTGTGCATTTATATGGATTTTTTGAATTGGTATGACTTTCTAGGCCCCACAACTCCTGCGGCAGCTATTTTCTTTGGAATTATTATTACAATCATTGTTTCTTTGACCGTTTGGTTGGATTCGAAAAAGTTAAGAACTGCAGGAATCGCGGCTTTGACTGGCATTTGTGTGACGTTGGTTGGTGTATTTGTATTGAATACTGCGGGATTCTATGGGTAGACTTTCATAGTTCTAGGTGAGGGATTTGGATGTCTTTGAGAGTATCATTTGTTCCTTAAAAAAGTAAGGATCATAACTGAATTTATCCATCATCAAAATGAAAATAATGAGTATACAATTGTGGAATATTTCCCTTGTGAGGTCGATACCAAGCAAAACATCCTTTTTTTATAAAAATGTCCATCCTTCTTTTTTCTATGTATAGGTACGTGAGCTGCCAGTGTCCTGGCAGCTTATTTTGTTATTACACGTGTTTATTTATTTCAGCGTCTTCTAAAATAGGCTTTTATATGAGTGACAATGCCCATCCCGTTTACATAAATTGTTGGGGAGTATTCTTATAAATTAGTGTATTTGCCTTATATACAGAATTTTTTCATGGAAAGCTCGACTTTTTCTTGCTTCCTGATTTGTGGCCCTTGTTAATTTGTAGAGGAGGATATACAGATGATGAATGATTTTCAAAATGAACTGCAAACGCTGAATGTTGAGGATTTCCATGCAACACAGCCGGTTAGTTGGGATCAAAGCCAGTACTATAATAATACTGGGGATGACCGGATCTTCCTTGGCTTTGGTGGGTTTGGGCGCTGCTTTAGCTGTTTTAGTTGTTTTAGTTGCTTTAACTGCTTCAGCTGCTTTAATTGCTTTAATTGCTTTAATTGCTTTAGTTGCAGCAGATGCAGCCGTTGCAGCAACTGCGGTCGATGTGGTGGTCGATGCGGCGGCGGTGGTCGGTGTGGCGGTGGCGGCCGTTGCGGCGGTCGTTGAGATTGGAGAGAGAGTTAAGAATAATGAAAGTTCAGTATTGATATGTGTAGAGCCCCTGCAGAAGTTCATGCAGGGGTTTTCTTCTTGGAAGATGAGACATACGGGACAAAATGGGATACATACGATGATAATGACAGTCAATAAAAGGAGAGTAAATGGCAATTATGCCTGAGGAGGATTGAAATGGTAAAATTGGACCCTACTATGCGGTTGAAGGTGAAGAGGGATACGTTTTATCTCCCTGAACCAAACAGGGGTGTATATTTAAGGAACAATTCAGTGTCTTTCCGCCTCGAAGGAACCGGGGTAGAAAAATGGGTTGAAAAGCTGTTGCCGATGTTAAACGGTGAGCATTCGCTGGAGAAATTGACGGACGGCTTGCCTGGACCATATAGGGACCGTGTATTTGAAATTGCTGAAGTTCTATATCGAAATGGGTTTGTCAGGGATGTAAGCCAGGATGGTACTCACGATTTATCAGAAAATATACTTAAAAAATATGCTGCACAAATAGAGTTTGCTGATAATCTGGCTGGTTCCGGTGCTTACCGGTTTGAGGCTTTCCGACATGCCAATGTGCTGGCAGTTGGTTCTGGGCCCATTTTAAATTCCTTGGTTTCGTCGTTGCTGCAATCCGGTCTGCCTAAGCTGAACGTTTTGATAACAGACGAAGTACCGAACAACAAAAAAAGGCTAAGTGAGATTGTGGGCCATGCCCGTAAAACAGATCCTGAAGTGGAATTGGAGGTAATAGAACTAAAGGATGAAGGCTGGAGGGAGGTTTTGCAGCCTTTTGATACTGTCCTTTACGTATCCCAAAAAGGAAACCTGGAAGAATTAAAGCGCCTTCAATCTGTTTGCAGACAGGAGAAGATAGCGTTTATTCCGGCTATACTACTAAAACAGATCGGGATAGCAGGACCATTATTTGTGCCGGATTCTGACGTTTGCTGGGAGTCAGCATGGCGGCGATTGCATTCCTCTGTTTTGGAAAAAGAACAGCAAGTACCTGCATCATCTGCCACAACTGGCGCATTGTTAGCCAACATGATCGCATTTGAATTATTTAAAGAGGCAACGGGCGTCTCGAAAGGTACACAGCGAAACCGCATCTATTTACTTAACTTAGAGACTCTCGAAGGGAGCTGGCATTCTTTTTTGCCTCATCCCCTGGAGACTGATGTGCCAACAGCTGAAAGGATAGAAAATCTTGAAAGCCGGCTAGAACGGGAAGTAAAAAGAACAGAACTGGAAAAACAACTACAATCTTTCATTCTGCTAACATCGAAGGAAACCGGGATTTTTCACCAGTGGGAGGAGGGCGAGTTAAAACAGCTTCCCCTGGCTCAGTGCCGGGTTCAGGCAGTGGACCCTCTGTCAGAGGGTCCAGCTGAATTGTTGGGAGAGAGGATATGTTCTGGTTTCACACATGAGGAGGCACGAAGGGAAGCGGCCCTTGCTGGAGTTGAATCCTATGCTTCACGATTGGCGAGTTTGTTTGAGTGGGATGACTTTCTGGGAGTGGGAGCTGGTGAGACATTTCAGGAAGCGGTTAGCCGAGGCTTGCAAAAATGTTTGGTTGAGCAGCTTGGCCAGCAAAGACAACAACATAAGCAGTACATTTCCTTATTGGAGTTCGAGGCAATAGAGGATGAACGGTGCCGCTTCTACTTTGAAGCTCTAACGACGATGCAGGGAAAACCCATCATTGGATTGGGAAATGATATCTCAGGTTTTCCTTCAATATGGGTAGGTACCGGCAGCGGATGGTATGGAAATACAGATTTGAACAGAACCTTGGCGCTAAGAGGGGCTTTACAGCAAGCATTGTTAAAATATCAAAACGATACAGAACCAAATCACACAGTATTTCTGGATAAATCAGCTGTTCAGCTTGATGAAACGGTAAAGCAAAGACTAATCATTCCGTCCTATGAAGAAAGAATACAGCCGGATACCGTGAAGGAAGCAGTGGAAATCCTAAAAAGGAACGGAAAGCGGTTATCCGTACACGAATTAAAGCTTGAACCGGTTTTTAACGAGGAACTAGAAGGGGTGTTTGGTGTATTGCTGCGAGAGGAGGGATTACAATGATTTCTTTCGTAGTGATCATCGGTGCAGGAAGGCTGGCAGATCGTGTAAGTGAAGAGTTATCAGCCAGGCATCAAGTATTTAGAAGGGCTGACTTTGAAAATGGTATTCCTGAAAATGCTGAGCTGATGCTGGTACTTGACGATTCCTGGAACCCCAGTGCACACAAAAGGGCAGAGGAAATCATGAAAATGCATGGTACTCCCTGGATGAGAGGCTATGCTTCGTTTGGTGAGGGTGTGATAGGTCCACTGGTCCGCCCGAATATTCTTGGGTGTTCACATTGTGCAGATCTGAGACTTCTATTAGGCGGGCAGGAACGAAGTGAAATGCAGGAGATCCAGCAAAAACTTTTGACCGACGGTGGAATGCGGGCTGACACGTGGGCTTCCGATACTGGGTTTTTACAAATGGCTCAAATAATTGCGGCAGAGACAAACAGGATTCTTGAGAGGAAGGAAGCATATACACAAGGGCGGATGTTTTTAACCGACCTAAAAACTCTTAATGGCTCATGGCATCCCTTCTTGCCAGATTCTTTATGTCCGGTTTGCAGTAATATTCCTGATGATTCAGCTTCCCTGGCGGAGATTTCCCTGCAGCCAAGTCCGAAGATCAGCGCAGGGAGCTACCGTTGCAATCCACTAGAAGAGTTAAAGAGGGTGCTAGCAAAGGACTATCTGGATAATCGGACAGGACTTTTCAATAACAAAATGTATGATCTTATCACTCCCTTCGCTGATGCAAGTGTCAATCTGCCGATGGTCTCAGGAGGAAATGAGGGAACTGCGGGTCGAACACATTGTTACGCAGAAAGCGAATTGACAGCGATTCTTGAGGGCCTTGAGCGTCATTGCGGTCTTGAGCCGCGGGGTAAACGAACTGTCATCCATGACTGTTATCGGAATCTGGAGGGGCAGGCGCTCAACCCACTGAAAGTAGGAGTACACGCTGATGAGGAGTATGGAAAGCCTGGTTTTCCATTTCAAAAATTTGACCCTGAACGACCGATGGATTGGGTTTGGGGTTACTCTTTAATCGAAGAGCGTCCCATTCTCGTTCCAGAGCTTCTCTCTTATTATAGTTTAGGCTGTAGTTCTGCTGGCTTTGTCTATGAAACCTCAAATGGCTGCGCACTCGGCGGGAGCAGGGAGGAGGCCATTTTTTATGGCATCATGGAAGTAGTTGAACGCGATTCATTCCTGATGACCTGGTATGCGAAGCTAAAATTGCCGCGTCTTGATCCTCTATCAGCCGACGATGAGGAATTGAACTTAATGGTTGAGCGTATGCGCGCGGTTGCCGGTTATGATCTGTATTTGTATAACGCTACAATGGAGCATGGGATTCCGAGCGTCTGGGCGATGGCAAAAAACAGGAAGGATCATGGATTAAATATCATCTGTGCCGCAGGAGCCCATCTTGATCCGATAAAGGCTGCAAAAAGTGCTATCCAGGAGCTCGCAGGGATGATGCTGAATCTTGATGGGAAATTTGAAGCGAATAAAGAGAAGTATATAGAAATGCTAGAGAATCACCAATTTGTAAGGGAGATGGATGATCACGGGATGCTATACGGGTTGCCTCAGGCAGAGGAGCGTTTTCGATTTTTGCTCGATGATAGTCGGCCGTTGCAAAGCTTTAATAATGAATTCAAATGGAGATCGAACCACCAGGATCTCACCGATGATCTCAAGGATATCCTCGAGGGATTTCGTCGATTGGACCTTGACGTCATTGTGGTTGACCAGACGACACCGGAGACGAGGAAAAATGAGCTTTATTGTGTAAAAGTATTGATTCCAGGAATGCTGCCAATGACATTCGGATACCACCTGACCCGGCTGAAAGGGTTAGACAGGGTACTCCAAGTCCCGTTGAAACTTGGCTATGTGAAAGAGCCATTGACGTTTGAAGAACTCAATCACTGTCCGCATCCGTTCCCATAGGAGGTAGGAGGATGAGTCTCGAGGAATTTTTGCATAATCTTCAATTTGATATTGACCGCGCCAATCAGCCAAACTTGGAAACCGACTGGGAGGATGCGCCTTATGCCTACAAGCTGTACCGTAACCAACCAGTGGTGCCCCTGTCTTTAGAGGTTCCACTGACTCTTGAGAAAATACAACCGCCAACTAAGCCTGATATTCATAGAGTCGGCCATTTTCTCTGGTACGTTTATGGAATCACACAGGTAAGCCAGTCCGTTTTTTCAACTGAACTCTCAGAGGAAGAATCCTACACTATGAATTCCTACCGTAGGTTTGCTCCCTCTGGCGGTGCATTGTATCCAAACGAGCTGTACATCTATTTAAAGATAGAAGGATTGCCAGATGGAGTGTACCATTATGACCCCGCGCACCACCGTCTCGTTTTGCTGCGGGCAGGGAACTTCGATTCATATGTTTCAGATGCTCTAGTCAACCGGAGTGAAATTTCATCCTGCTTTGGCGTCGCCTTTGTATCCACGATGTTTTGGAAAAACTACTTTAAATACAATAACTTCTCCTATCGCCTCCAAGGACTTGACGCTGGAGTCCTGATGGGGCAGCTGCTGGAAACTGCTAAGCGTTTTGGTTTCGCTGCCGGAGTATACTTTCAATATTTAGATTCGGCAATCAATCATCTTCTCGGTTTGTCTGAACATGAGGAGAGTGTATATTCGGTTATTCCACTGTCCGTGGAACCCACAAACTGGTCCAGAAGCAGAGATGTTAATATAACAGCCGCTGAATTGAAACTTGATTTGGAGCCAATCAGCTGTGAATATTTGGAGCGGTCCCAAAGGATTCTAGAGTTTCCTAGGTTAATAGCTCTGAATGAAGCATCCATGCTGGAATCAACCTCTTCATTTAACAGGATACAAAGCCTGCAGAGTGGGAGCTTTGATGGTGTGAAGATAAATCTTCCAGAATGCAAACCGTTGGCATATGATCTGGCTGAGGCCAGCAAAAATCGTTTTTCTCCCGATATCGACTTTGTTATGCGCAAGGTAAGTCAGCAGCAGCTGGCCGTTCTGCTGAATGAGTCGATGTCTGCATTCTCTTACCGGAATGATTTGGATGATGTCCGCTTGAACAATGAATCTCGGGTTACAATCTATGGGTGCCTTTATAATGTTGAGGGTATCCCAGATGGAGCCTACCATTACGACCATACCGAACATGCATTACGGGAAATCAATAAGGGGGATCACCGGCTCACTTTACAAGCCGGATTGTCTCTCGACAATGTGAACCTGCTGCAGGTACCGCTTTGTTTGCACGTCGTGGGAAATAAGGATTTCTATTTGAATGAATTAGGGTACAGAGGCTATCGAATTTTACAAATGGAGGCAGGGATGCTCGTTCAAAGCTTACTCACAACAGCGTCTGCTATTGGGTTAGGTGGGCATCCACTTCTTGGGTTCGATACAAACTTAGCTGATGATATTTACAGCATGAGGGAAAAAACCAGCTTGATCCAGATACCCATCGGTCCCTATCGCCCGAGGCCATGGTTAAAAGGAAGTTTGCATAGCTAGTTTTACAGAATATATTAAGAGATTTTATGATACAAACGAGCAGGGGAGAAATCACCTGCTCTTGTTTTTTTTAAAAATTTAAAAAAGAAACCTCAGGGCTCCTTTTTTACATACCATCCAACACTCTTAAAAAACTATTTAGACAATAATCAAAGTCCTTATATAATAGAGGATCTTAAAGGTTTGCTTTCTTTTGGATTAGCTATTTTTCCTTTTCTAACTTTTCAATCAGAGATTCAACGGTTTTTATAATTGTTTCATTACTTACGTCTCGGCCTAATACAGCACTTGCCCTCTTTATCAAATCTTCTTTATTAATAGTCATGCTTTTAACCTTCCCATTTTTATAAGTTGTAGTTTAATACAATGTTTATATTATCGGTAGAATTGACTAATCATTTAACGCAAGAGAGAGAATTTGTATGAGAATATCCACTTATATGTGGTGAATTAAACCTCCAGTCAGTAGTTACTGCTTTTCCATTTTTATAAGATAAAGAAGGGAATTTTATCCTTAATAAGGAATTAGAACAAGAAAGTTTTTATTAGTCAAATGGATGGACTTGTAGAACAAACAAAGCAGGTTAGGGCGTACTTTTTAGTTGAACGTGTTATAGAACAAATGCGTTAGTTCAAAAGTTTTTCCGTCTGAATGATAAATTCGTTTATGGCTACATTTTTTGAAGGAATAAAAATACTCCTTTTGCATTTTGTATGAATACAATCGTAATATTTATTCTAATTTCTGGCGAAGGAAAGCTAAGGAATATTAACTTTAACTCATTGCTGCAAACAAAAAACGCTTAGATATTTTTTAAATGATATCTAAACGTTTTTTGCTAATTCCTTTGCTAAAGAACTTGATATTTATATAGTTAATTAATGTTTCTCCCTCTTAAGCGAAAGAATTATTCTCACGCGAAGGGGTTTTTTACTAATTCGTTAATTGTCTTCCTGGAGAGTGGATTTATCTTGTAAAGGCAGAGTAATCGTAACGGTCGTTCCTTCGTTAACGATGCTGCAGAAGTCGATTTTGCCGCCGTGGTTTTTAATGATTTTCTGGCAAATCATTAAGCCTAGTCCGGTTCCTTTTTCCTTTGTGCTATAGAACGGCTCGCCTAATTTATTCAGCCGGTCTTCTGGAATTCCACTTCCCTGATCCGTTACCTGTATTGAAGCTAGGCTTGTTACTTTGGATATGGCAACTAGAATTTCGCCGCCTTTTGTCATCGCCTCTATAGAATTTTGAATTAAGTTGATTAATACCTGCTTTATTTTATCAGGCTCGCAATCTATATAAATACTAGGTGAGTCAGTTTTAATCTTAATAAATGCATCTGATAGTGTTGCTTGGGGATTCAGCAAATTAACAACGCCGTTAACGAGAGAAATCAAATCTACATTTGATAGATTTGATGCCTGAGGTTTGGCAAGGACGAGCAAGTCTCCAACTATAGACTCAATACGGGCAAGCTCATCGAGGATTATATCAGCATAATCTTCTGCTCCTTCTGCCGGGTGCTCACTCAAAAGCTGGGTAAATCCTTTTATAGCAGTCAACGGATTCCTGATTTCATGAGCAATTCCAGCTGCCATTTGGCCAATTACAGAAAGTTTTTCAGCTACCTGCAGCTGGTCCTCGGTTTTCCTTTGTTCAGTAATATCCTTAATGATGATAAGGGAAACGGCCCTGTTCTTGAAGACTGTCGGAATAAGTTGCATCTCGGCTCTCTTTGAATCATTATCTTTTCGGATTAAACTGATTTCAAGGTCACTGGAGTCTCTAGAATCCAGGCTTTCTTTCAGCAGTTTAAAGTCCTGTGGATCAGTATAATCATACAAAGACGTACCAATTATTTCTTCGAAACTAGTTGCGCCCATCAATTTTTTTCCCTGCTCATTAATGTAAGTCCATACTCCGTTTTTTGTAATAATCCCCATTGTATCTTTGGAATGTTCAAGGAATAACCGATCTCTTTTTTGATGTTCCTTTAGTTTTTCCTCTCGATTAACGCGATTTGTAACATCTCTTGATACGAGAACTGTTTCAGTATTTCTAGGACCTTTCGTTCTGCTCGATTCTAGCCATAAATAATCGCCTTCTTTTCTCCTGAAACGAAACAGAATTTCTCCAGACTGGCAAGAAAAAAAGTATTGTTCCAACTTTTCCTGGTCCAATGGATGGCAAAAGCTAAAAATGGTTTGATCGTGCAGCTCGGCTGATGTGTAACCAAAAAGAGTCTCACAGGAAGGTGCCGCATATGTAAATCTTCCATCTAGTGAATGAGTGGAGAGAAAATCCTTTGCGTTGATCAGTGCTAAGCTTATATCATGTATATCTTTTATATCTGGGGCATAGGCTTGGTGAGTTTCTTCTTTAATCATAAAAAAGCCTCCCTTACAATTAATAGCTGTATAATATTTGAATCGATTGAAATCCTCTCTCTATTTTACTAGACGAGAGAGAAGAGGAACGAATATAATTTCAGTTTTTTAAAAATTAGAACTTTTATCCTGTTTTAATAAGTGAGTCTTCTATATGTATGAAGGGGGAACGGTTGTGGATGAAACATCAGGAGAGATCTGGAAGAGGGCATAAATGAGAAATCGAAGGACATGAATAATACCATTGAATTGGAGTATTCTGCACATCAAAAAAACAGGGTATACCCCTGATTTTCTTGCTTTGTATTTGAAAAGACAATCTGTGTGTATGGAAGCCTGCAGTAAATCAGTTTAATAGCGGGAGCCGGTTCCAGTCCCTCAAGGCCGAGAAATGCCAATAGCAGTCTATATTCCCTTTTTCTTCTTTTCAACATTTTTAATTGATTCCCCATTAGCGATATTAAACAATATGCTTTTAGGTTCATAAATTTTCTGGGAAGGCCATAATCCATGGTGGCCAGAAAATATATAACTGACTACACAGGCCACAAAAAAGTATTCTACTCCCTTACCGTCAAACATTTCCAATGCCAGCAGGAAAGCTGCTACAGGAGTATTTGATGCGGCGCTAAAAGCAGCAATCAACCCCAATGCAGCTAAAAAGGAAATAGGCAGATTTATAAATGTGTGCAAGGCATTGCCTAATGTCGCACCCATGAAAAATATCGGGATTGCTTCTCCGCCAACAAAGCCGGTTCCTAGAGTAACCGCAGTGAAAATCAATTTCCCTAGGAAGGCAAAGGGAGGAACTTCTTCTGTAAAAGACTGTTCTAACATCTGTAAGCTGCGGCCGTTGTAATCTTGTGAACCAACTATCACCGTTAATACTATAATGATAATTCCTCCAAAGAAGGCCCTTTTCATATGGTTCTTTTTGAAGATTTTTTCCGTTGTATTTTGTATACCATGTCTTAACTGGCAGTATGAAATACTTAATAGACTAAAAATAATTGATAGAAGGATGACTTTTAAAAAAGTAAGAAGAGATAATTCAGGAACTGTTTGAATAATGAACTCTTCGTGTTTATGTCCCCAGGCTGCTGTCGTGACGTAGTGGCCAACATAGCTAGCCACAAGACATGGGACAAGCGCTGCAAATTTCATCTTTCCCAATGCAGCCATTTCCATACCAAATACAGCACCTGTGATCGGAGTTCCAAATGCAGATCCAAACCCGGCACTTATCCCGCTCATGATAAAAATTTTCTTGTCAAGTATGAGTGCCTTGAAAAAGTTATTCACTGCTTCGGCTACACTTGCGCCCATTTGGACAGCTGCGCCTTCCCTTCCGGTGGATCCGCCAAAAAAGACTGTAATAAATGTTGCAACATAGACGATAGGTCCCATTCTCCGAAGAACTTTTTTCTTTCCATGTACAGCGTCAATTACCAGGTTATTTAGCTCAGCTGCATCATTTAATGTGTTATCTAGAAATACCTTTCCATAGTTCATATATAGGTATCCGATGATAATTCCACCAAGAGGAAGAAGGAATATAAGCCATCCGCTTTTTTCCCGTACATCCCCAAGGTAATCGTTTGCCTCTACCAGGAAAGTCGTTGCAGAACCAACAACTAGTCCAATAATCGCTCCGAAAAATACCCATTGACTTAGAAGCGAAAAAACTCTCTTATACTTTTGCAACATATTCATTCTAACGTTACCTCATTTCAACTCTTCGGGATGCTCTTTAATATGCTTTTGATTCTTAATCTCTTTAAAAATATTATCCGAGCTGTTTGATTGTGCAGGCTGGAGGTTCACTGCTGGCTTCGTTTGGGCAGCTTCTATCAACGTTATCAGCATTTGAATGTCCTCTTTAGTTGCGTATTGTTTTTCAGGCTTTAACATATATCCTAACTGGCCATTTGATTCAATCGTCGCCCATTTTAAGTCACTGAAATTTTGAATACTTTGCTGTCTCAACCTTACCTCAAGCATATCAACTGTTAATCGAAGCTTTTTTAAATTGCTTTCATTTAGTTGGCCATTCTCAACCACAAGAAGTGACTTTCCGTAAATAAAGGTCTCTAGAGCATCATATTTCAGAACGATATATTCTATAAAAATAAGAGTGGTGACCATTAAGAATGTTATAACCATGGTAATCCATATGTTTCGCTCACTCACCGGCTGAATAATCAATGAACCAACTGCGATCATCATGACAGTCTGTGCTACCGTTAGCTGTGAAATTGATTTTCTTCCAGCTAAGCGCAAAATCAGCACTCCTCCAATGACAATCACAACAGATTTCCATATAAAATTTAAATCCAAAACATTCACCACCCTATAAAAGCAATCAATAAGTATGTTGCTAAAAAATGTTAATTATTATTCGTGTTAGAACGTTGTGGACCAGAACTTAATAAATTTACGGAGTTACTGAGAGGGAGGGAAGAGCCGAATCAAACCTTGCAGAAAGAAAAAGGGGGGGAATTGTTCTTACACTAATTTGGAAAGGAAAGAGGAAAAGGCTAAACCAGGGAAAATCTTGGTTTAGCCTTTTTATTTATATTATCGAATTTGGAAATATAGGGAGAGTCTATGATGACCAATATCAAAGATAAAGACTAGCAATTCCGCCTAACAGTAGAAGAATGGTACCTGTTAATAAAGCTATTTTTGTTGAACGATTTGATTTATGGAAAATCCTTAAGAACATCCGTCAACACCTCACTTACAATATTTCAGCTAATTTAAATACGATTATTGAATGGAAAAGTTTCAGATATTACAGAAATGTGCTCCTTATTCAGCATTCCAAAGTGAAAAAAATAAGGATGGTTCCGTTTCGGAAACCATCCATGTTTGTAGCCCATTATTCTCCGTCAAGCATTCTGAAGACTCCGCCAAGGACACTGCCTTCGCCTTTGTTTTGTCCTCCACCTTGTGGAGCAGCAGCAAATACTCTGCTGGCAAGGCGGCTGAATGGAAGTGATTGAATCCAAACAGTACCTGGTCCTCTAAGTGTCGCGAAGAAAAGTCCTTCTCCGCCAAATAAGGCTGTTTTAATTCCCTTTACCATTTCGATGTCATAATTTACTTCGCTGGTCATTGCAACAAGGCAGCCAGTGTCCACTTTGATGACTTCTCCTGGTTGAAGTTCTCTTTTATGTATCGTTCCTCCGGCGTGGACAAATGCCATCCCGTCACCTTCGAGTTTCTGCATGATGAAGCCCTCTCCACCGAAGAAACCAGCTCCAAGCTTCCTTTGGAATTCAATCCCGACTGAAACGCCCTTGGCCGCAGCCAGGAAAGCGTCCTTTTGGCAGATAATCTTTCCGCCATTTTGACTTAAATCCATTGGAATGATCTTACCAGGGTAAGGGGATGCGAAGGATACATGCTTTTTATCTTGGCCAGTATTGGTGAATGTGGTCATGAAAAGGCTTTCGCCCGTCAATAATCGTTTTCCTGCTCCAAACAGCTTTCCAACCAAACCGCCGCCGCTTCCGGATCCATCGCCAAAAATCGTTTCCATTTCAATGTGCTGATCCATCATCATCAGACTGCCAGCTTCAGCGACTACGGTTTCACTCGGATCCAGCTCAACCTCGACAAATTGCATGTCATCGCCATAAATTTTATAATCAATTTCATGATTTCTCACAGCTTTTCCCTCCAAACAACAAATTAGCTTTTCATTTTTATTTTACACTTTATATTTGCTGATGCAGAATTTTTTTAGTTAGATTATGAGTATTCCTAAAGCCTAAGTAGGGGCAGATACATGGTGAAAAATGGTCACTAGAAAGATTCTATAAGCCCAAATTCGAGAAGCGAACTTGAAAAGGTCACATAGAAAATTTCTATAAGCCTGGATTTAATTCTCATTATCGTCCATAATAACACCTTCATCAAATGGAATCTCTCGACGTTGGGTGACACCGTATTTTTTATAGGTAATCCTTAATAGATGAATATCATTTTCGGGAGTCGTACCATTGTATTGGACAGCTAATATCAAGTAAACGTCCTTGTCGACCTGGTGATTTTTAACATCTATGAGATCCTCGGGTAGTCCTTCTTGTAGTACGGATTCCTCATCCAGACCTTTTATATTTTTTGTTTTTGCTATATAGGGTTTAATCCTGAATTCATCATCATCTTTGGCGACAATTGTTCCATCTTTCTTAATGAATTCAACTTTTTCTAGGGTTGGTTTCCCGATGCCTTCCCAGGTAAGGTCATAGCCCAAATAGAATGTACTTCCGTCCTTGTAATGGTCGTACCCCATGACAGTATGGCTCCATTTTGTGAAATCTCCATCACGGCTGACATAGTCAAATGTCAAAAAGGGTGCAATGCATACAATAATAATCATCAACATGATAACAATTAATCTCTTCATAAAAAGCCCCCTAAGCAATCCTCAAATTCAAATTAAATATATTTTCACAGTATTAAAATATGTCTTGAAAAGCCTGAAGTAACAATGGTTGATATTATTTTCTCCATCTTTCCAGAATTCTCCTTCTTCATAAAAAATAATATAGAAGAGCTTCAGCCAATATGGTAAGATTTTCTTTAAAAATAATTAGAAAGTTGTGTAAGCATATGATTGAAAGTTTCCTAGTGTCATTATTTGGAGAAGAAAGGGAAATTAGAGTCTATTTGCCTTCAAATGGGCAGGACAAGAAATATCCCGTTCTTTACATGCATGATGGACAGAATGTGTTTGGAAATGAAGAGGCGATTGGCGGTGTTGCACTGGAACTGGATAAATATTTGGAAAAGAACGATATGGAGCTCATCGTCGTGGCGATTGATCAGAAGCCAGGGGAGCGAGTGAATGAATATTGTCCATGGATAAATGGTGAATACACAACAAAGCTTCTGGGCAAACCGAGTTCTGAAGGCGGGAAAGGCAAGGAATATGTGGAGTTCATTGTGAACGAATTGAAACCTCTCATAGACTTGAAGTATAGTACGGATCCCGGTGAAACCTATATGGCCGGTATCTCATTGGGTGCATTAGTCACAACATATGCTGCATGCACTTATCCTCATATTTTTAAAAGAATAGCAGGACTTTCATCCGGTTTTTACCGTAATCAGGAGGAAATTGAGCAGTTGTTGAAAACTGCAGATTTATCTCAACTGGAAAAAATATATTTGGATTGCGGTACAAAAGAAGGAGGCGAGAAACTCGCCAAGCCATTCCTGGAGACGAATAAAGCCGTCTTTGAGATTATCAGACAGAAAGGAATCGCAGCAGAACTAAAAGTCGTTGAAGGAGCAGAACATAATTATCAAACCTTCAAAAAACGGATACCAGAGGTTATATCTTATTTATTATCATAAGCAAAATGGGGAGGTTCTTTTGCTTTTTCTGTTAAAGGGCAGAAGGCAGTGGGAGTCCTGCATTTTTTTGAATTATTTGGAAACATATTCATCCATTTTACGTCTGATTGTAAAAGGGGTGTAATTATTATGAACTATATTTTTATGGTGCTCATTATTTCTGGGGTTTTCCTAGTAGGCTGTTCGAATAATGGATTGTCAGGGGCTGAGCCACCAGGAGCTTTTGTTAAAATTGGAAATGAAAAATTCGAAACGGATTTAGGTACTTATTGCTGGAAAGCTACTTGTGTTGATACCGCTGGACCAGTCGAGCGTTTAGAAGGCAAAGAACCCATAATCGTAAAAAAGGGGGAAACAATCTCATTCGAAATGGATTATGACCCAAAGCCGAATGAAATCCACTTAATCCAATATAATGATAATCAAGAAAAAGAAGTTATGGTCACTGATAACAAAATATCAGCACCAACTGAGCCAGGGATTTATTATTATTCCTATGGCGTATGGTGGATGGATGAAAAAGAGGCACACGTATCACATGGAGATGCTTTTTATGCGTTTGTGTTAGAGGTAAAGTAAAGTCTGAAGCCAATGTCTACTGTTTTTATTGAAAAGAATTCGCTCTGTTTTTTCTTAATTTTGTGATAAATTAATATTTATGGGGGTCGGATATATTGATAAAAGAAAAACTGCAGGGTTTAGCTATTATTAACGCCTTATTAGCTTTACTGGGAATTATTTTAATTGCGTTTAGCGTAGATTTCGGGACATCTAAAGCAGACTCCTGGTTAGCCAGTCGGGGTGGAGCGGACACAGCCTATTACCATCTTATTGTTGAGAGTTACATTAATAATTTTCTGGTAAGCGGAGGTATTTTATTAGGTTTCGGATTAATTAGTTCTACCCTTGTTTATTATAAAATTTATAGTTCTAAGGGTTAAGATTTAGCGAGGCACATATAAAATAGGGGAAGATGATCCATGTTTGGTATTAGTAATTTCGAAGTGTTTTTGGCAACAGCGATCCTGCTCAATTTAACACCTGGTACAGATACGATGTACATCGTGAGCAGAAGTATTTCTCAAGGCAGGACAGCAGGGATTTACTCCGCTTTTGGAATTTCTTCTGGAATCGTTGTCCATACACTCCTTGCAGCTTTCGGATTATCAGTCATATTGACGCAATCCACCTTTTTGTTTAATGCTGTTAAAATTGCTGGAGCCATTTATTTGGCATATCTGGGGATTCAGATGTTAATGGCAAAAAGCAATGCAAATGAACAAAAAACCATGCCAATCCAAAGCAATAAAAAGATCTTTTTACAAGGAATGATCACGAATGTAACCAATCCAAAGGTGGCTTTGTTTTTCCTTGCATTTCTTCCGCAATTCATTCACGCTGATGCAGGTGTTGCAAGTCCAATACCCTTCATCATTCTAGGGATGACCTTCACTCTGACCGGCGGAGTCTGGTGTCTGTTGACTGCCTATTTTTCCTCGATGGCAACATCAAGGCTGAGAAAAAATGCTAGAGCCGGGACGGTCTTAAACAGACTGACAGGTATTGTTTTTATCGGAATGGGCATCAAACTGCTTAACACGAAAGTTGCATCATAAAAAGGGAAACGGTGGAGCTTGGACATAGTGCCAGGCTCTATTTGGTATTATAGTAGATAATAAGAATCGAAAGCAGGAGAGAATAATGGGAGAAGCACTGGAAACATTCCGAAAGCGGATGAACAAAATCAAGGAAGATATCTTTATTATAGCTGAGGCATACAAACACCCAGACACACCTTTTTATATAAAGCTATTCGCAATAATTGTTGTCGCCTATGCTTTCAGTCCGATTGATTTAATTCCTGACTTTATACCAATCCTAGGTTATCTGGACGACCTCATCCTTGTTCCACTGGGAATCGCTATCCTATTAAAATTAATACCAGATCATATCATTCAGTATTCACGTGAAAAAGTGGCTGCATCTGGAAAGGTTAAACATAAGAATTGGATAGCAGGAACGATCATCGTCTTGCTCTGGGCTCTCATGTTATATTGGATGGTTGATTTTCTTGTTAAGTAAACTGATAAAAAGCAAAAAGAACGTTTCTTCATAGCGGCAACTTTTCTTTCTTGAGGTACCTGGCAGATTACCTGAAGAGGATGCTGTTAAAAGATTGGAATAGAAGGTGGAAGAACGGGACTATAAAATTAGATTATTGTGTTTTGAAAAATTTGATTAAGTGATTCAGGGTAAAAACCCGATGTACGTGAAATACAGTTTGTAAGGAATACTAGAAATTTAACTAAAATAAAAAGGAACTCAATTAGAAACTATTCTGCCCTTTCATACGTATAGAAAATGTTACATAATTACATTCAAGTGGAGGGAGAGGCTTAATGAACAAGAAAATCAAAGGTCAGAGTAAAGAATCTGAAGATGGTTGGAATCGAACCTTTTTTGGAAGTCCTACACTTGGTGGTTTTGTTGTCGTAGGAATCATAATTGCTTTTATTGTTTTTAACATTATTTTTAATTAGCAGGTTAGGTGAAAATACGATCACTGCCGAACTGGAATTGTTTTGCTCCATTAAGTGACATGACAAATAGGCAAAGAATAAGAATCTTTACCTATTAAATGCACTTAAAATGAATTAGTATTTTTTATATCTTATATAATCAAAGTTTGAGGTGGGAACCTGTTTTATAATCTTACCTTTTTCATCCCTATGAACTTCATATTCCCTGTAAGTTTCAACGATATATCCGTCCACTTCATTGTCTTGATCCTTCTCATGTACGTACTCCAATTCGGGTATAATCGTTTCTAAAATTTCATCGGTTGTTTCTGGATCAACAATTGCACCGGTTTCTAAAGAATCAATGTCAGAGTTTTTCTGAGAAATTTGAGGACTGTTATAGACCAAATAAATACAGAGTAGCAGTAAACCTGATAACCCGATCATTTGTTTCAATATAATTTGCTCCTTTTGTTGAAGTTACAATTAATCAATATGCTTGTCCGGTGATTAATATAACTATGTAGTAGTCAGTACCAGAAAGTTTATAAAAGGAAGTGAAATATCACTTGGGGTAGAAGGAGAAATGAATAATGAAAAATATAGATTTAAAACTGTTTAAAATACCTTTTGGCTTTTTCCTAATAGGGGTCTTGTTTTTAATAATTGGAGCTAGTGGAGAGAAAAATGCCATTAATTTCTCAAGACCCTCAAATGCAGATTCGTGGTCAACTTCATTGAGCTTAATAAATGCTTTCACATATGTTCCAATGATTATAGGAGTGAGCTTTTTAATCTTATTCATAAGCACTTTTTCAATAACGTATTTTCATTGGCAAAATAAGCAGTAAAATGCTTTTAACTGATAAAGATATCAGGAGACCATTTGGGAATGTATAAAAGAGGAGGAATGTGCATGGAATATAAAGAACATGACAGAACAACAGGTATTCTGTTAATTATATTGACAATCTTATTGGCAGTCTCAGCAGTAGTGTTCTATCCGATTTTACGCATGTTTCCTCATTGGAATATTTGGCTTTTCATATATGGCTCAATTCAAATAGGATTTATACTACTATTCATTTCTGGGGTTAGATCTATCGTAAAAAGAATCAAGGTGTTTTTGGTCTTTGTTAACTCTATTTGTGTAATTCTTAACTCGGTTTTAATATATTACTATTTATTTCCTCGTAGTATTGCTTGAAGCACTTATAAAGTATTGGTACTATCTAGAGTTTACTTTTTTGTTGAGTTAACGAAGTAGGAAATAGTGTTATATATTTATGAAATATAAATTATGTTCTCTATAGGAGAGATTTTATGTCAAAGTATGTTAGCGTTTTCTTGTTAACTCTAATGCTAAGTCTAATTTTCTTCTTTATATTTGGTTCTTTCTTTATGGGCGGTGGCGATCCCGCAGAAGAAATGTTATTAACAATAGGAACAATAATTATCATTCTTCTTTCATTTCTAATATCACAGATCAACTATTTAATCGATTTGATTAAAAAGAAACGCTGACTCCTTATTTAACACATTGCTGCATTGTGCCTTGAACGAATTACATTCTCTGTTGTAGAACATTTTCACAAACTCAGGCTAGTTGTAGAAAAATTGCAGGGAGGGAAAAAAACTGTTTATTGGTCGTACTTTATATTTATTGGGGATGGCTTTTGTTTTCTTTAGTATATTGGGAATTATTATGGTTCCTTTATCAGATGGTGGTGGAGATATTTCTCTTCCGATATTTGCTTTGCTGAATGGATTAATTGCAATGGGTGTTGGAGAAATTGTTATAGATTTAAATCATCGGCGAAGGGTTGAAAAGATGGACAAAGAATAGGGACTGTCTATTCTCTGTCCTTTTGACTTGCGGACCAGTTTACAAAAAAAGTTGAAGTCGCATTGAATATTTAAGCCTTGGAGGTAAAAAAAATGTACGAATATAAATTTGTAGAGACTTCTCTCGGGGGATTTTTTTCTTCACCAACACATAGGGAAACCATTAGTGAATATGCAGCTGATGGATGGAGGTTAGTACAAGTTTTACCTTTAGCGTATAATGGACACGGAAAACCCACTTCTTATGAAATTATCTTCGAAAGACCAGTACTGGATTAATTTGTCATTTCCTGCCATTTTATCTGGTCATGAGGAACGAAATCTGCAATGAATAACTGTCTATACACCGAGGGGCTTTCATATTTATCACTAAATGAAAATACAGTCGAGATCGCAAAAGAAGTAGGTATTGTAGAAGTCAAACGGGACAAGAAAAAAAGAGGTTTCCTAAATGTTTACGAAAGTATTCTAAAAGCAATGGACAAAGGAAGGATAGGTTTCAAACGGATATATGTAAGATCTTAAAATTCAGCTTCGCATATGGGTGTCGATCCAAGAGGGATTGACGCTCTTTTTGTTAGAGTTACTTAACTAACGATGCAGTAATCTTTAATAATACCGTTGAAGATATAGTATAAATAACTTTCACCATGAGAAACTACAAAGTAAAACAAGGTGGGATTATTTTTGATAAGTAAAGTTGTGCTTTGGACAATACTTATTGCTCCATGGTTCACATTATTTTTATTAAAAAGGGAAGATGTTAAACGGTTCATGCCTGTGGCGATATTAGCTTCATTTTTAATGGTTCTTTACAATTTGATAGCTTACAATCAAAACCACTGGATAATTAAAGTGTCAATTTTACCATGGTTAAAGCCTGCTTTTGCTTCAGGTATATTGGGTGCTTTTTTGGTTGTAACCATATGGATTTTTTACTTTACATACGGAAAATTCTGGATTTATTTAGTAACTAATATTGTATCGGATTTTATGTTCGCTATTTTCCCATTGCATTATTTACTTCAGGAAAAATTAGGGATATATCAATTGGTTAACATAACTCCTTGGGGCCGTTTTGGTATTTTCGTCACACTTTCAATTGTTATTTATGGTTACCATTTCTGGCTAGAGGAAGTGTTTAAGCTCACTACTAAAGAAAGGGCACGAACATAATAATTTGCTTTATACACAGGTATTAAAACCTATCATTTGCTTACAAATTAATTTATTTGTTTTGTTAAACTTTAGGGTAGCTTAAGTTCTAGAAGATTGAGAAAACATAATAAATCAGAGAAATGGCATGCCAAAACTGATAGTCAGTTTACACGCCATTTTCTTTGTCATTTATTAAAAAGTTGTGGCAGGTTAGAAGGTTTTCCTTAAATTCTTCACTTACCCTTTCTGAATCGTAGGCACAAACGGAAAGAAGTTTTGTTTCGGTCACAATAACATCAGCTTCTCTTTCAGAAGCCACTAGTTTTTTGCTTACCTCCCACTCATCCCTCCATTCTACATGTGCCCAGCTTCGGATAACTAAAGCGAGTTCTGAATATCCTTCAATTAAGTTAGGGAGGAAATTGAAAATAGAATTAAGCCTAAAGTCTCCTTGGGCATAATAAAAGTCGAAATTATTGATGAACTTTACTTTTTCTAAACGACTATCATTCAACAACACTGTTAGTCTTTTTTTTATCAATGGTGCAATTCGGTCATTTTCTACGATAATGGAATATTCATCCCGTTCTAATCCGGAAAGAACAAAGTCAACCACATTAGAAATATAAAGGTCCTGATTTTGGAAAAAATATACCCCATGTCCCCTGGATAGGTTTGCAAGTTCATTAACTTCTTTTAAATGGGCACTTTCCAAATTATCCCCCCTGTTAAATTGTAGACATATAACACACTATCATCAAAGTTTAACATACTCTGATATTCTTTTGGGTTCATATTCCAAAATCCCCCTGTGAGGAAAACGTTAATTAAGCTACTGAGCTGCAATCATCAAAAGTTTTAGTGAAAAATGAAAATGGGAAGGTTTAATTGTCACCGTGGTGAACAAAAAAACCTTCCCATTCTTATCCTTATTTCTTAAACTTCTCAGGGAACTGCTTCACAACTGCATCAGAAATTGCATCGGCCATCATGATGATATGGGTTATTCCGTCATCAATTGAAACAATTCGTGCTTGCCAATCTTTTTTCAAGCTTGCAGTTAAGTCATCTGCCACCAATTCCAGATGCGTGTACATTAACTTTTTTACTTCTTCATTTTTTAAGTTAGGGTTGGCGCTGCTGAGGAAGGCTGCGATATCGTCTGCATTTCTGTACCATTCCTTGTTTAGCTGATCCAGCTTGGCTTTATCTTCACTTTTAGCTGCTTCAACAATTCCGCCGGCAATGACAATATGCTCCTTAAGCAAATCCGTAAGTTTGTTTCCGGCTTCCTCTCCGTATACAGGTTTGATTGCATTTCCGATATCCTCCTGGTTTTTCAGGAGTCTCTCAAGCACCTCTTTTTGATCCTCCGCACCTGCTGTTGTTGCGCTTGTGATATAGTTGCTTGTCCATAATACATGGTCAACCCATAGTCTGCGGAAAGCATTTTCGAACTTTACCTCAGATTGGGTAATACATTTGTGCTGTGGTTTGGCGTAGGCAGGGGCTGATCCGGCCATCATATTCAGCGGCAATAATAAAATAAAACCCATCAACAATAATTTTTTCATTGTACCTTCTCCTTCTTGGGGTAGTAACATCCTCCTTTATTATTTATACATGGCATTACTTTTATCCAAGAGATAGTACAAAACCAAAAGACCGCCAAATGGCGGCCTTTGTGCTAATTATCTAATGTAATCTGCTAAGATCAAAATACTGGACAGTCTTCCCATCACGGTCGAACTGGATGATCAGCTCGTGCTTGTTAAATTGATAGATGAATTGTCCGCATGTCGCGCTTTCGTAGCAAGAGACATTCTTGACATCATTTGGGTATCCATAGACATTGATAACCTGGCTTTTTTCTTTTGGAAGGGAGCCAAGCTTTAAATATTCCGGATAGACTTGAAGTCCGAATACTGATCCATTTTCCATGTTGAAATTCACGCGAACTCCTGCACCTTCTCCATTATAATAAAGC
This sequence comes from Mesobacillus boroniphilus, assembly GCF_018424685.1. Lineage (NCBI taxonomy): Bacteria > Bacillati > Bacillota > Bacilli > Caryophanales > Bacillaceae > Mesobacillus > Mesobacillus boroniphilus. The sequence goes on from NZ_QTKX01000001.1 coordinate 990,560, forward strand.
GACCTGATATTCAACTGGTCTTCGGTTTTCACCGGCTTCCCGAATTGCTGCAGGAGCTGGCTGTATGTGAAACCAACGTGGACATCAAGAACATGAAGATTCTTACTCGTTACAATATAGGCATCAGTGATTCCGTTTTTACGCAACAGCTTTTTTTGCTTCTCCGCATTTACTTTTTTCGAAAAAACACCAGCCTGGATGCAGTAATAAGTTTTATTGTAAATAACCTTTGTAATGACGGTCGCTTCAATTCCTTTCTTTTTCAGATTAGCGATTTGCTTCGTTGCATTATCTTTCTTGGAAAAAGAACCCGCTACAACTGCATACATCGGTTCCGATTCTGTCAGGCCAGGGAGGAGCAGTTTTTGGCCAATATAGATGGTGTTGTTCTTTAACCCATTGAAATCCTTTAATTCCTGGACAGTCAGGTTGTGCTTTTTAGAAAGGCTGTATAATGTATCCCCCTTTTTAACAGTGACATCGTGATCATCTGCATAACCAAAACCATTGGTGAAAAAGAGTAATGAAATCATCAACAAGACACTCAACCCAAGCTGCAATAAACGTTTTATCTTATTCATTTTTTATCACCTCAAATAGTTTGACGAGATGATTACGGCAGAGTTTCGAAGGGATAAGCCCAATTTTGAGTGATTGGATAAATGGGTCCTGAAAGTGGAGGAGGCCTTGAAACAACTATTGACATATCGAACTGTAACGTTTAAGATTACAGTATTAATATTTTTTAATTTTATTGTTTTCCAACTGTAATTTTTATTTTTACAGTTAAACGAAGGAGCTGTGGATCAATGGTAACTTTATATATCACTTCAAGCTGTGCTTCATGCAGGAAAGCAAAAGCCTGGCTGCAAGAACATCAGATTGATTTTATCGAAAGAAATATCGTATCTGAGCCACTCACTGTAGATGAAATCAAATCGATTCTTCGGCTGACAGAGGATGGAACGGAAGATATTATTTCTACAAACTCTAAAACTTACAAGCAGTTGGATGTGGACATTGACTCTCTTCCGCTGAATCAATTATATGATCTAATCATAAAAAATCCTCAAATACTGCGCCGCCCAATCATCCAGGACCATAAACGATTGCAGGTTGGGTATAATGAAGAGGAAATCCGCAGTTTCTTGCCGCGCAAGCTACGTACATTTACTGGCTTTGAGCTGGATAGCATTGCGAATTAGTTATAATAAAATCAGCTTAAAGGCTGGTTGGTATGTAGCATTTTACAGAACAAATAGTTACCTTTGTTAGGAGGCAGGCAATGAACAGCGATTTTACCCTTGCCATTCACAGTTTAACCTTACTTGCACTGCAGCCGGACAGAATGTCTACAAGCGAAGCCATTTCAGAGAGCGCAGGGGTTCACCCCGTACGGATCCGCAAAGTGCTGGGCTTGTTAAAAAAACATGGATTTATCAAATCAAAAGAAGGAACCGGCGGCGGATTCATTTTTGCATTGGATTTAAATGAAGTAAACCTCTGGGATATATACAAGCTGACCTCGGAAGGTGCACTGCAGCCAAAGTGTCCTGACTCCAATGAAAAATGCTTGGTCGGAGCGAACATGCACAAAGTCCTGTTTGCCATTTTCATAGGTGCCGAGGAACATTTGGGAAAATATTTAAAGCACTATTCCATCAAGGAAATAGTTGACCTGGTAAAAGAAACGAATTGTGACTAAGGAGAAATTGACGTCTTCTTAGTTGGTAAATGTAATGAAAATTATTACAGATTAAAATGAATGAGGTGACTTATATGTTGTCCAATAATAACACGATTTTAAGAGTAGGCGATTGGATTAAGGGGAAATCCCGTAATGGAGAATTATTCATCGGATATATAGAGTCACTTGATATTTTGGATGAAAAGGTTAATGCAACAATCACATCAAGTGATGATGAATCCATGGTAGGCAAAACCATTCCGATAACAACAAACGGAGTGAAAAAACTGCCTGACCCGAAAGTGAAAAACAAAAAACAAATACAATATCTAATTGATTTGGCGCTGGCCACTGGAGATGAAGAATGGTTCATGGAGCTTTCTGAAAAGCTGAACTCGATGAGGGAGCTCGTCAAAGGTGTGTAAAAATGAAGACGGTCCTCCTTTTTTAAGGGGGACCGTCTTTTTGCTATTTCATTCCAAGTGCTTTTTTAGTAGCTGGCCCGGCAACACCGTCAACCTTGAGTTTCTTCGCTTTTTGGAATTTCTTTACGGCCGCTTCTGTAGCTGGACCGAATACACCGTCGATTCCTTTTGTGTTGTAGCCCCTGTTTGTCAGGGCCTGCTGAAGCTGCTTCACTTCAACTCCTCGCATGCCTTTTTTAAGAACAGTGCTTGTTGGTGCAGCGATCACGGGAACGGCAGCCTGGCCTGTAACCTTATATCCGTTAGCGGATGCGATTGCGTTAAAGGATTTTTTTGACGTGGTGATGACAACCGGAGTATTTACCTTCACCTGATCATAGAGCCACTGTACCTCGTTATCGTACATCCGGACGCAGCCGGCACTAACATATCCGCCGATTGATTTAGGATTATTGTTGCCGTGGATCGCATAAGTTGTTCCCCATGTTCCTCGCGCATTTATGCCGAGCCATCTGTCGCCAAGCGGATTCCTTGAGTCACCACCAGGGATATTCCCGCTGTAATAAGGGCGATTCTTGATTTTGTTAACGATTTTGAACTTGCCCTCGGGCGTATAAGAAGCTTTCCGCCCAGTTCCCACCTTAAACGTTTTTACCAGTTTATTATTTTTGTAATAAGCCAGTTGATTGTTAGACTTATTGATGATAATCATGTCTCCGCCAGCAGCCTCTGCAGGTGCCTCAAAGAACAACAGCGATACTAGAAGCATTATCGAAAGCAGCAACTTTTTCATTCGCCAACCCCCTTGATTTCATTTGCAGGCCTATCTCCCTAAAGCGGTCTACGGCCGTGCAATTGGTATACGTATTTACACTCTTATTAACGATTTTTTCTCATAAAAGTTACATATTTTACCGTTATATGGCAGCAGATTGTTTCTTGGTTTTATGACAAAAAAATCGAATTTATGTCGTTTTATGGTGGTTTTTTTATAAAATAGAGGTTCAACTTTCGTGATTTTTCCCATAATGGTAGGGAAGGAGTGGGAGTGTTGAATCATTACTTATCAATTGCAGTAGAGTTAACGAGCGGCTTTGTATTTTTATTTATCATGACGAAACTACAAGGGAAAACGCAGTTCTCTCAAATAACACCGTTTGATTTTATTTCCGCAATTATTCTTGGTGAGCTTGTAGGAAATGCCATTTATGACCATGAAGTAAAGATCGGCGAAATCGCCTTTGCCGTTGCCTTGTGGGGAGTGCTTGTTTATGTTACAGAAATGGTTACACAAAAGTTCCTCGGTTCACGGAAGCTGCTGGAGGGGGAGCCTAACATTGTGGTGCGAAAAGGAAAGATTAAATTCGAGGCTTTGAAAAGAGCAAAGCTGGATATCAATCAGCTGCAGAGTCTTGTCAGGCAGCAAGGCTACTTTTCACTTCGCGAAGTAGAATATGCAATCATCGAAACGAATGGAATGGTCAGTGTCCTGCCAAAAGCGGATTATGACACTCCTAAAAATAGTGATATGAAAATCAAAGCAGATGATCCAAACTTGCCAATCAACATGATCCTGGATGGGGAAGTAGTTCGCGAAAACCTAAAAGAAGCCGGTTTCAACGAGCAGTGGCTGAAAAATGAATTAGAGAAACAGAAAATCCATCATTTTGAGGATGTGCTTTTTGCGGAATGGATGGAGAATGAACCACTCTTTGTGTTGGAATATGAGAAGAAGGCGAATGCATAGTCAAACTTAGTTGATCAATTCTTTTTGCAGCACAATTTTAACCAATTATATGTCCTGAATTAGCGAACAGGGAATATAATCGTGGCAACAGGATAAAACATAATAACTAGGAAAAAAACAGCTGAACCGAAAAAGAATCGAGGTTCAGCTGTTTGGTTATAAAGGAAGACGGGTTCGAAAAAAGCTGCTGGCATAAAGTTCGGTTGCAGAAACGTTGGAGCCGCAGCTGAAATATGTTGCTGGCACGAAGAACGGTGGCAGAACGAGGGAAGCCGTGCCCAAAAATCGGTGCTGATACCCAATTTAGCATTTCTCTACGTGAAACAATATTCTTGTTTAAATAGGATTAATATCTTTCCCCCGGCTTTGAAGATACAAAAAAGCATTTGTCCCCCAATAGGCTAGAATCGCAAGACTGATTTGAAGAAGGTAAATATGAAACAAATTCATTCCTTTATAAAGGATTAACAATCCAAATTGTTCCCACCCAGCAGCGGTAAGGGTTCCAACTACAGCGAACAAAAGCGTGACAAGATAAAAATTGCGGTTATGACGAATTGAATATTGATAGGCAGCCATAAAGATAATAGGTACCAATACCCCATCAACCGGAATGCTTACTGGAACATAAGGAATAAGATGGTATGGGTGATCCCAAATATTGTTCCGGGTAAAGTAGATATCAAGATACACAAGAAACATATGGTAGGTATAACCAAAGAAAGAAATTTGGAAGATGCGTTTTCGATCGATGAATATCAAAGTAAGTGCAAGTGGAATCACGAAAAAAAACACATTCGCCCAAAACTGCCACGTGCCGAAGTGACCAAATGATCTCCAAAACTCAAGCGTCAGATCCATAATCTTATCATCATATCGATCAATGTCTTTTATCATAGATACTTTTGACATTATTAACACCTCATTTACCAGTTATCGGTATTATGTCACAGAATAAAAACTTCTACTCAAATTGAAAATGGTGGTTAACATCATCAAATTTCAGTAACATTCAAGACATTAAGGTTGGAAAATAAAAGATATGAATGATAGACATTTTAAAAAATATAGGTTGTTTTTATTCTGGAGCTACTTCAATCGTTTTTTCTGTATGGTCATGTATATTGCCTTTTTCTACATGAATTTTCACAATGAAATGCCCTTTCGCAGGGAAGGTGTAATCAGCGGAATAAGTGCCAGATGAAACTTCCTTCGCGTCTATGAACTGATGTGTTGTTTCGTTCTCTTCCCAGATTTCAAAACGGACATTCGCCCCGGAAATAATATGTTCCTCCTGAGCAATCTTGACGGTGAGCTCAGCTGGTTGATTGCTTTTTATGGTCGAAGGTGTATGAAATTCGAATGCAACTTCGCTATTGTGATGGTCATTATGTTCGAGATTGGAATGTTGACCCTCGGTACCATTTTCCTCATCAGTAGTTTGGTCGTGTGCTAATTCGTCACCTTCTACAATTACTTCTTTCTTTGGCATGCTGTGCATCCGGTTTGCCGTTGTGTGAGCCACAATGGTATAACTACCGCCTTCGTTAAAGGTTTTCTTGATGGAATAGGTACCGTCTTTTTCGTTATGTGCCGGGATCATTTCATGGTCTTTCTGGCCTGATTTACCAATTTCAAATTTTACCTCATCTGCATCTTTGACTTTTTTCTCTCCCTGAATTACCTCTGCTTTGATTGTAATCTCCTGATTTGTCTCGATTTTTTCAGGCGTGATAATCGATACCTCTAATAGTTCAGGAACCTTCTCAATCGACTCTTCTTCCGCATCCTGACCTGCAGAACACGCTGTTAACAGAACCATGACTATAATAAAAAAGAACATTATTTTCTTCATAAATACTAAACTCCATTCGTCAATTTTATTTCTCAACAATCATAAAGTGCAAATGTGATAAATGTATGAAAATCTGCCGCGGGATAAATTTTTTTGGTTAGTTACTAATTGAACGGGAAAATTAATCAGGGTGATGTTAATGTACAAGAAGATTTTCCACTTGTTTATATTAAGTATCTTAATATTTGCGATGAAAATCGAAACTGCGAATGCAGGTCATGATATGCCAAAACCATTGAAAGAAACCTTCCGTGAGATTGGATATAAAACAGTTGAAGAGGCAGTGCAAGAATTTGAACTGCACATTTGAAATTACCTTTGAGAGTTCCGCCTATAGACTTTACCCATCATTTTGGAAGGTGTAATGATTTAGATGGGGAAGTAAATGACTCTTTAGAAATTCAGTTTATAAATGAAAACTCGGCTGAACGCCACTATAAAATTGATGTTCGTCCTGTTGACTACAAGATTCCGATGAAGGCTAAAAACATCTATAGGCTAAAGAACGGTCACGATGCTCTATATACAAATGTTCCAGGCTTTAACCTGTTTGTCTTTGAAAATGACGGCTGGCAATATATCCTCAGCATTGATAAAAGAGTATCCGATCAGGTGACGCCAGAAGTATTCGTTGAGATAGCGAATTCTATAGGTGTTTCGTTTGAATGAATAAGGAGTTGAACCAAATGAATATGATGGTTCAGCTTTTTTAGGTTTGGAAGCGGTGTTATTTAAAACGAAGAAATCTGATTACTAGGTAAGATACCGATTTTAGTTGTAAAGAAACTCATATTTAATAGTTATAAGGTGTTTAGATTGGTAGAAGTAAAAAAGGGTCACTTTGCTTTTTCCCAGGTAACAAAAAAGGATTTGGCAGAATTTAAAGCGAAATAAGTTGTTAGTTTTACTAGTATTTATGAGAGTAATTTGGGAGGGGCTATCGTTGCCTATATTATTGGTTTTCTAGGTGTCCAAAACGTTTTTTTGATAGGCTTAAGCACCGCTATTTCGAAGGTTTTCAAATTTGAGAAAGGGTTATCTGCTACATTCAAAAACAGTGTGGTATTAATCAATTCCGGCAATTTCGGATTGCCTGTCAGCCAACTTGTTTTTCAGGATAATTCATTGGGTTTATCGATTCAGATTGTGGTGATGATCTTTCAAAATCTGCTTACCTACACTTATGGAATATTTAATTCAGTAACAGCACAGAGTAAAGGGTTCCAGGCGTTGAAAATCTTTTTCAAGAATCCGGTGATCTACGCTTTATTGTTGGGGGTTTTCTTCAGGGCAACATCGATAAAAATTCCGGAATTTATCTGGACGCCAATAGAAAATACATCTAATGCTTTTTTGGCATTCGCGCTCATTACACTAGGGGCGCAGAGTGCTTACATAAAATTTCATCAACTATCAACTCCACTGGTACTGACTCTTATAGGCACGCTAGTAGTGGCACCTTCAATTGCTTTTGTCAGCATTTTTATTCTAGGCTTAGAAGGTACAGTTGCACAGGCGCTTTTCATCGCAAGCTCGTTCCCGACTTCAAGAAATAGTTCCCTCCTGACCCTGGAATATGGAAACCATCCCGAATATGCTGCCCAGGCTGTTCTATTAACAACTATATTCAGCATGTTGACAGTGACTACTGTTATATATCTATCTAATATTTTATTTTGAATACAAGTAAATCTTTTCTTGTTAGGTAATTAAGCCATTAGCTGGAAGCTAAATCATAATAGCGTTGATAAAATTTGAGCATCCGATGAAAAAGTTATGCAACCGGAAATAAAAGTAGTGAAACCGGAAATAAAAGTGGTGAAACCGTAGATAAAAGTGATGCAACCGTAGATAAAAGTGATGCAACCATAGATAAAAGTCGTGTAACCGGAGATGAAAATGATGCAACCGTATAATAAACGAGTAAAACTTGGAATAAAAGTCTTCAAACCGGGATTCAAACTCAAAAAAGGGGATTATATTTAGAGAAGTGGTTTCAAATCTTTTAAACTGGTAATCAATCTGTCCCAACTGGTATTAAAATTGGGCTCACTGGAATTATATTTGGGCCAACTGGTATTAAAATCGTGTTAACTGGTATTAAAACTGTTGCAACTGGTACTAAATACTGATAAAGCCGGTATTTAAACTCTCTCTGTCTCTAAACACGGCCCTATAAAATAAAAGAAGCTGAACCAACATCATGCTGGTTCAGCTTCTTTCATTTTTCACCATGGAAAATCAATTTTCTCTGCCAATTCCGGAAAATCAATGAACGGGTTGCGGTTTCCCTGGATATAGTAGATGGCCTGATTGCGGTGTTGTTCGTAAAGGGTCGGCGGGAATTCTTCATTCCAGCGGGCGAGCAGCGGGATATCGACTTTCTTTTTGAATTCGTTCTTAACTCTTCTGGGATATCTAAGGAAAAAGTAGAGCATTGCCCGGGCAGATGCTCCTTTGCCATGTTCGGGTTCGAACTCGAAGCCTGATTTGACTCCGCAATTGTTCTGAATGGGTTCATCGTCCGATTCAGGATTGTAGAAATCAAAATCGGCAAATGGGTAGTTTGAACGGGAGATATTGCAATCGGGTTCGCAGACAAACAGGTGGTGAAGGTCACCTTTCATCGGCTCGGCACCTTCGAACCAGGACTGCGGAACAATATGCTCGGTGTTCATCTTGAAATGATCCTCAAACACCTTTAGTTCCTTGATTGAATCAAAACCATTCACCTGAATCTTCCTTGATCTCCGTCTGAACTCATCATATTTTTCCCTAAGTGTTTCGTTATCCTCAATCAACAGTGACTCGGGATCTTTCATCTGGCTAGAATAGATACTCTTCGCGGAACCATCGGGATATAAATCCACCCATGTGTACAGATATAAATCCTTTGCCAGGAAGTAGGGGAGCTGATTTTTATGTGACTGGTATACGATAGTATGGAATTTATAAAAGAGCGCAAGACCTGATAAATCTAAATCCTGGGCGCCACGGTAGTATTTCTTGATATCCAGCCCATCCTGTTCTGGATCATAGTAGAGTTGCTGGTTACTCTGGATGTTGCGACGGTTTTCCTTCAGGATGGTCAGCAGCTTTTTCAGATCGAGCGAATCATACTTATGGTCCCAGCGGTCATTCTGACGTTGCTGTTTTTTATATTTGGACATACCGAACTCCTCATTGGTGTCGTCATATAACTATTTTACCCCTTAATGGTTTGTCCTTCAAAGTCTTGAATGGGAAAGGTGATAAGTCGAACAAAGAGAATTCAGTGGAAAAGCCAGTTCAGTCCTAAATGGAATTCTCCTTCAATTTTAATCCTAAAATCACTTAATCAGCTCAAGAAGCATTTCCTTGTTTCGCTCTGAAAATACTTTGTTATGGGAAGAAACCATGGCTGACTGCGAAGCTGCCGGTTCTATGAACTGCTTTGCCTTATTAACTGCGTTGGCTGCATCCTGGAAGGTCCCCGCAATCAAATTCAATTTTCCTTCATGCTTTAAAATATCCCCAGCTGCAAATAAGCCGGGCACTGAGGTTTGGCTTGTTGGTGTTCCGTCTATGTAAAAGTCTTCAATCATCTTCGGTTCAAGCTCACTATTTTGGAGCAAGGATGCGTCCTGGTCAAAACCGTGGTTGACGAGTACATCGTCTACAGGCAGGCGAAGGACTTCACCAGTTTTCTGATTGGTTATTTCAACATCGGCAATAGTTGTTCGGTTTTGGTCAGCAATTAAATTGGTAATGCTTGAATGGAACAAACATTCCACAGAACTGTTCATCATTTGGGTCACTTGAGATTCATGTCCACTGAAGCAGTCTCTCCTGTGAACCAAATAAATCTTTTTAGCAACGGGCTCGAGCGCGTTTGCCCAATCAATCGCCGAATTGCCTCCACCCGAAATGACAACCGTTCTATCCTTAAAATATTTGAGAGAATTGACCATATAGTGAAGGTTGGATAACTCAAATTTTTCCGCACCTTCAATATTGAGCTTTTGCGGTTTCAGGATCCCACTTCCAATAGCCACAATGACAGATTTTGAATAGTGAATCTCTCCAGAAGCTCCTTTTAGTAAAAATAAATCCCGTTCCTTGCTGATGGATTCGATTTTTTCATTCAACACTACCTCAGGGCTGAACGTCATCGCCTGCTCCTTTAATTGTTTGATTAAATTCGCTCCTGTAATAGGGCCAACGCCGCCCACATCCCAGATCACCTTTTCTGGATAAACATGAATCTTCCCGCCAAGATCGTGCTGCGCTTCAATTATTTTTGTTTTCATCTCTCGAAGGCCTGCATAAAAGGCAGAATATAGTCCAGCAGGTCCGCCTCCAATAATCGTAATGTCATAGATTTCAATGTTTTCCATCGGAAACACTCCTCGAATGTATTGTACGAAACCTTAATGTATACGGTAACAAAATGAAGAAAAATGAAATTTTCACAAATCTGTCATTGACTGAATAAAATTATAGCTTTATAGTATTCATTGTAACCGACACTGATAATCATTATCAATGAGAAAATGAAAAACTTTGGAGGGATGATGAATGGTTCGATTATACACAGACCAATTGAATGTGGGATACGGGGAACGCACAATTGTGAATGACCTGACTTTAGAGATCCCCGATCAGCAAATCACGATTATCATCGGCCCGAACGGCTGCGGAAAATCGACTTTGCTTAAATCGATGTCACGAATCATTCCCCATCAGTCTGGCTCTATTTTCCTGGATGGTGCGAGTATCTCTAAAGAAGATACAAAGAGTCTGGCACGAAAGATGGCAATTCTTCCACAAACACCTGAAAGTGCAGCCGGCCTGACTGTAGGGGAATTGGTGTCATATGGACGCTTTCCTTATCAAAAGGGTTTTGGGAGGCTGACGAAGAAGGATCTGGAAGTCATTAACTGGGCTCTCGAAGTGACGGGGACGGCGAGTTACAAATACGAGCCTGTCGATTCCCTGTCCGGCGGGCAGAGGCAACGTGTGTGGATCGCACTCGCACTCGCGCAGGAAACGGAAATGATATTCCTAGATGAACCAACGACCTATCTGGACATGGCGCATCAGCTTGAGATTCTCGAGCTACTGCAAAAATTGAACAGGGAGCAAGGCAGGACGATCGTGATGGTTCTTCATGACTTAAACCATGCTGCAAGATTTGCCGATCACCTGGTTGCCTTGAAAGCGGGAAGCATCGTGAAAACCGGGTTGAGTGAAGAGGTCATCAATAAGGAAGTGCTCAGAGAAGTTTTTCAAATTGACGCTGAAATCGGGAGAGATCCACGTACAAATAAACCGATTTGCATCACGTACAACTTACTTAAAGGAGAAGAAGAAAATGAAGAAATTACTTATGCCATTCCTGCTTATGCTGGTGCTTGTTCTTAGCGCTTGTGGAGGCGGAGAGAAAACAGAAAAATCAAGCGAAGAAAAGAAAGAAGATACACCAGAAACAATCACTTATCAATCTGAAAATGGTGCTGTAGAAGTACCTGCAAATCCAGAAAGAGTCATTGTTCTCTCTTCTTTTGCTGGAAATGTGATGGCCCTCGATGTGAACATTGTTGGAGTGGATGCCTGGTCAAAAATGAATCCACGTTTTGAAAAATTGCAGGGCGTCGAAGAAGTGACAGATGAAAACCTGGAGAAGATCATTGAATTAAATCCAGACCTGATCATTGGTCTATCTAATATCAAAAATGTCGATAAGCTAAATGAAATCGCGCCGACTGTGACCTTTACATACGGAAAGCTCGGTTACCTGGAGCAGCACCTGGAAATCGGCAAGGTGTTAAATAAAGAAAAAGAAGCTCAAGAGTGGATTGAGAACTTCAAGGCAGACTCTAAAGCTGCTGGCGAAGAAATCAAAGCAAAAATTGGTGCAGACGCAACGGTTTCTGTTATCGAAAACTTCGACAAGGAATTGTACGTATTTGGCGACAACTGGGCTAGGGGAACGGAAATTCTTTATCAGGAAATGGGTTTGAATATGCCTGAAAAAGTGAAGGATGCAGCTCTTGAACCTGGTTACTATGCGATTTCCCCGGAAGTACTGTCTGAATACGCTGGTGACTATGTTGTTTTCAGCAAGAATGCAGAGGGAGATACTTCCTTCCAGCAAACCGAGACTTATAAGAATATCCCTGCCGTAAAGAATGACCGTGTATTCGAGGTAAATGCGAAGGAATTCTATTTCAATGATCCTCTTACACTCGAATATCAGCTGGAATTCTTTAAAAAATCGTTCTTGAACCAATAATAAGTAGCAGGAGGAATCTTTAGGGATTCCTCTTCTTGCTGGATAGGAAATGGTTAAAATGATTCAGTTGGGAATAACGATATGGGGTATCTTAATACAGCTCCAGCGCCTAGCCCCTCAAGTCGCTTGTCTAGCTGTGGCTCCTAACTCCTCGAGACGCTTCGGTCCTGCCAATGAAGTCAAAGACCGACTTCACTGGTCAGCCCTCCGAGGCACACGATGTGCTAGACCCGCCAGCCACAGGACGTGGCGTTATAGGCGGGCAGCGCGTGTCGGGGCTGAACGAGGCGCTTACGCTTTTTAATTCTATCAGAAAGATGAGATGCTTATGATCAACCAAAACAGCTCGCTCTCCATGCTTATTAAGTTCGCTGCCGGAATCATCGTATTGTTCGGCAGTTTCATGGCGGCAATGATCTTTGGAGCTGCAGATACGACCATAAAGGAAATCTGGCTTACACTTACTTCAACATCTAAAACAGATACAATTACCATGATCAGGGAAATCCGGCTTCCAAGGGAAGTTGCCGCTATTTTCGTCGGGGCTGCCCTTTCGGTAGCTGGTGCGATCATGCAGGGGTTGACGAGAAATCCGCTTGCTGACCCGGGACTGCTTGGGCTGACTGCCGGTGCCAATGCTGCACTGGCTTTGATTATGGCGCTTAGTCCTGCGGCCGGTTACCTTGTCATAACCATTGCTTGTTTTATCGGCGCTGGCGTCGGTGTAGTCCTTGTTTTTGGAATTGGTGCACTAAAGAAGGGTGGATTTTCGCCATTGCGAATCGTCCTGGCAGGAGCCGCTGTTTCGGCCTTTTTGTTTGCGGTAGCGGAAGGAATCGGTCTGTATTTTAAAATTTCAAAGGATGTCTCGATGTGGACAGCCGGGGGACTGATGGGGACTTCATGGACGCAGCTGAAAATCATTGTGCCATTCATCCTGGTGGGGATTTTAATTGCTTTTTACTTATCAAGGCAATTGACGATTTTGAGCTTGAGTGAAGAAGTAGCAGTAGGACTTGGCCAAAAGACGAACTTGATTAAATTAGTATTATTCATCGTTATTGTTTTACTGGCAGGCTCTTCTGTCGCACTAGTTGGGAACATGGCTTTTATCGGGCTGATGGTTCCGCATATCGTCAGGATGATCGTCGGTACTGATTATCGATTCGTCCTGCCGATGTCAGCCTTATTCGGTGCCTCGTTCATGCTGATCGCAGATACATTAGGGCGAACAATCAACGCTCCTTATGAAACGCCGATCTATGCAATCATTTCAATGCTCGGGCTGCCGTTCTTCCTGTTCATTGTCCGTAAAGGAGGGAAGAGCTTCACATGATTCATCCGTCCATCATTAAAAAACAAAGAATAATCGTTGCCACTTTATTCGTTTTAATTATATTCACCATTGCTGCCAGCCTAGGACTAGGCTATTCTTCCGTTTCGTATGACCGGATTTTGCCGACGATATTCGGCAATGGCACTTTTAAAGAAGAGTTTGTCTTGTTTGAGATCAGACTGCCGAGAATTATCGTGACGCTGCTGGCCGGTATGGCACTTGCGATGTCAGGGGCGATTTTGCAGGGATTGACCAGGAATGACTTGGCAGACCCAGGAATCATCGGGATTAACTCCGGAGCAGGCTTAGGAATTGCCGTGTTCTTTCTCTTCTTCCCAATAGATGCCGCTTCGTTTGCGTATATGCTGCCACTGGTCGCGTTCGCTAGTGCTCTGTTGACCGCGGTTCTTATTTATTTATTTTCTTACCAAAAGGGAATCGGACTACAGCCTGTCAGATTGATTCTTGTCGGGATCGGATTTTCGATGGCACTGTCCGGTGCAATGATTGTTATCATTTCCGCGGCAGAAAGGCAAAAAGTGGACTTCATCGCCCGCTGGCTTGCAGGAAATATTTGGGGAACAGACTGGCCGTTCATTACTGCACTTTTACCATGGCTCTTGATCCTGGTACCTTTTACGCTTTATAAGGCCAATCGTTTAAACCTTCTGAGCTTAAGCGACCCAGTCGCGATCGGTGTCGGAGTCTCGATTGAAAAAGAAAGAATTGTCCTGCTATTGACAGCTGTTGCATTAGCCGCGTCGGCTGTTTCGGTAACAGGCGGTATTGCCTTTATCGGATTAATGGCCCCGCATCTTGCAAAAGCACTGATAGGTCCGCGGAACCAGCTGTTTCTTCCAATCGCTGTTTTGATCGGCGGCTGGCTCTTGCTGTTCGCAGACACCATCGGCCGCAATCTCCTTGAACCAGAAGGAATCCCCGCAGGAATCATGACCGCGTTGATAGGTGCCCCGTACTTTGTGTATTTGCTTTTAAAAAAATAGGTGGCTGGGACTTGTGCTAAACCGTCCCGTTTTGGCGTGGAAACTAGACTTTTCACGCCATTGACGTCTATACGAAAGGGATTTAAGGGAAAATTGTGGTTTAAGCTTTTGACTATGTACCCTTAATTCTTCATAAATAGGTGAGTGGAACATGGAAAAGTAACGTTTTTGAACAGATGGCCAAAAGATATGATACAGATGAAAGAATGGAATTGGCTAAAGTGTTCTTTAAGGAAGTAAGATCAGAATTTCAAAATAGTGAATCAAATTCCTTAATAGACTATGGAAGTGGTACTGGTCTAATTAGTTTAGAAGTATCAGATTTAGTTGATTCGATCTTGCTAGTAGATTCATCAGAAACAAATGTTGGAGGCTGCAAAAGCTAAGATTTTTTAATAAAGGAATAGTATAAAGTACGGTGAATAACTGTCTGTTCAACTGATAAATGATGCGTTAATCCAGGTAGGATTAGGCGCCTTTTTTAATTCCTTATTGAGCAAGCGGAACAGGTTAGTTTGAGAAAAGTTCACATTTACAAGAAGGTATAGAGTAAGCGGAATGGTAAAATTAAGAAAAAACGGGTGGTAGTATGGATTATAAGTTCTTACCAACAAATAGATTAATTTGGTCCATTTCCTTTTTACTAATGATTATTCTACTTGCAGGTTGCAGCGATGAAAAACCATATGAAATCACTAAATCTGAAAGTAATGTAACCGAACTGGATGATCGACTACAATTAGAATTTGAATACGAAATCAGCAATCATAGTGATGAAGATTATTATTTTTCACTGGTTTTCCCATACTACATTCAAAGGTCGCTTATTACCGATTATGGAATAGTAAGGTTGCCCGCAAATACCTCGACTACTGGAGTAGCCGTTATAAGTGTTAAAAACTCAGGAGCGGAATTGACAGAAGAAACAGTTGAGTTAATAAAGAATGGAAAACTTCCTTTTGTAGAACAAATTTTAATTGGAAATACAATTAGTTTAAACCCTTAAATTTCTATGAAGCTAATAGAGAACAGGCAGAAGCCCAGATTGACGCAATTGCCATTGAGGTAGGGAAGTGGTTAGAGAAACACTCTAGCTTTTTTAATAAGATGGAGCGGTTATTCTTTAATTCCTGTGAGGGTTCTAACTCTTTTAGCCCAGGACCTTAAAAACTATATGAAATTAATAGGTCATAAAAAATTAGAGAATAAAACAGCGGAGATAATGGTGTTAAATCCGAAGAGCGTTTCAACTGGGTTAGTAGTTGGATTTGTACTCACAACATTAGTTTATTTTAGATTTATAAGCAAAATTAAAATGCAATTGACTTAGCTGATGATAATTCGACAGACACGTGTGATACTTCAAGAAGAAGATTGCTCCTTTTGTTGAAATAAAAAGCAGGTTTATGGAAGAAGGAATCCAAATAACCGACTCTAACGGATACTATTAACCATAGAAATTTAATATCAAGGGAGCTAAAAATGAAGTATTTTTGTGAACAGGAAGATTCCTACAAGTTAAAGGTCGAAGGTGATGTCGGAGCAGACCCTATATGGTGTAGTCATTGCGGCTGTAATTTTGATTTAGATGATATACCGATCTCAAAAAATTTAAAAAGAGAATTGAGCGATTGGGCAAAAAATACGGTGAATGGATTAAATGGGATTTAGATCAAATAACTGAAAATGGTGTTGTAATAGAAGAAGAACATAATAGACAAGGTGCTTATTTAACTGAAAAAGTTAGGTTAGAGCTTAGCGATAAATATAGAATAAAGTTTTCACCTTCGACAATGGGAAGAAGTTATGCAAATTATAAACGCTTTGATAGCAATTAAGGTGCGGCCTGTGTGGGTAACACTCTTTTTTCTTAATGAGGGAGATAGTAAAGGAAGGTAATTTGATGAGGTACAATAATAAATCTCATTATATATAAGTTTGTGCTATGGGTTTCTCGATTTGTAATAAATAAAAAATGATGACTAAAAAAATTCTTTATTTGAATCCTTTTGAGTCATCATTTACTTCTACTAACAGTGTGGAAAGTTAAATTGGTACAATTTGACCTCTAATCTCACCTGCTGGATTTTGTTCAGTATGTGCATTAACATAAGTTAATTCTTTTTCCATGAATTTTATTAAATCTTCTACAGTTTCTATACCTACGTCATTTTTTACTATATCGTCATCCGTAATAATTCCTGTAACAGCACCTCTTCTTGTCGTAATACCATTTTGTTCCTCAAGGGTTTCTAAGTCAGCACCAAAAAAGAAATACTATTACCGGTCCATTAACACCACGTTTACCAAAGTGGATATGTGCTTGAACAAAGTTTTTAATGTCTTCAACTTCTAGTGCAAACTTTATCTTAGTTCTATTTCTATTAGCTACAAATTTTGCAAACCCAAAAGCATTAGTTTTTACAGGAGGGACTTCATTTTTACCTTTTAATCTTGCTTTAAAGAATTTCAGCATGTCAATCACCGCTCTTTCATGTATTTAATACAGTTTATGAAAGGTGATTTTGATTTGTATAGGTTCGGTAACTATAAAACAAGTATGGATAGCAGAAAGAAGAGTAAGGAGTGAAATCTGACAGAAACAAAACTTAGGGTAATGCTGTGCCTTAAAAAGGTAGTGAGACCAAATATCTGGCGCAAGATCATGTGCCCAAAACAAGGAAAGAAGGACTTATTAGCAATCCGCCGAATACAAAAAGGGAAAATTAGTGTATCAGGTAGGGATAACATCTCGGACAAAAAGCCTATCAATGACACAATAGAACATATGAGTAAGATTGAAGGGTACCTGACTGATGCAGAACTGAATAAATTACCGGTACCTTTAAGATATTTTGGCCACTTATATTTGGTTACTTTTCTCTATCGATACTATTTATCATAATCGCCAAATTGTTTACCTAATCGTTGGTTTCCATTGCAGGCAGCATAAGAAATTTTGGTTTATTGGGCTTTTTATGGAGGACTGGTACTATTCTCACAGCTAGGACAGAACCAGTAAATTGGAATATTGCATTCGTTTCAGATAAGATTGAACTAAGTCATATACTTAGGGGAGAATGGGAATGGCCAATTCTAACTATCAGGTTAAAGTTGATAAAAATGAGTTTGTTTGGAATAGCCAGGAAGGAGAACTGACTTTTGATGGAGCTCCTGCACTGCTTTTTTGGGATTCAGCGATCGAGCTGTTTTTAAAAACGATTGAAGAAATTTCCGGAAGCGATGTCTCAAAGACAGTCTATGAAGTGACCGGATTTCGGATGGGACATCTTGTAAGCTCTTATTATGAAGGCAGAAGCGATGTGGTTCAGCTTTTGAGTGAATATAGTGATATCTACAAGAAGGCCGGCTGGGGAGTTTTTGAGATTCATGAGTACTCTTTTGAAGAGAAAAGGGCTGTCGTGAGAATCCGAAACAGCTGGGAACACCGTATTTTCAAGCTTGCTGATAAGAATGAAGCAGGGGTGCTGCTGCCGAGCCATTGGGCAGGGATTTTTAGTGGTCTATTCAAACAGGATATGTGGTATAAGATGGTGAAGAGCCAGCTTGAAGGACATGATTACGATGAAATTGAAATTTTCCCATCGACTATGACAATCTCTCACAATATTCATGAACTAGCTAGAAAGAAAGAACAAGAAAGTATCCTGGAATTGGAAAAGAAGGTGAAGGAACGGACGGAAGAGCTCAATTCTTTGGTTCAGGAGCTATCCTCACCAGTTATCCCAGTTCTTAATGGCATACTCGTTATCCCCTTGATTGGAGCATACAACGATGAACGGATTAGCAACTTGATGGAAAAAGCCTTGGTTGAACTCACCAGGCGCAAGGCTAAATACCTATTAATCGATTTAACAGGAATCAAGCATGTCGATTCATACACCATCCATGGCATTCAAAAATTGATCCAATCCATCCGTCTGATTGGAGGACAATGCTTTATTGTCGGCGTGTCAGCTGAACTGAGCATTCAAATCCTTAATTCAAATGTGAACCTTAAAGGAATCCAATCGTTCTCAAGCCTGCAGCAAGGCGTGGAATTCGCCATCCAGCAGAATGGGTATGAATTGGTTAAAAAGAAATAATTATAAGGCTAAACCGGGAATTCCAGGTCCAGCCTATTTCTTGTTAGTTTTCTGCAACATCTGCAAAGTATAACGATTTTCTTTGATTCGATGCCATTTTTAGAAACGTAACATGGTAGTAGAGTAGAAGTATTTCGAACAACTTTCTGATCTTGTTTCTCACTACTTCTCTCATTATGTAATAACAGCCAATGAAATGTACCATTCTTGACAAAGTTTTTACCACTGAATGACATAAAATGTACTAATGAATGACAGAAAAAATATAACATAACTGGAGGTTAAAAATGGTCATACAATCTAATATGTCTCCTAAAGCAATTGTTGAAGTGTGGGAGATTACAGCACCTATTTTGGCAGAATTTAATGTACCCTTAACTAATAAGTCATTAGAAAGCATTGTTGAATCTGAGATTCTTCCTAAACTTCTTAATAAATTAAATGCTGCTGTCGAAAGTTCAACGGCTACTTGTGTAGAAGGTGGTTGACAAATCCCATCCTCAAGGGAGTAGGTTACTCCATTTAATAAGATTACTGCGAAGTCAATATTCCATAATGGGGCACGTTTGTGGAAGATCAGTAGCCAAACTTCTCACTAAAAACACGGGGGATGAGGCTTTTTACCTTTCCAAATCCTTAACCTTTTAAATCTGCACTTTCCTGACTTTACCGATCGGTAAAGTAAGTGGGTATAAATGGTAAATGCAATAGAAAATAACTAGTGGAAAATAGGAGCAAAGGGACTTATCCTTTGCTTTTTTTTTTTGCCGGGAGAATGCTGAAGAAGAGACCGTTCTCTTTCAAGGAAGCATTGGGGTGATGATACTCCTACTGAAATTTTGTTTAGAAGTATAATGAATGTCCCTATTTCTCCTTTTAACAGTGAAACATGGTATAATACTAAAAAGAAAAAAGGGGACCATTTATAGGAGTTGAAAAGTTGAATCCAATTGATAGATTTTCTAAATACCTGATCGAGCATTCAGAAACAATCAGCAGAGAAATTATTGATTATAATTTGAAAAAACTCGATATAGAATTGCCTGCTGAAATCATTTCAGATTCCATCAAGACAAACACGGAATTCCTAAAATTCGTTGGTGAGACACTTAATCTTTCAAAAGAGACGGTGACGGAGAAGTTTATTAAGTGGCATGAACAAAAGCAGCTGAAACAAAAGCAATTTAAATACGCAACTGAAGAACTTGAGAGCATCATGAAGCCATATGCGGAAACTCGCCTGCAGCTTATCGAAATGCTGACGAAGGTATCGATTGGCGAGGGCCTTTCCACGGAAGAAGTAGTATTTTTCAATAACCGGATTAGCTACTTGCTGGATTTGAGCATCACCCAAACGGTTATCGAGCGCGAAAAACAATCGAATGAGCTGAACAAAAAGAACGAAAAAATCATCACCGAGTTATCCTCGCCAATCGTACCAATTGAAAAAGACATGGCCATTCTTCCGCTGGTCGGCGAATTCGATTTCGAACGCAGCGACCATATCATGACCCATGTCATTCCGAAAATCAGTGAGCTGAGAATTAGGACACTGATCATCGATTTTTCTGGAATTGCGACAATCGATGGGGAGATTGCGGCGCGGATCTTCAATATCCATAAAGTATTGAACCTCATCGGAATTGAGACGTTGCTGACAGGAATAAGAGCAGATCTTGCGATTGATGTCATCAATACAGGAATCGATTTTTCAAAATTGAACACATTTGGAACCGTGCAACAGGCAATTTTGGCCTACGGGAAATAGCATTGGAAGAGAGAACGGCAGTTGATCACTGCCGTTTTTTTGTTTGCGGCATTTTCAAAAGGGGAAATTCTATAATGAAGATTGGAGAAGGGAGGAACAAAGGTTACATGATAGAAAACAACATAAAGGCAAAAAACGTAATCCTTCCAATCCTTTTGGTTGCAATGGGCTTAGGAACATCAATTGCCTTTCTATACTTATTCACAGAGCTGGCTGAAGAAATGCTGGAATCCGAGGTTAAGAGTTTTGATGGCAGCATCATTCAATTCTTCTATCAAATTAATACAGACACATTGGATGTAATCCTGTTCTTTTTCACCGAATTGGGTTCCCTATGGTTCCTGACCATTTTTTCACTCATCATCATTTCCATACTTTGGTTTAAAAAGAAAGATAAATGGAGCATCCTCTTTTTCATCATTGGTATCGGGGGAGGAGGTCTCCTGACAAAGCTTTTGAAATACTACTATGGAAGGGAACGGCCTTCAATTGATGAAACAATCGATGCGATCGGCTACAGCTTTCCAAGCGGCCACTCGATGGGTTCCCTGATTTTTTACGGGTTCCTGAGTTATTTCTTATTTCGTTCTAGCATCAGAAAGAAATTGAAATGGGCCGCTCTGTTTATATGTGGTGTGTTGATCTTTTTCATTGGAATCAGCAGGATCTATCTTGGAGCACATTATCCGAGTGACGTTATCGCCGGTTATCTGGCAGGAAGCATCTGGCTCATCCTCTGTATCCTTGCATTAGAATACGTGAAGTGGAGAAGCGCCTCATCAATAAAGCCCATCAAAGCATTCAAAGACTTTATCGCGCACCAAATGAAAGGGTAAGAGAAGAAATGGGCGCGTACCCGGCTAAGTCCCTTTGCTTTTTCAGCATTTCATGATCGTCCTCCGGATTGCTATATTTCAAACTTTACTTCAACAGCATTTGTTTTCAGCTTTATAACTTGGCCTATTAATTGCGCCTTTAGTTTTATCATAGAAGCCAATTCATTAAAAAATGAGCCAGTCCCAATACACGGGGCTGGCCATTTTCTTTACTCTGAGTAGTTATCTTATTATAAAAATCATTCCTGTAATTAGTAATAATTTTATTATTGCCTATAAATAAATAAACATTAATATTTAATAAAAATTTATTGATAATCGATAAATCATGTGATAAATTCAAATTAACAAAAAATGACTGAGGTGCTGTTAATGAAACGTGTGTCTACGCTCTCTTTAAAGATAGCCGTTATCCTTATTGGGATACTGAGTATGGTTTTGTGTATATTATGGTTGCCTGAGATAGCTGCAAGAGATGCAGCAATGCATCCAGAGACGGCCTACTTACAATACCCCTTTTTAATAGGTGCATATATCACTGTAATACCGTTTTTCGTTGCCTTGTTCCAGGCTTTAAAACTTTTAAACTATATTGACCAGAACAACGCTTTCTCGGAATTATCTGTTTTAGCTTTGAAGTATATAAAATACTGTGCCATCACCATCAGTACCCTGGCTGTTGCAGAAATAATATCTGGTATTATATTGTTCGCAGGTGAAGGCGAAGACATAACGGGTTTTATCAGCTTGGGATTCATGTTCACTTTTGCTTCAATGGTGATAGGAGTCTTTGCTGCTGTTCTTCAAAAACTTTTAAAAGATGCCATTGATATAAAAGCAGAAAATGATTTAACGGTCTGAGGTGAATGACATGGCAATGATCTTCAATGTGTGACTTTGAGCTAGCGAAAAGGAAAATGAGTGTCACTGAGCTCTCTGAAAGGGTTGGGGTAACAAGGGTTGATTTTTCAATATTTATAATTGGAAAGGATTCGATTATCCAACTTTAGATGAGAGTTCTAATACTTTAGAATGTCAGCCCAGAGATATTTTAGAATTTCGTAGTTATGAAGATGCTCAAGATTAATAAAGCAGGAGTATTTGGAGGCGCAAAATTATGGGACCATTAAAACAACTCGTTCATTTTGGTTGGGAGCAGGCTCTATCTTGTTTATTTCCTGTCGTTATATTTGCCTCTTTAGCTGTTACACAAATCATACCAGCTCCTATTCTGCCTCGGTATGACTGGCTGCTTATGATCTGCCTTTTTATGCAATGGTGGATGGTACGTTTGGGGTTTGAAACGAGGGATGAACTTAAGGTAATAACATTGTTCCATGTTATTGGACTTGCGCTAGAAATTTTCAAGGTGCATATGGGCTCCTGGTCCTACCCGGAGGAGGGATATTTTAAAATTTTTGGAGTGCCTTTGTATAGCGGATTCATGTATGCAAGTGTAGCCAGTTATCTTTGCCAGGCGTGGAGGAGGTTGAAGGTTGGACTAGTTAAGTTTCCACCATTTTCGGTAGTTGTACCTCTCGCTGCAGCAATATATTTGAATTTTTTTACCCACCATTTTTGGATTGACATTCGTTGGTGGTTATCAGGACTTGTAATTATCGTCTTCTGGCAATCCTGGGTTACATACGAGATTAATGAAACTAGATACCGAATGCCACTCTCACTATCATTTGTGCTCATTGGATTTTTTATATGGATAGCTGAAAATATCGCAACTTACTTTGGAGCCTGGAAATATCCAAACCAAACCGATGCATGGAGCCTCGTTCATCCAGGAAAGGTGAGTTCATGGCTCTTACTAGTGATTGTCAGCTTTCTTATAGTAGCGACGTTAAAGAAGGTTAAGGGAAAAGGTTCAATTATAGATGAATCTTTGTCCCACTCAAAACCGACCGGATTGAGTACAAAATTATAGGGGGGAAGAGCTTGGGAATCGATTTGAACTAAGCTTGAGAGAGATAAATGAAAGACCAGCCCCAGAAGCGAGGGGACGTACCCTTTGATTCTTTTTTTTGGGGGTAAAACTGAAATGATGACTATTATTTCGGGGATCATTGGAATTAGTGTAAAACCTCCTAGTATTGTGTTTGGAAGCATAAGATCCATCCCTATGCTTTGGGTTAAAGAGGCTTGCAACCTATGAAAGTTTATATTTCTTCAAAAGGGGAAAGAAAGAAAGGAAGGAACATACATCATAGAATAGGAGATGATAGAAGATGAAACTCAAAAATTTACTTTTGTCTATCCCACTCGGTGCAGGAATCATTTTGGCCGGTTGTTCAGCTGATGAAGAGCCGCCACCGGAAGATGAAAATAACATGGAAAACATGGAAGAGCAGGAAGATAACCAAGAACCAGATATAACTGAAGAGCCTAGTGAAGAAAAACCTGATGAAGAAGAACCAGATTTAGATGAAGAGCCTAGTGAAGAAGAATCTGGTGAAGATGAACTTGACTTAGATGGAGACTCTAGTGAAGAAAATAACAACTAATAGTGCGGAAAACGCCTGTAGATTATACAGGCGTTTTTTAGTGTTATTAATGCTCTTTGACCTTTCAAATGACACAAAAAACAAGCAGATTAACTAAACTATTCTGCTTGTTTTTTCTGCCTATTCCATCCATCATTTAGAGTGAATTTTTAAGCTTGCTGCTCCTTAAAATAAACAGCCAGCATTGCAAAAATATTCATCGCCGAAACCAGGTAAACAATAACGTCTGGTGTCATTTAGTAATTTTAATGATGATTTTAGTAGCCACCGTAACCACCGCCGTAGCCTCCTCCAATATATGAAGCTCCAATGATGATCAGGAGGATGAACAATACAACAACCAACGCGAAACCGCCGCCATAACCTGCTCCGTCTGACATTCAATAACCCCCCTTCAATTCCATAATATTAATGTATGCTTGAAACGATATTGTGGAAGGGCATGCATTGAGGTGAATAATTTTTTTCGGACTTGTTCATTCAAATAAACACGTGGCTGAGCAGTTCATTGCCTTGCTGAACTTGTTCGGAAGCGAGACAGTGCTAAAAGGAATACGGGCAGATCATGCAATTGATGCCAGCGATACAGGAATCGATTTTTCGAAGATTGGAGAGGGAGGGCACGAAGGGTACATGACTGCTTAATACTAAAGAAAGAGCAAAGGGTCCTTCCCTTGCTTCGGACGGGACGGACCTTTGCATCGCTGATGGTTACTTCTGAAGCAATGAATATGATGATCAGTTTTGCAACCTTAAACATTGCAGTAGTCGCGATAGGTATTTCTGCAAACAAAAAGAAATGACCTACCCTGCATCGCCCAATGTTTGAGTAGATCATTTCTTATTCATTCAAATGGCCGCTGTACTTCAAGCAGCTTGCTGTAAATATATGGACTTTACATTTGTATTATAAACATTTTTAAACCGAAAAGTAAATATTATAATCTTTGTAATACAGCCGCGGTTATTCGCTAAGGTTAACTACTTCTTTCTATAAAGAAGGTAACGACAAGGAATAGGATAAAGGCAAACAACAGCAATGATCCGCCAACGATAAACAGTACCGTCACCAAGGTTTCGTCCATGTTAAATGGGTTAAGGTTATATAACCACATCCCGATGGTGAGTCCCAGTGCGCCTGCCATGCCGGTGATGCTGTGAATGGCTACTAGTTTCTTATATCTGATTTCATAGTTTTTGTAAAAGATTCCCCAGGCAAATACGGATAACCAGCCGACTAAAAGGATATGGGCGTGGATTGGGCGCAGAGCATAATCCATTTGGCCGGCCATTTGCGAGCCCATAAAAGTGCCTATAAGTCCAAAAATAGCTGAAAATCTGATTAGCCTAATACTCCAAGTTTGTTCCATTTCTTTATTCCTCCAGTTGTTTTTCTATAGGGAGCTTTAAAGTAAAAGTCGTCCCTGATTGAATCTCGCTCTCCACTTCAATGTTTCCGTTGTGCAGTTCAATAATATGTTTGACAATCGACAGGCCCAGGCCGGTTCCATCCTTCTTGCGTGCAGCATCGACCCGGTAGAAACGTTCGAAAACCTTTGAGGCTTGCTTCTCGTTCATTCCGATTCCGGTATCCTTGAAGGTGATAATTGTGTATTGTTCAGAAAGGTTAATCTGGATATAAATGCTGCCGCCGGTTTGATTATATTTAATCGCGTTCGTCAGCAGGTTGTCCCAGACTGTCATCAAAAGCTCAGGATCAGCGAGAATCGGGGCAGGGGGGAGATGGTACGAAATTTCAATCTCCTTTTCCTCGAGGCGCCATTGATGCCTTCTTACCGTTTCTTTGATTTGTGTGTCAATCCTTGTGACCGAGAGCTTCATCGGGTAGGATTTCTGATCCAGGGAGGTAAGAAGCAGCAATTGCTTCGTCAAGTTGGACAGCCTCTTGGATTCCTGGTCAATGATCTCAACATACTCCTGATGCTCTTCGTCGAGCTCCTGTGTTTTCAATAGTTCTGCGTATCCCTGAATATTCATCAATGGTGATTGAAAGTCATGGGATACATTATTGATGAAGGATTTCCTGGCTTCATCATTATGCTGCAATTGAGTCTGCATGATGCTGAAGCTTTCGGCAAGCTGGCCGATTTCATCCTTCCGATGGATGTTCAAAGGGAAGTTGAAATTTTCACGTGTGATTTCCCTTGTCGCTTCTGTCAGCTTTGTAATTGGCTGGATCAGGTGTTTGGCGAACCAGATGACGCCGCTGATACTGACAATTGAGATGGCCACAAAGAACCAGGCGAAAATGACATGGACATCAGAAAATAGCATTTTGTTATTGGGGCGAAGGTATAGGCCATAATCCTGATCGTCAATTGTAAAAGGAACCCCAACTGTATTATCAAGCTCATTCGAAAAATGGCTCATCATCATCCATGGAGAATGAGAATTATCCATTCCATGATAGACCTCTTTACCATCAATAACTTTCATTGCCTCATCGGGTAGATTCTTTTTCGAAAAATCTTCGCCAAAAAAGAATTCCTCTCCATTTTCACTTAAAACATAGATTTGATAACCTACTTTACTTATCGAGTCAAGATAGGCTTTGAAGCTTAAATGGGTGGTAGAATGCATTTGCTCAAGACTCGAGGCTACCTCTTCGGCAATTTTTACATTCTGTTGATCGATCCTTTCTCTTGTAGAAGTCATATAGACCCAGTTTGCAAGAACGAAGGCAATCATAATGCTGATTCCGAGGATGAGAAGTGTTGCGTTGATGAATTTCCTGTACAATGTCTTCATTTCAAATCCTCAAGTCTGTAACCAATTCCGCGGATGGTCTGGATTTCCACTGAGGCTTGATGCTTCCTCAGGCGTTCCCGGATCCTGTTAATGTGAGTGTTGAGCGTTTGTTCGCTACCCTCATAGTCGGCTCCCCAGGCCTGTTCAATCAAGATCGCGCGGGGAGTGGTTTTATTCAACCGTGATGCCAGAATGGTAAGAAGCTCAAATTCCTTCAGCGGGAAGAGAATCGTCTCTTGATTGATCTCCACTTCAAAGCTGTTCCGGTCAATCTTCATGTTCCCGGCAGAGATGATAGAATCAATAGCACGCTGCATTCTTCTCAATACAACAGCAACCCTGAATAAGAGCTCCTTTACTTCGAAAGGCTTCACAATATAGTCTTCGGAACCTGACAGGAAGCCTTCTTCCTTATCGCTCAGCTGGCCTTTTGCGGTGAGGAGGATCACGGGAATCTCCCAATCATCAGTCAGGATTTTAGTCAGCTCGAAGCCATTCATTCCAGGCATCATCACATCGACAATCGCCAGGTCGACATTTTGTTTTTCGAGCAAGGATAAAGCCTCCTCGGCATCATCAGCTTTGAATACCTGATATCCTTCCTGGGTTAGATGGATGGTCACCAGTCTTTGAATATTTACATCATCATCAACTACCAAGATTCTCATTGTTTATGCCTCCTTTTAAGGAAGGGGAGAGGAGGCCTCTCCTTCCTTATTGCATACTGGTTTGTTTATCTTTTTCAAAGAAAAGGATTAGTGCCGGTAAAAGCATGCCGCGGACGAGGAAGGTGTCAATCAGGATGCCGACAGCTACCATGAATCCGAAGATGAACAGGTCGGCGATTGGCATCGTTGTCAGTGCAGCGAATGTTGCTGCCAAAATGACGCCTGCGGACGAAATCACTCCACCCGTGTTGCGGATCGCAATTTCCAGGGCATCCTTCACTTTATGGTTCTTTCTTTCCTCGATAAATCGGGAAGCCAGAATAATATTATAATCGATTCCCAGGGCGACAAGGAATATAAAAGCATATACCGGTACACGGGTACTGATGGCTTCAAAGCCGAACAGCACGTCAATCAGGAATACTCCCAGCCCAAGCGCAGATACATACGAAAGCAAAATTGTTGCCATCATATAAATGGACATTTTCAAGCTGCGCGTCAAGACAACGAGCAATCCAAGAATCAGCGCTGTTTCCAGCAAAACGATTTTGATGATGTCGCTATTATTGACTTCGCGCTCATCCACCAGCTTCGGAGTAATGCCGCTGAAATAAGAATCAGCCTTCATCCCCAGATCATCAAGCGTTTCAGGAGTCTCATCCCGCAACTTTTCCATATAATCCATCGCTTCAACAGAGTAGGGATTCATTGCAAGAGCAATGCTGAATTTTGCCGCCTGGCCATCTTCGGTTAATCCCGCCGGACGGATCGAAGCGATTTCTTTTTCTTCGTTCAGCCTTTCCGTAATTTCCATTATATTTTCTTCCGTTAACTGATTGTCGCTTTCAATTAACAGTGTGGTAGGGGCAAGTTCACCCTTATCATATCTCTGTTCCACTATTTCATAGCCCACTCGTGAAGGCAAATCTTCCGGGAAGCTTTTCACCATGTCGAATTCATACTGAAGATTGAAGATGTTCAACGCGGATAGCACCAGCATGACAGCGACCACTCCACCGGAAAGGGCAGGCTTGTTGACAACGAATTTTGCAATTGGTCCCCAGACGCCATGCTTAACTTCGGTTTCAACACCATACTTAGGCACCTTCGGCCAGAACGCCTTGCGTCCGAATAAGGTGAATAATGCAGGCACCAGGGTCACGGATGCAAGCATAATGAAGAACATTGCCGTTCCGAAAATCGGAGCAAAGTTCTGATAATCGCGGAAATCAGCGAATAGAAGCACAAGCATCGCAGCCAGCACGGTTCCTCCGGCAAAAAAGACAGGCTCACCTGTCGCACGCATCGCATGCTTCATTGCATCGAATTTATTTTCGTAATGGTTCAGCTCCTCGCGGAAACGGGAGAAGACAAACAGTGAATAGTCAATGACGGCCGCAAACAAAAGAATGCCCATGATCGAAGTAGTCTGATTGTTGATCTCCAGTCCGCCAGCTCCCAAAAATGCAACACTCTGGTTCACAACCTGGTAGACGATACCCGTTGCAACAAGAGGAATGATGGCAAGCAGCGGCGAACGATAGATGACAATCAGCAGGACAAGGATAATTCCGACCGTTGCCAATAATAGAACGAAATCCGCCCGCTCAAAAAGCTTGATGGTATCACCGGAAATCCCCGCAGGACCCGTGATATAAAAGGATGTACTCTCAAGCTTGTCAGCAATGCCTGTGCCAATTTCCGTTGCCCGGTCATTGATTTCAGCATACTCATCATTCCCGAGTCCATGTTCAAGTTCCATTGGGACAATCATCGTTGATTGATCCTCGGATATAAAGCCACTCAGCGCTTGTGGCGGAAGGGAACGAGTATCTACGATATTTCTTATTCCTTCAATATTCTCTAAAATGATTCCATCAAGGATTTGATTCACTTCGTCTAGATTAATGTCGCCATTCTCGTTATGGAAAACGAGAATACCGGGAGTACCCTGTTCATTCGGGAAAAATTTCTCCGTTTTATTTTGCGCGATGATGGACTTTGCCTCATCAGGCAGCGATTGAAAATTGTTTATTTTGTAATCGCCGAGCTGCGGACCTGCGCTCAAACCAAGCATCAGCACCAGCCAGGCGATAATCGTGATCCACATACCGCGTTTCGTTGAAACCCAGTCTGTGATGAAAAAAAGCATTTTCTTCATTAATATTGCCTCCTATGTTCGTTACTAAAATCTAATCGTTATCTTCAGCACTCTTTCCGAGGACATCATGCAACTTAGTACAAAATTTAGAATGAGCCCTGAACAATGAACATCATATACTATGAAAATAAACACAACCTCAACTTTCAGTTACAAATCGCAAGAGGAATTTAACAAGCAAACAGAGAATGGTTAGTAAGGCATGTAAAACAGGAGGCAGTGCATGGATTTCTTCGATAAATTAGAAAGCAAAAAAATACAAGTCAGCAAGACTGAAGACTTCGGTCATGATTTAAGACAACAGTGGGAGGCTGCCTTTGCGTCACATTTAAGTGTTAAGGAAAAAAGGCAGATATTTCTTCATGATAAAGGCGGAGCAAGCGGCTTTCTTTGGCATGTATTCAGTTATGAAAAAAGAAAATGTGAGAAGGAAGAACAAGCGGAGGTGGCATTCGACAAACAGTACAAAGATACTTGCATAATTTTCTTCCAGCATTCTGATGAGGTATGGCTCGTAGAGGATGCAACGGAATTGAAAGCTCGAGACCTATTGATGACTGATGGTGAGTATGCGGATCTATATGTTGTCGATTGTGACTATAAATGGACATTTGTCGTCACCCATGAGCAAGGATGGATTGGTCCGTTTTTTTGCAGGAAGGGGGAATAGGTATGTTCATAAGAAAACTAGTCTCCGCATTAGGCGCAACAATGATGATGGTGATGTTGTTCTCGATTCTGGATCAATCGGGGTTAGGGTTATTTTTAGGAATGTATATCCTGCCGATTATCCTAATCTATGGAATTCCATCTTCGATTTTATCTGATGTTCTCACGCGTAGGACAAGGGGGGTAACAAGAATGGCAGCTGCAGGATTCCTACATGTGTTCCTCGGAGCGTTATTTGTTGCAGTACCAACTTTCATATTTGATACGGAACAGGGTAACTGGCTCACGAATGTAAGGAATAATGGCTTCTTCTTTTTCAGTGCTGCTGTTTCTGCTGGCATCTTCTGGTGCTTTGATGAAGGGTTGAAAAGTAAGTGGTTTACAGGCTTAAGACGAAAATGTCTTGCTTGTTTTAAAAGGATTGGGGATATGAGAATCTAGCCAGAAGCAGGGATCACAGCCTCTGCTTCTTCTTGCGTCGGATGAGCATTAATTATATACATAGATCACAAAAATATTTATCTAGTTCGGTGAAATAACCAAAAACACCGACCCTTATCATAGAGTCAGTGTGTCTGGATTTTCATTGGATTATTTCCGCAAAATCTTTTCCATCGCCTTTCCCCTCGCCAACTCATCAATCAGCTTGTCCAAGTAGCGAATTTCCTTCATAGTTGGTTCTTCAATGTCTTCCACTCGGATACCGCAGATTACACCTTTGATCAAAGCCCTCGAAGGATTCAGTTGGGGAGCTTCCGCAAAGAAAGTCTCAAAGTCTGTCTTTTTTTCCAGATGTGCTTCTAACTCTTCCTGGCTATAACCTGTCAACCAGCGGATAATTTCATCGACTTCTGTTTTCGTACGTCCTTTTTTCTCGGCCTTCGTCACATAATGTGGATAGACACTTGCGAAACTCATTGTATAGATTTTATGTTTGCCCAAGATACATCGTCCCTTATATGGTTTTCTTCATTATAGTACGAAAGAGAGACCGGTTCAAACTAGATAACTGTCTAGGAATAACAGCTTTAGGGCTGAATTTTATTAGAAAAATCAAAGGATATTGACCAAAAGGGAAAGAATAATATAAGCATGTAACATAGTAAAACGGAAGAAAAGGAGTGTGGTTTATGGCTGAAACAAGGCTTACCAACAATGGGAAAAAATATTCTAAATCCTTTTCCAGAGAAGTCACTTTCTTGCGTTTGCTCCGCTTTGGATTCTTACTATCCCTTTCCTTAATAGTAGTGTACATCTATTATCTTCATCTTATAGGCAACCTTCAACAAACGCTTCTAGATATCTGGACTACCCATCAGAAGGTCATTATATCCCTTTCGATTCTCATTACATATTCAACGATTATTTTTCAATTGGGTGTTTGGAGAGGGAGGAAAAGGTAGAGCAAAATAGGTTATTAATGAATGGAAGCAGGCTATAATATAATCTGCTTTATTTTTTTTGGATGAGCTGTCCAAATGGAGGTGGCACCAAATCCTTACACCTTTTATAGACATAAATGTTATACTCAAATCCTAATATAATAGAAGAAAATGATCGGTCAGAACGTTTGTCATATAGAGCAAAGGAGTCAACAGTATGGCCAATGTACATATATTTACGAAGAGAGAGGAAATCGCAAACGCAATTATCCATGGAATCGGGGGATTATTAAGCATCGCTGCCCTCGTCATCCTGATTGTATTTGCTTCACTGTACGGAACAGCGTGGCATGTCGTGAGTTTCACCTTATTCGGGGCTACCATGGTCCTGTTATATACATCATCAACCCTAGTCCACAGCTTTCCACCCGGAAAAGCAAAGGATGTTTTTGAAATTATGGATCACTCATCCATCTACTTCTTCATAGCCGGCACCTATACACCATTCCTATTCATCGCCGTAAAAGGTGCACTAGGATGGACACTGTTCGGAATCGTGTGGGGACTTTCCATCGCAGGAACGGTATTCAAATCCTTGTTCGTCAAACGTTTCTTGAACACATCTACAATGTTATATGTCGTAATGGGCTGGCTCATCGTATTTGCCTGGGGACCACTGACACAGAATGTATCCTCACAAGGACTGCTATTCCTTGTGATCGGAGGAGTCTTGTATACAGTAGGAGCCATTTTTTATGTATGGCGTGGCTTTCACTATCACCATGCCATATGGCACTTATTTGTCATCGCTGCATCGATTATGCACTTTTTTGCGGTATTGACATTGTTGCCTTAAAACTAGATAAATTTCGATTAAGTTCGGAGGGGCTTTGTATGTTTACTGCAGAGGTTAGAAGGCCGAAAACTGAGGATAGTGAACAGCTGAAAAATTTTTTTAGAACAGTTATTACAGATACGTTCATTAATGAAGGCATTGGTGATCAAATAAATGATATGAATGAGGAAATTGACGTAAAAAAAAGATATTTAGAAAGTGATTTTGAAAGCAATGGTGAGATGAGATATTTTTTAATTGCTTTATATGGAGAAAAAATTATTGGTTCAATTGAATATGGCCAAGCAAATGAAATCATAAGAAATTGTACAAATAATGCTTATGAAGGTCTTGTGGAGATAGGTACAGTATTTGTTCATCCTGACCACCAAAGGAAAGGTGTAGGGAATTTACTATTGAAAGCAATGTATGCTACATTGCGAAAAAAAGGAATAGAAGAATTTTGCTTAGATAGTGGATATAAAAGTGCACAATCCATCTGGAAAAAGAAATTTGGAGAACCTGATATTCTATTAAAGGATTATTGGGGCAAAAATTTTGATCATATGATTTGGAAAGTGAAAATCAGCGAAATAGAATAGGGTTTTCTTTTGGGGTCGGCTGCCAATCATTTTGGCAGCCGACTCCTTTGCTTCTTCTTAAAAGTGGATTTTCTTTTCGGGTATTTTAACAAGAGTGGTAAGAGTAATCACTTCGTGCACATACACTCAGTATTAACTGTCTTTATGAGGTGGCTCATCGTATTTGCCTGGGGACCAGTGCAGCAAATGTATCAGCAAAAGGACTGCAATTCCTGGTCATCGGATGAGTCTTGCATACAGTAGAAGCCAATTTTTTATGTATGGGCGGGTTTCAGTATCACCTTGCCTAATGGCATTCTCTTAATGTGCAGCATGATGTGGAGCTCCTTCTTTTGCTCTTGTCTGGAAGCAGAAGGTACATCCCCACTTTTCCACTTACTCAGTTGTCAGTCCATACCACTAAATATTGAAACGTCTCTATAACTTGGATAATTATGCTAAAATCAAATATAGATATCTTTGTTATCTTGTTTTTTCAAGAAAGTTGACTGAGGGGAATGAAATACATGATAAATAAAATATTTGATTTGGAGTTTGCTTACCTTGATACCTTTACTGCTCGTCATGACAGGGAGTGGGGTTTTCTATTTTTAAATGAGGACCAGCCTGCATATTATGATGCGAATCATGCCCATATTCGCAAATTAGTTGATCATCCTGAAAATGTTGTTGATGAAGTCATTTCCTTTTATAGAGCAAAGAACATTATTCCGAGATTTTACATATACACTCCAGATCAACAACCTGATCTGTTAAGTGAATTAAAATTAAAAGAGTTTGGATATGAGGAATTACCAAGTCCTGTACAATTATGGGATCAAAAAGTGATTAACCTGGAAAGAAATGATGCTATATCGATTGAAGAAGTTACGGAAGCAAACTATCAAGAAGCATTAGAAATCGAATGCAGCATCAAAGAAATCGGCGGCCGTGAAGTTCGAGAAAAAGCCTTAAAGGAAGAGTTTGATAATCCTGCATATCAACACTTTTTATTAAGGTACAATGGTGTCGCCTGTTCCACCGCCTGTATCTTTGCTCATGGCAGCCAAGCACGAATGGAGAGTGTAGCTACACTAGAGGAATACCGAGGAAAAGGATTGATTGGCTACATTATTCAACATATTCAACAACAAGTACAAAAACAGGGGTTTGAAAACCTATGGGTGTTTCCTATAAATGAACAGGTTGAAAAGGTATACAATCGCTATGGGTTTGAAACGGTCATGACACTAACGACAGGCCATGCCTTTTTAGGCGGAAAAAGTATTACCGAAATTCAAAATCGTTGAAGCTAATCATGACCTTAGTCGCGTAAGGTTCCTGCGAAAAAAACTACCCTGTATCGCCCAAATGTTTGCGTAGATCATTTATTAATCAACTTATGGCCGCTGCATTTTAAGGATGTTGCTGTGCATTGAGTTTCCGGTAGTAGCCAGGGACATAAGGGCCTTTTAAGCCATTTCAATCATTACAATAAGAAGTAATAATATCCCTAGAAAACAACTAGTTGTCCCAAAGCATGAAGCAATGCGTTCAATTTGCCATCCAGCTGAATGGGTATGAATTGGTTTAAAAAATAATTTAACCATATGGCTGAACAGGGAAATGCCTGGTCAGCCCTTTTTCTGTTTTTATCAATAATCAACATCTTCTAGGCTTGAAGGATTTCCTTATTTGAGTAATGTTTTTCTAGTTTCAGGACATATGTCCTTCCCGTATCCTCCCGTTCTGTCATTTAATTGATTTATACATCAAGGATGGGGGAGAAAAGAATGAAAGGTTTTATTTTTGCTTTTTTAGGAGGAGCTTTTATCACTCTTCAGGGAGTGGCTAATTCAAAAATCAGCCAGGATATTGGAACATGGCAGACGGCTGCAGTTACCCAATTTACTGGATTTTTAGCTGCTTTGTTTATCTTGATGTTTGCCGTAAAAGGAAAATGGCAAGTGCTGAGTAAGGTAAAGCCGCTTTATTTAATTGGCGGCACGTTTGGAGCCATCGTTGTGTTCGGAAATGTGACCGCGATCCTTTATATCGGCGTTACTTTAACTGTGTCTGCCATGCTGATCTCACAGCTTGGGATGACGTTCCTGATTGACAGGAATGGATGGTTCGGTGTTAAGAAGCAAAAAATGAAGGTACCGCAGCTGATTGGGATTACAATGATGGTAGCAGGTGTCATGATCCTCGGTTTGTAACTGAGCTGTTAACATGATAAAAAAGGCAGGGAATGCTTATGAAAGAAATAACAGCATTTGAAGAGATAGAAGCGTATTTGCAATCTCACAAGATCGAATCTTTATTTAATGAGGATATAATTCCTTATTTATCCCTATATGAATTTGAAAAAGGGGAGCAGATCTGTTCCCAGGGTGAGGCTGTCGAGTATCTATATATACTTGTTAAGGGGAAAGTGAAGATTTTCACCACTTCAGAAGAGGGGAAGACATTGATCCTTTCATTTAAAACCCCGCTTGAAGTCATTGGGGATATTGAATATGTCCAGGAGATTGACACGATCAATACGGTTGAGGCCGTTTCTCCTGTCGTGATGATCGGAGTCCGGCAAAGTGTGGTGCGCAGATTTTTAAAAGACCACTCTCCATTCCTGCAATTCTTGCTTA
Source organism: Mesobacillus boroniphilus (assembly GCF_018424685.1). Classification (NCBI taxonomy): domain Bacteria; kingdom Bacillati; phylum Bacillota; class Bacilli; order Caryophanales; family Bacillaceae; genus Mesobacillus; species Mesobacillus boroniphilus. Next base: position 1,025,821 of record NZ_QTKX01000001.1, read on the forward strand.
AAATCATTACAAGGAAATTCTATATCAAATCCCAGTTCATGCGCCATAACATCATGTATCCCGTAGAGACCCGATTAGCCAGCTATCTCGTATCTGTCGCCTATGATGAAAATGAAGCGCTGGTCAATGGGAAAGTAAGCACATCAAATCTCACTGACATCGCCAATTTAATCGGAACAAGCTACAGGCATCTTAACCGGGTGATAAAGGAATTCTGTTTGAATGGATTGGTGGAACGCGACAAAGGTGCCATCCTCATCAAGGATTTGGAAGGACTCAAGCTGGTCGCCAAGGAAAATCTGTATGAGTAAGAAAACGGAGGTAATTGTATGGTACTTGGATTATTAAGTGCAGTCATGGCTGGCACGCTAGTCGGCCTACAGAATATTTTCAACAGCAAGGTCAATGAAAAAGCGGGTTCATGGACGACCACGACATTAGTATTGGGGTTAGGCTTTCTGGCATCCTTCATTCTCGGACTCTTCTTTGAAGGCAGCCAATTATTCAATTTACAAAAAATGGAATGGTGGTACTGGATCAGCGGATTGATCGGAATCGGTGTCATTACTGGTATCGTGCAGGGCATAAGGTATCTGGGGCCGACCTTTGCGATTTCCATCGTATTGACCTCACAGCTCGCATTTGCAGTATTATTTGATTCACTAGGTTGGATGGGGCTTGAGAAGGTTCCTTTCACCATGAAACAACTTCTGGGTGTAGTGGTCATTCTAGGTGGAGTGATTGTTTTTAAGTGGAGTGAAGGACGGGAAGATAACGTAAAAGTTGAAGCTTCCCGGCTTGATCAAAAAGCAGGAGTATCATAATAGATAAGGAAAACATTTAACGGCAGTTTCAATGACTGCCGTTTTTGATTTTATGTTTTGAATCACATTTTGTCTATGAAAATGATGTGAGATTGAATCAGTATGTCATCATTGATCATCAAGGAGAAGCCTTTCCGAAATTGGTTCAAGGGATTTACGAAGGAAACAATCATCCATGAGCTGAAAGTGGCTGGATTTCACAGCTTTGAAATCTACGCTGATGTGCTGTCACGACCTATTTAATACGACAGCCAGGCCACAATGAACCATTGCAACATTTTATATAATAATAAAAACCTATTGACTTTTATCTGAAATTTCCGCATAATTCATATCAATCACAATAAATCGACATATTTCGACAACAAGGGGGAGACAGCATGGATTTCATACACAACATCGTCAATGATTTGAACAACATTCTTTGGTCCTATCTATTAATTGGACTATTACTGGGGTTAGGATTGTATTTCACGATTCGTATGAAGCTTGTCCAGATTTTGAAGATCAAGGAAATGTTTAATGTACTAAAGGACCGAAATGAAGGGATTTCTGATTCTGATCAGAAATCCATAACATCTCTACAGGCGTTTTTCATTGGCGCGGCAACAAGAATCGGCACTGGAAATGTGGCAGGAGTAGCCATGGCGATTGCTGTAGGCGGTCCAGGGGCTGTATTCTGGATGTGGATTGTGGCCATTCTTGGCGGAGCAAGTGCTTTTGTCGAAAGCACATTAGCCCAAATCTACAAAGTGAAGGATAAAGAAGGCTTCAAAGGTGGACCAGCTTACTATATGCGCAAGCAGCTCGGCTCTAAATGGCTAAGCTCCATGTTCGCACTTGGGATTATCCTTTCTTTTGGATTAACGTTTAATGCTGTTCAAAGTAATACAATCACTGCGGCATTCACAAATTCTTTCAAACTAGATGGTTCAATTGTCGGAGTCATTTTGGTTCTATTGACAGCGCTCATCATTTTTGGTGGTGTCCATCGCATTGCGAAGTTTTCAGCAATCGTTGTTCCAATCATGGCTGGATTCTATATTCTGCTTGCAGCCTATGTCGTTTTAACGAACCTTTCAGCTGTTCCAGCTGTTTTTGCCTTAATCGTGAAGAGTGCATTCGGAATGGAACAAGTAATGGGCGGTGGTATTGGTGCTGCAATCATGATGGGGGTCAAGCGAGGTCTGTTTTCAAATGAAGCTGGAATGGGGAGCGCACCGAACGCAGCAGCAACTGCGGTTGTGTCACACCCAGCAAAACAAGGATTTGTCCAAGCCCTTGGGGTTTTCTTTGATACTTTGATTGTCTGTACCGCGACTGCCTTTATCATTCTTTTATCAGATTCATACACAACTGGCCTTCAAGGAGTAGAGTTAACTCAGGCTTCAATGGCTGAACACTTTGGAAGCTGGGCAAGCACTTTCCTGGCAATCGCCATTTTTATGTTTGCCTTCAGCTCAATTATCGGCAGCTACTATTATGGTGAAACAAACATTGAGTTTGTTCATAAGAGCAAGCTGGCATTGCTAGTTTATCGAATTCTGGCGCTTGGTATGGTCATGTTCGGATCTGTTGCAAACCTGCAATTCGTGTGGGACTTCGCAGACTTGGCAATGGCCGTTATGGCATTAACGAACCTGGTAGCCATCGCACTACTTGGAAAGTATGCATTCAAAACGCTCGATCATTATTTAGAGCAAAGAAAACAAGGTTTAGACCCAGTATTCTATGCGGATGATATCGAAGGGTTAAAAGGAGTAGAAAGCTGGCCATTGCGCGAGGAAAAAAAGGTAAGGAAGATCAGTTAATAATCATATTCACAAATCAAATCTTTTTAAAGAATAAATAATTGATCAAATGAAAAAGGAGCATATCAACATGATATGCTCCTTTCTTTGTTTTAAATTCTTTTACAAGGTAAAGTCATAAATAAAAGACTCATTATATAATATAGTGGAAGAAATGGAATAAGAAATTTGTAGAACCAGAAATTTTATTAGAGGATTATTGGAGTAAAGATTTAGATAATATTATTTGAAGAGTGAAGGTCAGCGAAATAAATGAATCAGCTCCAGACTGATATCACTGATTTTGTTGATTAGAATTGAGTGAAAAGCTTGCTAAGAAGTTCTCGATAATAACTTGATAGAATCGTAAGAAGAAAGAGGCGTGATCGATGGAAGAGATAAGAGTTGCCCCAGAACCTGATCGGTATTCAAATGATTCATCATTGTGAAAAAGTATCCTGGCAGCAATTACGACCAATCTATCCTCATCACCACCCATTGGGATAGTCATTGATTTGTTCCAACTCCAAAGAGAAACTGGAGAACATCATTCAAACATGCAACCTGGAAGGATTCTACTGTAATGAGAAATCTACTGTATTGAGAAAACGGGGATTTATCAGAGTGTGAGTAATGTGAAAAGAAATGAGTAAGATTATTAAAAGGGAATTGGGCATAAATTAAGTAAAGAGAATCAAACCTGCGGCAGCAATTAGACTGTCGCTTTTTTTGTGTTTTAGAAATAATATTGTATGAGAGAAACAAATGATCATTATAATGCTGGTCAATCTTTTTCCAGAGGTATCTAATGGTCTTAAAAAGGAGTATTACCGTTGGAAGAAAAACAGACCATTTAAAAATGTTTTTCAATACCGTTTGAGACGAGTCCTTGAAGGATTACAGATCTTTTTATGGAATTTAAATAGGGACCTTATAATATACGCTGATTCACATAGAGTTATTGAAAAAAATGAAATCAAAATAATCACAACTGCCATTCAATGGAGGCTTGTCATGAATAATGAAAGTATAGTAGATGTAAAAGGATTGAAAAAACGATACGGCAGCTTTACGGCTGTTAAAGGAGTTTCTTTTCAGGTCAAAAAAGGAGAAATTTTCGGCCTGCTTGGTCCGAATGGTGCTGGCAAAACGACCACGATTGAGATGTTAGTCGGCCTGAGAAAGCCAGAAGAAGGAACGGCAACATTATCGGGCTTCGATGTGATAAAAGAAGTGAACAAAGTCAAAGAAGTGATCGGTGTACAGCTTCAGTCGACGTCCTTGTTCGAATTGTTAAAAGTAGAAGAAATCCTGAATTTGTATGGAAGCTTTTATCCGACTCACGTGGATATCGATGGATTAATAGGCGATATGCTGCTGACAGAGAAGAGGAAGGATCGAATCAAAGGACTATCGGGTGGACAAAAGCAGCGTCTTGCTATTGCATTAGCTCTTATCCACGACCCGGACATCGTGTTTCTCGATGAGCCAACAACTGGTCTTGATCCGCAGGCAAGAAGGACTCTTTGGGACATCGTCCTCCGGTTGAAAGAGCGAGGAAAAACTATCATTCTCTCGACGCATTACATGGATGAAGCCCATGTGCTCTGTGACCGCATTGGCATCATGGACCAGGGTGAACTTATCGCACTTGACACACCAACGAATCTCGTGAAAAAACTGCAGTCCACAAGCTCAGTGGAATTCCATTTAAGCAATCCACCAGAGCAAGACTGGTTTATGAAAATGGATGGAGTAGAGGAAGTATCGATCAAAGACAACTTTGTCCAGTTGTATACGGACGATGTTCAAGTCACCTTGACCTCCTTGATTCATGCATCTGCAGAACATCAGTTCAAAATTGAGGATTTACAAACTAGATCAGCGACATTAGAGGATGTATTCATCCATATGACTGGAAGGAGCATCAGGGAATCATGAGAGCTTATTGGCAACTAACGCTGGCACAATTACGGATTTTCTCACGAAACAAACAGGTTTTGTTTTTCACCTTACTTTTTCCGATCATTCTGATGCTGGCCCTTGGAACTTTTGCCGGAAATGACAGCAATCTATCTTTATCAGTTGGCCTTATTGACCTCGATCAAACAGCTGCTTCAAAGAAATTAACAGAACGTTTTTACAAAAATGAGGGGCTTGAGGCGAAAAAGTTCAAAAGTGTCAAAAGCGGGAAAGAAGCCCTGAAAAATGGAGACATCCAGCTGTTCATGGAAATTCCAAAAGGATACGAAGCAAAACTGGAGGAGCATAATGAGACCTCAACTCTTCCTGTCTATTATAATGAAAAAAACCTCACAACCTCAGAGCTCGGCCTAACAGTTGTTAACGGAATCATTGATCAATACAGCAAGGATCTCACAGACTACAAGCCGGTCGTAACGATTGAAAAAGTGGGAATAGAAGCGCTGACCATCCGATATGTGGATTTCCTTGTTCCAGGAATCGTCGCCATGATGATCATGAGCAACAACATGAACGGAGTCGCAGGCCAAATTTCTGCCTGGCGTGAAAGAGGAATTTTGCGAAGAATGCAAGGAACGAGACTGAAAGCCTCCACCTTCATCGCCGCACAAATCACCGCCCGCCTGCTGCTCAATGGAACGCAGGCACTGCTCGTCGTCCTTATCGCCCATTTCGTCTTTAGCATTCATGTGGCTGGTTCCTGGCTTGCCTTGATCTTCTTCATCATCCTTGGCACACTAGCTTTCATGGCACTCGGTTTCATTATCGCCGGAATCGCTAAAAATCCGGAAAGCGCAGGACCGATTGCCGGATTCATTACGTTCCCGATGCTGTTCCTCGGAGGAGTCTTCTTTCCGATTAACAATATGCCCGACATCATCCAGCCAATCGTGAAAATCCTGCCAATCGCCCATTTGAGCTCTGCATTGAGGGAGACGATGAACCTCGGTACACCATTCCTTCAATTAGGGACAGAAACACTTATCCTTGGTGGTTGGTTAATTGGCGGCTTTATTGTGGCAAGTTATGTGTTTAAGTGGGAGTAGGACAGTGAATTGTTTTTTTGTGAAAAGAGTGGGTATCACTATTAAAATGCAAATGGCAGCAGTTTGTCATCACTGGGAGCTAAGGGGATGTTCCCATGCTTCGCGATAGAATAAGGGTTCTAATCAAGGAGGGATAAACTTTTATTTCTTCATTTGATGTTTGGAGCTGATCGTATGGAAGAAAGGGTTCAAGCTAAACAACAAAGCTGACCCTTAATAAAATTTAATTTGAACTGAGCGACAGCTATAGTCTGTCGCTTTTTTGTTGTTCTGGATCAATTTTGCGCTAGGGAAACAAATGGTCATTATAGTGCGTGGTCAACACTTTTCCGTAGGTATCTAATGGTTTTAAAAAGGAGAAACCGCCTTGGAAGAGAAACAGGCCATTAAATTCGGCCACAAACTAAAAATGTTACGCAAAAAACAATTCCTAAGCCAAGAAGATTTAGCAGAATTGAGCAAGCTCGATCGAAAATACATAAGCAATTTAGAAAGAGATGCATCTAGTCCAACACTTGATAAATTGTACAAACTAGCCGCAGCATTCAGCATAACATTTTTTGGAACTGAGTCAGGAAATTAATGAAGTAGCAGAAAACCAAAATTACCTTATCAGGGAAACAAAAGAAGCAGAAGAAATAAAGGCTATGCAAAAAAATAAGAAGCGATAGATCCCTATCCCACTGGAGGTAACTATGCAGACAGTAGATTTTGTTGAAAGAAAAGTATCTCGATTTATAAATGAGTATAATGATGAGATTGAGATGGGAATCATTAAATATCAGGATCATTATAAAGTAGTTGTGACTATATGCCAGGAAGAACCACCGTTTAAGGACTTTATTGGAATTGGCATAGATAGGCGGAGGGGGAGGAGAGCGGCTAGGAAAGCTTTAAAAGGTTTATATTTGGAAGCGTATAGTGAGGAATAGAAGCACTGGCCTATTGTGAATGAAAACAAAATTATTAGTGTCTCACTTGCATAAAAATGTGAGCCTTATCCATTGACGGAAAAGGCTCTTTTAGTGGTGACCAAAGAACAGATTAAATTGCTACTCCGCTTCCCGAATGAGACGCAAGAACCGTCCCCATGTCTCCCCCTCTGAAATAACTCTGTATTACTTAATGGAAAAGTTACCAGAGTACAAAATTTAAAAAACTGATTTATGATCAGTGTCTTAAGTTTGACACCATTAGTTCTTTGCTTTCACTGTTATTGGGTAGAACAGAATTTTGATTTAATAAAGTGAATAGATTTTCACCTTTAACAGTATATCCTATAAATTCTTCTTCATTTACCTTTATTAGGACCACTATATCTCCACAATACTCTTCGGAAAAATAAGGAATGTTTTTCCCAATGTGAGTAAGTTTGTAATTGAGGTTTTTTTTATTACCATTCCATTTCACTTTACTATGAGTTAACTCTTCTAATTGCTCCCAATAAATCTTAATACATTTCTCCTTACTTTCCCCAATAATACCAGGAGTTTGAAAAAATAAGTGCCATGCATCATTACTAATAGTTATACTTCCAGAACGAGTTAGAGATGCTTTAAAATCATCTGAAGAAATAATTTTTATATAAAAGTCTTTATAAAAATCAATCCGGTTAATTACTTCATTAAGATAATTTTCATCAACTAATAAGCCTCTATAGTAATTTGGATTATGTCGTTCTTCTTTTAACGCATGAAGCATTTTTTGTGCAATTTTCTTTACTACAGGTACCGCCACCGAGTTACCTAGCTGTTTATAGGCTGCCCAATCAGAATCTGCAATTTTAAATGAATCAGGGAAACCTTGAAGTTTTGCACACTCTCTTGGAGTAAGCCGTCGAGGGTTTTTATTTTCTCCCTGGCTAATTAGGATTTCAGAGCCATCCTTATAATACCTAGCAGATAAGGTTCGCGAATAACTAGATGGATCAGCAAGCCCAAATCCAAACCCATTTCCTTTTTCTTTATGTTTTTGTGCATAGCTTTGAAGATAGTTCCATAATTTATCTGACAAAGTATATTTTTCTTCGACTTCTTTTTCTAAGATGTCATTTAATACAGGCCCTTTTGTTGGAAGGGTTGGGAATTGAAATTCAATGTTTTTTTTGAATCCAACAATGTAGATTCTTTCTCGGTGTTGTGGCAGAACTCCTTTAGCATCGATAACTTTTGTATAAACTCTATAGCCTAATTCTCTCTCTAAAGTTCTCATTATTACTTTAAAAGTTTTACCGTTATCATGCGACTTTAAATTTTTGACATTTTCCAATAAAAAAGCTTTAGGGCGTTTTTCTTTTATTATTCTTTTTATATCAAAGAAAAGAGTTCCCTGAGTTTCATCTTCAAATCCGTGCTTTACACCTAATGCATTTTTTTTTGAAACACCTGCTAAACTAAATGGCTGGCATGGAAATCCAGCCAATAAAATATCATGGTCTGGAATATCTTTCTCATGTATTTTTGTTATATCTCCATAAGGTCTTTCACCGAAATTTTTTTCATATACATCTTGTGCTTTAGAATCCCATTCTGAAGAAAAAACACATTCACCACCCAATTCTTGAAAAGCTAGCCTTATTCCTCCTATTCCAGCAAATAAATCGATAAATTTAAACATTCATATTGCCTCCAGATTGGATCTTATAAAAGAATTATCATAACAATCTATTATAGCATAGAAACTATTCGAACTTACGTTTGTTTTTCGTAACTAGGTTACCAAAAATAAAAAAATTGCAGACTATGGTAAACATTGAAAATAAAAATAAAAAAATAGATAGAGTGTTTAATGACTCTTTCTATTTTTAAATTGGTAATGATAAAAATTAAACACTTCGGTACTTAAAAGTAGTCCCAATCCTTTCAAGAGGCCCAAATAAAGAGAGTAAATTCTCCTCTAGCTTGCCGCCTTCTTGGATAATTATTATATTAATTTCTCCATCACTTTGCAATGAGACTATAAGTAAATCACCTTGATTTGCATTATCCATAACATAATTACTCTTAAAATAAAGTCTATATTCAGTTCTACTTGGATGAGCTTCTCTTGCGTCATACCAAGTAATAGAACCAGTTGTTGATATTTCACTTCCGTCTCTATCATGGTAAGTAAATTTTACACTTTGGTTATTAATTCTAATATCTCCAAGTAGTTTTCTGAGATCCCGGTTCCCATTTAATTCATGTTGATTTGAGGTTCTCTTATCGACTTCAACTTTACTTAAGCGTTTAATTACTAAACCGATTAGTTTTGAGTTAAAGATTTTATGCATAATTACCTCCTATAAGGGTTCAAGATAATGTAAAATATATATATATAAATCAATCATAATGAAATAGTAATTATTTTACAAACGAATTATGTCATTAAACAAGGTGAGGAAGTTGAAAACAGTTGCTGTTTATTATATGGAGAATAAGGGTTTATCTACGCGCATAGCATTGAATAACATGAAGGATAAAGTTAAAAATGAAAATTGGATAATCAGAGGGGTATTTATTGACAAAATGAACGAATATGAGGCTTTAATGCACGTTTTAACGAATGAGTTTTCTAAAATTGATATATTATATATATATACTTTAGACTCAATAAAAGATGATTTTTATTGGGATATTTTATTGGAATCAACACGTGTGGACAGTGTCCAAATTATAGAGTATAAATAATAAAAAAGTCATCTGGCAGATGGCTTTTTGTGTTATTAAACAAGAATTTTTGATTTTAGAAGCTGTCGACTTGCATTTACATATATAGTAAAATTAATAGATATATATTATTTATTATAAACTATTGAAAATGTAGGAAGGCGATAAACAATGATAAAGGAAGAAAATTTTGAAATAGCTGAACCTAAAGCTAGCTCATTGATTCATTCAATAAGATCATTTGGTTATGATTTATCAACAGCTATCGCAGATATAATTGATAATAGTATAACTGCAAGAGCAAAAAATATTTGGATTGACTTTAACTGGAATGGACAGGATTCCTGGATATCTATTAAAGATGATGGAATAGGAATGAATGAAGAAGAATTAATTAATTCCATGATCTTGGGTTCCAAAAATCCCTTAGAAGAAAGAGCAAAAAATGACCTTGGTAGATTTGGATTAGGATTAAAGACTGCAACATTTTCTCAATGTAAAAAGTTAACTGTTATTACTAAATCTTCAAATGACGATGTTTACGAAAGGTGTTGGGACCTAGATTATATAACAAAAACTGCTCAGTGGAGACTACTCAAAAAAGGTTCTGACTTAGTTAACCATGAAACGTTAAATAATCTTGAGAATGGAACAGTTGTTATATGGGAGAAGCTTGATAGAATTATTGATCAAGAAGTTGAAGTAGAAGATAATAGAGCACATGATGTGTTTTTAAATAATGCTGCCGCAGTGAAAAAACACTTAGCAATGGTTTTTCATAGATTTTTGGAAGGTCCAAACAATATAAAAATATGGTTTAACAATAGATTACTAGAACCATGGAATCCATTTGCCATTGCTATCCAAGCAACAGAGTTGCTTACTATAGAACCCTTATTCGTTAATAGAAAAAGAATAGAAGTAAGACCATATGTTTTACCTCATCATTCTAAGTTAACGACACAAGAACATGAAAAACTCGCAGGTATAAATGGTTGGAATGCTCATCAGGGTTTTTATGTGTATAGAAATAAAAGGATGTTAGTTGCTGGAGACTGGTTAGGTTTAGGCTTTCAGAAAGAGGAACATTATAAGCTTGCGAGAATTCTTATTGATATTCCTAATGATCTAGATGAAGAATGGTCTATAGATGTCAAAAAGTCTAAAGCTCGTCCTCCCCATAACTTACGGCAGGACCTGAAAAGGATTGCAAAAATCACTAGAGAAAGAGCTTCAAATATCTATAGACATAGAGGGAAAATTGTATCACGAAATATTGATATGGATTTTACGTATGTTTGGGAACAAAGCCTTAAACATGGTAAATATTCTTATCAAATTAATCGAGAGCACACCCTAATAAAAAGTCTAATGAAAAACGTTAGTATAAAGTCTGATTTAAGTGCATTGTTAAAACTCCTTGAAGAGACAATCCCAATTCCTACAATTATTATGAATTATTCTGAGCAACCAGATAACCTAAAAGGTCCATTTGAAGATGCACCACCAAAGGAACTAATTACTGTGTTAGAAAGAAATATAGATTCCTTATTAAAACAAGGAAATAATTTAAATGAAATAAAACAAAGGTTATTGCATATGGAACCTTTTGACCTTTATCCGGAGCTAGTTGTATCTTGTTGTGAAGCTAAATTGGAGGTTTAAAATGAATATAAATGAAATAGCGATTAAGCAAGTTATGAACTTAATAAGGCATGTAGAACCAATTACATTAGAAGTTATAAAAAATAGTGTGACGCCAGTAGTACAAATGTTAGAAAATTTTTATCCAGGCCAAAAAATTGATCAGGAAAAGCTCTACCGGGATATATTAAACATTACTAATGTTTACGTTGCAAGCGAAACAGAGCTAAGAGATGATTCAGACCATGTAGAATGGCTTCATGATAGAAAGAGCGAAATAAAATGGAAGTTTTGGAACAGATATAAACATTATTTAGAAGATGTTAAATCATTTTCACCTTTGGTTGTCACGAGGCTAAATGCATTGACTGATAACATTTTAGGAAAGTTAGAAGATCCCGAACGGCAGGGGAAATGGGATAGAAGAGGAATGGTTGTTGGTTATGTGCAATCAGGTAAGACATTAAATTATACTGGCTTAATATGTAAAGCTGCTGATGCAGGCTACAAACTTATTGTTGTTTTAGCAGGGATGCATAACGATTTACGTAGTCAAACACAGGTAAGATTAGACCAGGATTTTTTGGGTTACGATACTAGGTTAAATAGGGAATATAACAACACTAATAGAAAGATTGGTGTTGGTAATTTAATAGAACATGGAGAACTAGTTGTGCACTCACTAACAAGTAGTGCTGATAATGGAGATTATAGAACTCAAGTTGCAAGGAATGTTGGATTTATGCTGGGGGGGGACCCTGTAATTCTGGTAGTGAAGAAAAATGCTTCTGTATTAAAGAACTTACTAAGATGGATACAGAGTGATGGCCGAGTGGATCCGGAAACTGGAGAAGTAACTAGAGAGAATATCCCCTTATTGTTAATAGATGATGAAGCTGATAATGCCTCTGTCGATGGAAAACAAGGGAAACGAGATGAGTATGGAAATCTCGTTGACGAAGAAAGTGATCCAACAACAATAAATAGACTTATAAGACAACTCTTAAAAACTTTTCAAAAAAGTTCCTACGTAGGCTATACTGCGACTCCATTTGCCAATATATTCATATATCCTCCAGATGAAAGTGAAAATATTAAAAAGTTTGGAGAAGATCTATTTCCGAGAAGTTTCATAATAAACTTGCCACCTCCTTCAAACTATGTCGGACCTGTACAGGTATTCGGTCTTGAGGAGGATGATGACCTGGGGTTAGATGAGCAAAAGAGCTTGCCGATTGTAAAAGTTGTTGATGATTATGATCATTTTATACCTGATAAACATAAAAAAGATGTAATAATTCCTGATTTACCACCATCGTTAAAGAAAGCAATTAAAGTTTTTATTCTATCATGTGCAGCGAGAATGGCTAGGGGTCAAATTAATGATCACAAATCAATGCTCATTCATGTTACAAGATTTACAGCAGTTCAGAATCAAATAAAAGATCTTGTCCTTCAAGAGCATACCCGAATCCTGAACTTAATTGAATTTGAAGGTGAAAATAAAGAGAGTCCGGCTGTAAAAGAGTTAAGAAATCTCTGGGATTCTGAGTTTAAAGAAACAACACGAAAAGTTAAAGAGCTTTGGGATGATGCTTCCATTACAAATATAGAATGGGAAGAGGTTAAATCATATTTATTTGAAGCTGCAATGAAAATTCAAATTAAGGAGATAAATGGTTCTGCTAAGGATGTATTAGATTACAGAGACCACCCTAAAGGTATGAGCGTTATTGCAATAGGAGGGGATAAGTTATCTCGAGGTATTACCTTAGAAGGGTTAAGCGTTAGTTATTACCTAAGAGCGTCTAAAATGTATGATACTCTTATGCAAATGGGAAGATGGTTTGGATATCGACCAGGCTATCTAGATTTATGTAGACTATATACCAGTGAAGAATTGGTAGGTTGGTACAAACATATTGCAATGGCAAATGAGGAGTTGAGAAAAGAATTTGATTTTATGGCTGCAACTGGCGGTACTCCGCTAGACTACGGTCTCCGTGTTAGAACGCATCCTGATGGTTTGCAAATAACAGCATCCAATAAATTAAACAATGGAACAAAAATGGCGGTATCCTTTTCTGGGGGACTTAGCGAAACTGTAGTGTTTCATAAAAGTAAAGAAAAAATAGAAAAAAACTTTAAAGTTCTTGAAAAAATGATACATGACCTTGGTGCAGAGTCAAAGTATGAAGGCTCCTATGTTTGGGAGCATGTAAGCACGGATAAAGTAGTGGAGTTTTTAGAAGGGTATACAACACACCCATTCTCAAGAAAGGCAGAGACTAGCACTCTAATAAAGTATATTAACAATTTAGTAAATGAAGGAGAACTTCAAAATTGGACTATAGTTTTGCTTTCTAGCAAAACACCAAGAAACAAATTTAAAATCGGCGGTAAAGAAATTGGATTAATTCAACGACAAGATGACAGCGAACATGATACAAACAAATGGATGTTAGCTAAAGGTCGATTATTAAGCCCGAAAGATGAATATAGGTATGATTTAAACGATGATCAAATAAAAGAAGCCTTAGTACGGACTGTTCAATCATGGCAAAATAATCCTAAGAAAAGAAGTAAAGAGGCACCAAAAGTTCCAAGTGGTCCATATATCAGAAGTGTAAGACCGGTACAGAATGGACTATTACTAATATATCCTTTAGATAATAAAGAGTTATTACATGTTACAGATAAACCTATTGTGGGATTCTCCATCAGTTTTCCAAAGAGTAATAGAGCAAAAGAAGTAGAATATATAGTAGATACAAGATATTGGAGAAATATTTATGGAGAAGATTGATCCGTCAATAATTTGGGGTGAACTTGAAAAACATAGCTTCGGTTTAAATAATGGGGTAATAAAAAGACTTATTATCCCGTCTTTTAAATATAGAATATACTTAGCTCTAGAAGTTGACACTAATAAAAGAGCTTTTATTTTGGAAGCACCATACAAGTTTTTTAGAAACTTAGGACCTTTGCCACAAACCATGGGATTTGATGCAGTTACTCGCCAGTTAGGTGATGAGGAAGAAAATAATCTTTCATTAATTCTTTTAGTAAAGAATCGGAATTTCATAGATATCTTTAATTCATTAGTAAAAGACGTTATTGAAAACATTACAGTTTGTAAATCGGGAAAAATTGTAGAAGTACTAATTGGCAGATTGATTAGATGGCAAAAATTTTTGGATGAAGAAAAAGTAAACAAGCTGGATGGCACCAGCCAGAGAGGATTGTTTGGTGAGTTATTATTTATAAAAAGGTTGATTGAAAAATCAAAACTAGATCCTAATTATATTATAAAATCTTGGACTGGACCCGAAATGTCTGTTAATGATTTCAATTTTTGGGATTGTTCAGTAGAAATAAAAACTTCAATCTCAAAACAACATCAAAAAATTAATATCGCAAATGAAAGACAACTAGATGATAGCCATATTAGTAAATTATTCTTATGTCATTATTCTCTAGATAATCAATCCTTAGCAGGACAAACTTTAAATGATTTAATAAGTGATGTAAGAAATTTACTTGATACCAATTCTGCTGTGTTATATGAGTTTGAAAACAAATTAAAAGATGCCGGTTATTTTGATTTTCACTACAAAGAATATGAAATGCCTTATTATAGTATAAGAGAAACGAATTTTTTCAATATAGTTGAGGGGTTCCCAAGAATTATTGAAAAAGATTTAATAGACGGTGTAGGAGATATTCGTTATACCATCTCACTTGCAGCTTGTAGAGATTTTTTGACAGAAGAAGATATAGTTGTCAAAGCAATAAGGAGTTATCGTAATGAATAATGGATTGTTAGAATTTGCCGAAAACTTTCAACAACAAATCATCAGTATGGCACAACTAGAAGGTGAAGAAAGTTTCCGAGAAGATCTATTAACCGAATTGTTTATTGATTATCTATGTGATCTAAGTGAACTGGATGATGGTAGCATCTGTTCATATAGGGGCCGAGGAATGCAGGTTAACGGATTTAGTTTTTCAGAAGAGATAAATAAAATGTACCTATTTGTCTCTGGATATCTTGCTTATTCCCCTCCTGAAACAGTACGTAAAAGTGATGTCGAGTCAGCTTTTAAAAGGAGTGTAAATTTCCTTGTTAAATCATTAAAAGGTTTACATTTATCTATGGAAGAAGCCTCGCCTGCTTTTGACCTTGCATTACAAATGTTTGAGATAAAAGAAAGTCTCTCAAAAGTTGAGATTATCTATCTAACAGACGGATTAGTTCGATCTAATGTATATGATGAGATCCTAATAAATGAAAATATAACAGTAACTTTTCAGGTATGGGATATCGAAAGATTATACAGATCATGGAGTTCCGGAAAGCAGAGAGAAATAATTGAAGTAGACCTAAAGAAGTTTGGGAATAGTATTAAATGTCTCCCTATGCCTGAAGAAAATCCAGATTATAAAACATACCTTGCTATTTTTCCTGGGCAAGTACTAGTTAACATCTATGGAGAATATGGACCGAGATTATTAGAAAGGAATGTAAGGTCTTTTCTCCAAGCCCGAGGAAATGTAAATAAAGGTATTAGAAACACTATAAAAAACGAACCACATATGTTCCTTGCTTATAATAATGGATTATCTGCAGTTGCTGAAAGTCTAGAATACAAAGCCTTTGATAATGGGATTATTGAGCTCTGCAAAATTAAAGACTTGCAAATTGTGAACGGTGGACAGACAACTGCTTCAATATATAATTCATATAAAAAGGACAATGCTCACTTAGCTGAACTCTATGTACAAGTGAAATTAACTGTTATCAATGATCCACAAAAAGTAGATAGTATAGTCCCAAAAATATCAGAATATGCAAATAACCAGAATAAGATTCAAGGTGCAGATTTTTCTGCCAATGATCCATTCCATGTGAAAGTTGAATCTCTATCAAGAACAGTTTGGGCACCACCAGTTGATGGTTCCCAGAGGCAAACAAAATGGTTTTATGAGCGAGCCAGGGGTCAATATATGGATGAGAAAGGTAGAGCAAGTACACCAGGACAGAAGAAACAATTTGAGTCGTTAAATCCCAAAAATCAATTATTCACAAAAACCGATTTAGCTAAGTATGAAAATACTTGGAATCAATTACCCCACATTGTGAGTAGAGGTGCTCAGAAGAATTTTAATGAATTTACTATTCTAATTAATGAGAATAGCGATAAAGTTAATCCAGATAAAAAGTATTTTGAAGACTTGATAGCAAAAGCGATTCTTTTTAAGAGGACAGAAAAATTAGTACAAGAACAAAAGTATGGTGGATATCGTGCTAATATTGTTACATATACAATTGCATGGTTATCTTATAAAACAAATAAGAAGATTGATTTATCAAAAATTTGGAGAGAACAAGGATTATCGAAGGGTTTAGAAGAAGCCATTATAACAGTCTCGCGAAATGTTCACCAACACATAATTAAGGCTCCTGGAAATGGGAATATTACAGAGTGGTGTAAAAAAGAAGAATGTTGGAACATATTTAAAACAGGAAATATACCTTTAGAAGATTTTAACATAGAATTAATTGGGGATAAATTTAATGAAGGATCTACGGATGATTTTGTTGGTGATATAATAAATGAGATCTCTTGTGTTTCTGCGCAGACTTGGTTTGATATTGCAGCATGGAGTAAGGAATCAAATAAATTATTGCCATGGCAGAGAAGTTTAGCATTTAGCTTAGGAAGGCTTAATAAGCAAGGGAAGAAGCCTACCGAGAAGCAAGCAATTCAAGGGAAGAGAATTTTGACAGAAATTGAAACAATGGATTATCGGATATTGTAAGATGATATTTAAATGCTTTTGATAATGATTTCGATTTTTATCGGAATCTTTTTTTTATACTCAAACAAAAACTAATTGTTTATAGATATATATTATGGGGAAAATACTAACTGTTTTAATATTATTTAAAAAAGGAATGTGTTGTGTACTTTGAATATAAATTTTGATGAAGAAAGAGTTAATGACTTTAGATTACTAATCTTAAAATGGGGACATCAGAATTATGCCGCATATCCTTGGAGACACACAAAAAATAAATGGCACGCTTTAGTAGCAGAAATTATGCTGCAGAGAACCAATGCAGATCAAGTTGTACCTGTTTATGAATCCTTTGTGGAAATGTATCCTTCACCAGAAGATCTATTAATGGAAATAGAAACAAATATCTTTAAATCCCTCGGTTTACATTGGAGAGAAGAGATACTCCATTCTCTTGCAAGGGAAATTTATAAGCTGGGCTATATACCAGAAGATAAAAAATCCCTACTAAAATTACCAGGTGTTGGCGACTATATTTCTGCTGCCTTCCGTTCTTTTCATCTAAATATTAGAGATGTAATCATTGATAGCAATGTTGTCCGACTGTATGGCAGGTTTTTTGGTTTTGAAACGGTCCCTGAGACTAGGAGGAAAAAGTGGTTTAAAGAACTTGCAGAAGAAATTACTCCAAATACCAACCATAAAGAATATAATTATGCCATCTTGGACTTTACGAGAAATATATGTAAACCCAGTCCCTTACATAAAGAATGTGTACTAAGTGATTTATGTTGTTATGCGATGAAAAACATTGATAGTAGATACTAGAAACCTCATAAATACTCACAAAAACTGTCGAAATTTGGTATAATATTTGAAGATATACCAATAAAAGTCTGGGTGAGTGGGAATGAAAAAAGAAATTATAAATCAAGAACAGAATATATTGGATAAAACCGTAAGTGAAATTGACGGAATAATTAAATCATTAGGCGATGAGTTAAAAAATAATACGACTAAAGATGTTTTACTTGAAAGAACGAATAGAAGGTTTATTAATGATTATCTGGATGCACGTAAAAACCCTTATTTTGGCCGTATTGATACATATGAAGATGGCAAGCGGGAAACTTTTTATATCGGTTATACAAGTGTTGCAAAAGATAAAAACCAGGACATAATTTATAGTTGGAAATCATCTGTTGGTGATCTTTTTGCCCAATTTCATGGTGGAGACGGGAATATTGTAATAGATAGAGGGCAAAAAGAAAAATATGATTTTAATGTCCTTTTAAAGCGATCACTCTTGATTGAAAAATTAAAGGTGAAAAAATATTCGGATACTGTTAGTGAGCAGGCCAGAGAAGAGCTAGGCACAGAGGAAGATAGTGTCTTATTCGATGATTTTCTGATGGATATATTAGATGGAAGAAATAATGAAACACAGTTAAAAGATATTGTCATGACTATCCAGAAGGAACAAAACGAAATTATAAGATTATCGATTGACAATTCAATCATCGTTCAAGGAGTGGCTGGAAGCGGTAAATCTTCTATTGCCTTAACACGTATTTCTTATTTGTTGACACGGTATAAAGAAAAGCTAACACCCGCAGATATAGGTATACTTGCACCTAATGAGATGTTTATCAGTTATATACAATCGGTTATGCCGACGCTTGAGATTGAAGATATTCCTCAGTTTACTTTTAAAACGCTTTCAAAATCTATCTTAAAAAACCTTGATATTGATAGTTTAACAGATCCAATTAATTCCCTGAGTGGATTAATTAATGGTGATCCGGCTGATATTAACAATTTTAAATCGTCCTTCGAATTTAAAACTAAAATTGATTTATACCTTGAAGAGTTTAAAAACCAGTTCGTTCATAATATCAAGGAGTTTAGATATTTTGACACGATCAGTAATACAGAAATTATATTGTCGCGTGATCAAATTATAAATCGTTATGAGGACCTTAGTTACCTATCTTTAGTAAAGAGGAATCAAGAGATCCTAAGATATATTGAAAAGTGGGTTGATTCACTTTTACAATCAAAACAGGAGGAACTTAAAAAGGAGTTTGAAACCGTAACAAACACAATGTTTAATGGTATACCTAAAACTGGTTCCTTAAGGAAGCAAGCCTATGAGTCCATAGAAAAAGTATATTCATACAGACAAAAACAGTTAAGAGATGAACTTAATCAAAAGTGGAAAGAGTATAAAAGCTCTTGGGAGACTTTTGATGTTTATTCATTATATAAGAGGATACTTATTCTGGAAAATTTATACCATGGTAAAGTCACTACTGTGACTGCATTTAAAAAACATTTGGAATACGATGACCTTGCACCATTAATGTATCTGGAGATTTTATTGAACGGTGAAAGTAAACAATATCAGCATCTTGTTGTTGATGAATCTCAGGATTTGAGCCCTTTCCAAATTTTTGTTTTAAAACTTCTATCTAAGTCTATGACTTTGCTGGGAGACGTTACACAAAACATTTATGTTGAAAAGGGGATCAATGATTGGTCATATTTAATAGAAAATGTATTTTTTAATGATAAAGTAAGATTGATAGAGATTAATACCAGCTATAGATCAACTAATCCTATAATGGAAGGTGCCAATTTAATTGCTAGGAATGCAAATTTAAATGCTCCAAAAATTATTCCAATCGGAAGAAAAGGGGATAAAATTGCAATTGAAAAGATATACGACCCAATTCGATTACTGGAAAACATTATAGAGACAATAAAATCTTTACAAAAGCAAGGCTTTAAGAAAATAGCTGTTGTCCATAAGGATTTAAGAAAATCTGTTTCTCTACATGAAAGATTAGTAAAACAATTTTCCAGTATTCAATTGGTCACTAACTCAAACCAAATAGTTAATAAGGATGTAATAATTATTCCTTCTTTCTTAACTAAAGGGCTGGAGTTTGATGCAGTAATCATACCAAACGCCTCTGATAGAAACTATGGGGAGAATGAACTTGATGCTAAGCTTTTGTTTGTTTCGTTAACCAGAGCTCAACATTATGTGAAGTTATTTTACCATCAAGAATTAACGACTTTGTTGAATGGAATTGAGATTCCTAAAGTTGAACGGGAAGAAGAAGATTATTCATTCCTATAGATAGGAATATGAAAAGATATTACACAGACATAGAGCAATCAGGGGGAATACAGTGTGGAACAAACTATGAATAACGTACAAGTCATTGACTTTACAGTTACAAACGGGGTTCTATCAGAAGTAATTGAAGAAAAAGATCAAAAAATTAATTATTATAAATTCACCGCTTTATGTACCGACATTCAGCCGACCAGTAAAGAAGCGAACCCACGGAAACAGGATATATCAAAGAAGAATAAAGTAGCTTCCAAAATAAGAGAGACTCTGTTGAATCCTGATATTTCATTTCACACTCGAAATAAAGGCATAACTTATTTTGCAGATAGATTGGAAGTAGAATACAACAGTAATGGTTCATGCACTGTCAGGATCTATTTTACAGATCCATCATCACAGGGAAGTGTTGATGGAGGACACACTGAAATGGTTATTCTTGATGAGGCGGGTAATTATCCGGAATGGAAAAAAGTTAATATAGAAGTTATGACTGGGATAAAAAGCCCATTTACTCATGTTTCAATTGCGGAGTCCAGGAACACCGGAGCTTCCGTGACAGCAGAAACTTTGGATGAGCTTAGTGGTATGCATGGAATACTAAAAGATCACCTTCAGGAAACTCCATATGAAGACAGGGTTTCATTTAAGCAAAATGAAGATAAAGAAGACGGTAAAGACCTGACTATTACATTAATTAAAAAACTGTATGAAACTTTTAACATTAGAGATTATGCTGATAAGGATCCTAAAGGTGTATATAGTTCTAACCAAGGAGTAATTACCAAGTATCGGAAAGAGTATGATGCACACGGAACTTCAACAGATAACGTGTATGAAAAGTTAAAGTATGTATCCAGTGACATTTTCAAACTTACCAATTACATTCATGAAAATTTCAAGGATCTATACAACAGGTATGGCAAAGGAAACTATCTTGCGAATAAATGTGCTGACTATAAAGATGGATCCCGAAAAGAATTAGTACTTTTTGGTGAGCCAGAACAATATTTGGACTATAAAGTTCCAAATGGCTTGCTATTCTTGGCTTTATCAGGCTTCCGACAGTTTTTAAAAGAAAACGAAGAAGGTTATTACGAATGGAAGTTCGACATATTTGAAGAAGATAAAATTAAGGGGCTTTTGGAAGTTGTATTCCAGGTATTGGCTTCTGGAATGAGAGATAATGATAATAACCCTCAGAGTGTCGGAAAAAATGCAATGGTCTGGCAGGTAATGAGAACTCAGGTCTTTATGAAGGCATATATGAATCAGTGGGTTAAATAATTAATTTAGAGAAATTGCAAAAAAAGAGATAACCTCTAAAGCCCTTGTACTCTTGCAAGGGTTTTATTTGTATAAGTAAGGCAGTTTTTGAAAGAGAGTGAAAATACTTTGATAAATAAAGATACTTTTGTTGAATGGCTAAAAACCTCTACTAATATTAATCCATATACTATAGGGCGATATTCACAAGCTATAGACACAATATCTTCAGAACTAGGAGACTATGGATTAAATAGAATTAATTTATATACTCTTACCAACACAACCATTATTGATGCTATCATCCAAAATCCTGAGTTTAAAAAGAAAAATGAAAAGGGACATAGAATGTATAGTGCTGCTTTAAGTCATTTTAAAAAATATATTGAGCATTACTATACTACTGAGTTACAAGCAAACCTACCAGGAGGACCAGGTACTGTGACTAAAGAAGATACAATATTAATAAAAATAGGAGTTTCTTATAAAGAGGGTATGACACCGGAAGAGTTATACCATGCAACAAGTGTTAGCTGGGTAATTGGTGAAAATAGACTGCGCTCTGGAGAGATTGAATATTATTGTGCTGTTTTTAATAATGAAATTAAAGAAGTTTATCATTTTACCGGGTATGAGAAGGATACTCATCCTGATAACATCGGCCGTTTTATATTGTTTGGTGAAATTGCAGAAGAATCAATACGATCTAAGGTTCTTAACCTTAACGTAAGAGATATACATAAAGGATCAGGTAATCCAATTAAATATGTAAAGATGGATAACTTATTGACACGAGCAAATAACAATCCTCAAACCCCAAAGGATGAGAATCCAATAATAAATCAAAATATGATTAAATTACTATTTAAGAGGTTGGCAAACGAAAAAAACGAAATTAGAACACTGAGCACGAATAAACCTAACTGGATCACAAAAATAGATGAATCTGGATTATTTGTGGAAACAGAAACATCTAGAGTAGAGGTTTCACGCGGGGAAAAGAACAAACCTTATGCTTTTATATCTTATGATTTCTTACTGGCAGCCTGGGAAGAATTATTAAAAGTAAGGAAGGCTTCATCAAGTGACTTTATTGAGACCAAGGGCCGGTCTCGCTTTGTCATGGCATTTTTTAATGAATTACCCTTTGTTGAAAAAGTCCTAATAGATAATGCTCCTTATATCAGATTTAATGAATTTACTACAGATCAGCTTCCAGAAGCGAATTTGGAACAAACCTTGGAGCTTTTGAATGAAATCATAAATCAAGATCTAGACCCTAAATTAATCTCGCAAAAATATAATGATGATTCAATAAAACGTCTAAAACTCCGTGCAAGACAGGGATTAAAAATCCTTGGATTTTTAAATGAAGAATACAGGATTCAAAAAAGTATATGGGACCAGTATATTAATTCTGATGACAAAATTGAGTTTCTATCAAAGAGGATATTGCAGCATTCCTACTTCTCAGTAATTTATCAATGCCTTTCACTCCTAAATGGAGTCGAAAAGGCAGATAAGTTTTCTTTCCTAACTGAAATTGGAATGTTAATCGTGAGAAACTCAATGGGCACGAATTTAATGGTACAATCTGTTGCCCAGTACAGGACGAGAAACATGTTAAATTGGCTAAAAGAAACAGGATTGGTGGATGAGGAGTGGAATGTTTTGAGAAATAATAGTATAAATCAGAATTATACTACATCTTCAATTGCCAGTATGGTGAGAGAAAACTTGCCAATCTACGGAATTATTGAACACATAAATAGATATATCGCTGGAAAGGGTTTCTATTACGAAAAAGACGAAATCATTAATCTCTTCTTATCCCTAAAAACCAAACCATTCGTCATTATCTCAGGTATTTCCGGAACAGGGAAAACCAAAATTGTTCAATGGTTTGCTGAGAGTGTTGGAGCGACTGAAAAAAATGGTCAATTTAGTTTAATCCCGATCCGTCCAGACTGGAATGATGGTTCTGATTTATTGGGATATGTTGATATCAAAGGTGAGTTTAAAGAAGGTCCTTTAACGAAGGTAATTATGAACGCTCACCTGAATCCTGATATGCCTTATTTTGTTCTTCTAGATGAGATGAACCTGGCGCGTGTTGAGTATTATTTTAGTGATATTTTAAGTGTGATGGAGAGTCGCAAGTGGGAGAATGGTGAGATTGTTTCTTCTACTCTTCTCTCAAGTGATGTTTATGGGAAGGGCCTTACTCTTCCAAACAATCTTTATATTATCGGAACGGTTAATATGGATGAAACGACGCATCCATTCAGCAAAAAGGTATTGGATCGGGCAAATACGATTGAGTTTAATCGTGTTAATCTTGGTAACCTGGCGTTTTTAACAGAGCTTGAAGAAGATGAGCCGAAAGTCATCGGTCAAGATCGTTTTGCTTCTAAGTATCTTCATTTGAAGGATGTATATAAAGAAAAAAAAGAAATAGTGACCAGGACTACAGATGAACTGGTTAAGATCAATGAATCGCTCCAGTTGATTAATGCCCATGTTGGTTACCGTGTCCGGGATGAGATTTGTTTTTATCTGGCTTATAATGAAGAATCTAATTTAATGAAGTTCGAAAATGCATTTGATCACTGCATTTTGCAGAAAATCCTCCCTCGAATTGCAGGCAGCGACACTCGAGTGGAACAATTGCTGAGGGGACTCTTTAGTCAATTTACGAATCAAGAGTATGAAGAGGATGGACAAATTGACATTCAAAATGCCAAGTATCCGCGAAGCGCAGCAAAAGTTGCTGAAATGCTGGGGAGGTTAAGAAACGATGGCTTTACTTCCTTCTGGATCTCGTGATGATGTTGAATTAGTTAAAATTGAGACTGAGGATCTTTCATTAGTGATAAAGGGAAAACCTTATCATGATCGGTATGAGGGGTTACGGCAATATAAGGCTATGGACCGTCATGATGTAATGTACTTTAATGCTGTTAGTGATTCCATCCAGGATGAAAAGATTTATGATATCTCCATTCAAGAGTTGGTAAACCCAACAATCCAAAGGCCAATCTTCTTTGAAAATGGGGTCTATCAGCTGATCGTCGTTCCAAAGGATGATCGGGAGTTCACTTTTTATCATGAATATCCTCTTATCAGACAAGCCGTCTCACCGGTGCCTATTGGCAGCCAATCTATTTTAATGGGGAACCTGCAGTTTCAAAATGAGGTGGGTTTCACTACGTTCGAGATAAGAGCTGATGGTAAAACAGTACTAGAAGTCACTCTGGAAATCTTCCCTGTTAAGCTTGATTATAAAAAGGATTACCAAAAGCTTTTAGAGGAAGTAAACGATGAAATTTATAACCTGGCTTTTCACTTTATCCGAAAAACGTATTTAGGTGCCAGGCTAAGGCTGGAGGGAAATCCGTCAAAAGCGGAATTTTACCGGCTGATCAGTGAGCATTTTCATCAATTTCTCCAGGCCGTTGCGAGAATCGAATTTCAACCTCATCATAAATTGGAGAAGACATATGAAAAAGCACGCGGGGACCAGCTGAGGAAGCAAGACTCTGTCAGCAGGAACTTTTTGCGTAAGCGTGCGAATGTTTTTGTCGGTGTAACAAAGGGGATTGATGTCCGTGGCAGGACGGTCATGCCTTCTGAAGGGTTAAAAATCAAAAAAGAGCTTACATATGATACTTTGGAGAATCGCTATGTTAAGTGGATGATTGAGCGGATTAAACAAAAGCTTGATGATTTATTGGACTCTATTGTGAGCAAAAACAGATGGACTAGAGAGAAGCCAGATTATGACTTAGTTGAGAAAATAGAATCGATGTCCAAACAGTTAAAGTCAAAGCTGAGCAGTCCATTTTGGAAGTCCATTGGAAAACTAGATCGATCGGTGATGAGTCTGGTCTTGCAAATGGCACCCGGTTATCGGGATGCTTTTCAGATTTATTTAACCGTGTCCAAAGGATTGATGCTGCAAGGGAAGCTGTACCGAATGTCGGTGAAGGATGTTGCCACTCTCTATGAATACTGGACTTTTTTAAAGCTGGGACAGATTCTTGGCCGTAAGTATAAGCTTATTAGCCAGGATATTGTTCAGGTTAACAGGAAAGGACTGTTTGTGAATCTGGAAGCAAATAAGACGGCAAGAAGAATATTCAGACACCCTGTAACGAATGAAGAGATCATTTTAGCGTATCAAAAACGGGAAAGCAGCTTGCCGACTGTTTCGCAAATACCTGATACGATGCTGTGTATTGAGAAAAAGGGAAAGGGCTACAAATACCATTATATTTTTGATGCTAAGTATAGAATTGATTATGCTCAGGAAGACAGCTATTATCAGAAGCGGTATAAAACGCCTGGTCCGATGGAAGATGATATCAATACGATGCATCGCTATCGGGATTCGATTGTTGCGACAAATGGGGGTCCATTTGAGAGAACCGCTTTTGGAGCTTATGTGTTATTCCCATGGTTTGATGAAACCGTCTATGAAGAGCACCATTTTTACAAGAGCATTGATAAAGTGAACATAGGCGGGTTGCCTTTCCTGCCGAATGCTACGAATATGGTTGAGCGGTTTGTAGAAAGATTGATTGACAAAAGCCCTGAGGAGATTCAACGGGAGGGCATCCTGCCAAGGGGTGCTCATGAAGAATGGAAATCGAGCTTGGATCAAATGGTGATGGTGGGGCTTGTTTCCGATCAAGAGAGTTATGATAAATTCAGCAAGGAAGCCTATTATCAAATTCCTGTAAAGCAATTAAGAAAAGGCTGGCAGGAAGTTGAGTATATAGCCTTGTATGTTAAAAATAGCTTAAATACTGATAATGGCGTTCAGCTTTATGCAAAGATTAATAATGTCATGCCTTATCATGATGGTGATGATGAATATATGCGTTTTAATGTTGCTGCCTGGTCAAAGTTGAAGCAGAGCATAAGGCCTGTAAATTATGGTATATCAAACTATGTGATGACGACCTTAAATAATCTAAAGGAAGCGCAGGAACTTCCTGAATTATTTATGAAGTCCAAGGAAGAGATGGCGATTTGGCGTATGCTTAGAAGGGTGTCTGATCAAATTAGGATTGACCTGGATCATGAGAATCTTGATCATGCTTCTAGAATATCGGAGTATAATATTAAAAATATCAAAGTGATTATGGATAAGCAGGAGAGGGGAATTCGGTTCATTCAAGATAACGCAGAAGAAGCAGTTTCTATTGATCAATTAGAGAAAAATCCTTCAGGGGTGTTTAAAAAAATGATGGGGATGCTTCAACAATAGAGAGATTTCAAAGGCAGACTAGTTGGTCTGCCTTTTGCTGTTTCTTTAATCTTTTTATGTAATTTCTATCCGTGATTCGGTTTGCACACTTTGCATGGTCTAACGGATGTATCGTTTAGCTCTTCAAGGTGTTCCAGAGGCCGATAGTATCCGTTCTTCTCTTGATTAATGATCACTTTCAATTCGTAATTCTTTTTTGTGATATAGGAGCAGCTTGTCTTATGGAGCTTGTTTCCATTAGCGCTGTCATAAACGATTACATATTCATATTTCAGTATTTCCGCAAACATCTTTATAGCCATAAATAACACTCACCTTTTTCTATGAATATATCACTTGAAGTGCTGAAATGGTATAATTTAACTAAAATACATTCTGAATTGAGGGAAAAAGACATGGCTTATTTTAATCAGGAAAAATTTGATTTGCCAAGAAACTTAAGAGGAAGAAGTATTCACCTTAATGTCATTCCAACTGTGTCCAACTTGAAGAATTTGATTGATAAATTGATTTTAGTTGATGGTGATGTGAGTCAATTAAAGCAATGGGAAAAAAGAAGTTATTCAGCTTATCAGATTAGTAAAATCAAAAGAGAAGTGATGAATGCTCCAACAAAGGATAGCAGGACGAACCTAGTGAAACAACATATTTTAAACCAGGACCCTAACGATTTAGGTGCTAGCTGTATTGATATTTATTTGGTTGCCTATGTTGCAGAGAACGTTAAACCAGGAAAACAAGCATTTAAAGAATATGTGATGAATCACGGGATTACTGATAAGTCGAACTCGGCTCAGGCCATTTGGCAGGTAGGAAAAGGGGATGGAACCTACCTGGGAGTTTTACATGAAGATGGTTCAGTCCGAGATTGGGATTTTTTCAGGAAGTGGGTAAATGGTCTAAGTATGGGCAAGTCAAAGGTATATAACAAGCTAGTCCGAGACCGTATACCTGAAATCATTCACCGGTCAGGAAAATCATTTAACACGAGAAAACTAGCATATGAAGAATATATAAAAGAGCTAAAAAATAAAGCATTTGAGGAACTGAATGAGTACACCCAGAGTAACAACAGTCAAGAAGCAGCTGAAGAACTGGCGGATTTGTTTGAAGTAATGCATTCATTAGCAGAAATCCATGGTTATACATTTGATCAAATTGAGGAAATACGTCAACGCAAAGCAGAGGTTAGAGGCGGGTTTAGGGAAAGGATTTATTTGATTGATGTTGAGGAGTAGTTAAAGACAATTAGGGAGAAAAAATGATGGATAAAAAGACATTTAAGATAACCTTTAATAGATTGCTGGAAGCTTCAGTGGATGGACTAACAAATGAACAAAAGATCAAGTATATGAAGAAATGGATTAGAGATCACGAGAAGATGGAAGAAAGCACAACAAACAAATCTATTTCGCTGCCTGACTCTATATATGTTGAAAGTTCTGAGAAGATAGGTGAATTGGTAAGAACAAAATTAGCGCAAATAATACGTAACCAATTACTAAGTCCAGAAAAGGTACGAGTTTTACAGGATGCAAAACACTGCAAGAATTTATTCGACATTAATCATCCGATGCTTAAAAAGGTTACATATGACCGTCCACTAATTGAACAAAGAACTGTGAACGGATATTTCCGTTATTGGGCAAAGCGGTTACTATACATAAGGAAAAATATCTTGTCTGTAATGATTGGTATGAGAGAAACAAACCCAAGTTTATTATGTGGGTAAAAAACTTTTAGTGAGAGAATATTTACTTTTAGTCTTCCTTTTTGAAGGCTATTTTTCTTGTATTAACTTTTCTACAGTTGGAATATCAGCAGGAGCCCATACCAGGGATAAAAGGTTTTCTCTTCGTAACCATATTAACTTCGAGTGTTCAGTAGCTGTTGGTGTTCTATGAACAATTTTAGCCCTTATTGAAATCAAGTAAACAATAAAAGTTTCGTATTCATGAACAATATCCATGTAAGGATTTGTATCTGTGCTAATTTGGCAATTTATTTCTTCAGATATCTCTCTTTTGAGAGCGGAAAAAAACATCTTCATTCTCCTCCACTTTACCACCAGGAAATTCCCACATATTCGGCAAAGACATAGAATGTGATCTAAGAGCACATAAGATTTCACCTTTCTCATTTTCAATAACCGCAGCTACTACCTTAACATGTTTTTTCATTTCTTCTCCTCCACAAATTTTTCGTAGTTAATGATATCAGAAGCGCAGCTCAATACAAAATATGGATTCGTTGCTAAATGTAAATTACTTCTATTTCGTGTTACTCAATATGTTAAAATAATTTATAGTGTGAATATAATGCTTATATAGAGAACATATAATATTACATTAGAGTTGTTGAAGGGAAATTGGGGGGTTAACAATGAATACTTATTGGAACTTTCCAGCTGCTACTGGTGGGTTAATCAATTCAATAAATAATGCCGGTCTTGAGACTTTCAGAGGGAATGCTTTGGAATCATTGACCAGGGAGGTTTGCCAGAACTCCCTTGATGCGGTAAAGGATACAAAGAGTCCTGTCATTGTGGAGTTTTCGCAATTCCAGATGAATACTAATGACTTTCCTGAGAAGGAAGAGCTTGTTGAGGTATTCCATAAATGTGAAGCTACTTGGAGTGGCAGGAATAAGAAAAGTGAAGATTTTATCGAAAACGCTTTAAATCTGCTAGGCACAGACAAAATTAACTTTCTTAGAATTAGTGACTTTAATACTAAAGGGCTTGAGGGAGCACGTGATGGTGAAATCGGCAGTCCATGGAGCTCATTAGTCAAAGAAGCAGGATCATCTAATAAAGGTGAAAGCTCTGGCGGAAGCTTCGGTATAGGGAAATCTGCTCCTTTCCTGAATTCGAATCTAAGGACACTTTTTTATTCATCTAATGATATTACTGGATATGAATCTTATATTGGCGTAGCCAACATCATGTCCTTCGAGAAAAACGAAAATCAAATTACATTAGGTAACGGTTACTTTACACACAATGAAAAATCCCTTGCCATTCCTGGATCCTTCCAGCTTGATCCTCAATTTATTCGTAAAGAGACCGGTACGGATATTTATGTGTCTGCATTCGAACCTGTTGGGGATTGGGAAAGTGAAGTGAAAAAATCTGTTTTACATAATTTTTTCATTACTATTTTTCAAAAGAAATTGGTCGTCAGAATTAATGATTTTGAAATCACTCATGAAAATCTCGGACAGTTGATTCATGACCTGGAGAGCAGTGAGGAGAACGAGATTCTGAAAAACTATTTCAATCTCCTAAACTCTGATAAAACGATAAAACTAAAATACCCTGCAAAACAATATAAGAATGGTATTTCATTTGAAGAGGGCGAAGCAGAACTGCTTTTGTTCAAAGGAGAAGATTTGAATCGACGTGTGTTAATGACGAGAAAAACGGGCATGCGTCTGTTCGAGCAAAAGAATATTAGTGGGAGCATTTCTTTTACGGGTATCCTGATGATCACTGGTAACCATATGAACAACATTTTTAAGCAAATGGAGAACCCTGCTCATAATGAATGGGCTCCTGAAAGATATGAGAAGGATCCGAAATTGGCTAAAAAGATTTATTCTGATTTGAGGAGCTATATAAGAAAGACGGTCAACGAGCTATTCCAGGAGAAAATTACAGATAGCATGGATGCGGTTGGATTAAGTGATTTCCTGCCAAATAAAAATTTGCTTTCAGACAGTGGCAAGAATAAGACCGAATCCTTAACATCTTCGATTAAATCGCTTGTTTCTAAAAAGAAGAAGGAAGACCCTCTGAAAAAGACTGTTACAAAGGGTGAGCAAGAGCAAGAAATAGAGGAACAGTTAAAAGGTGAATTCGGTATTACGCCGACAGGAGATCAGGGTGGAAACGGGACTGGTCAACATAGTGGAGGCGGAGATGCTGGTGGCGGCTCAACTGAAACCGGTGAGAATAACAAACTGGATGAAAATGATTCAGGAGATCAAGACAAAAAGAGAGAACGTAAGCCAAGCAAGAAGCCGGTCCAAATGCAACAAAGGTATGCATGTGTTGATAAGAATGATGGGAAATACCGATTCATGGTCACTCCTCAAAAATCGCTGACAAGCGGTCGCCTGGTATTTAAGGTTATGGGGGAACAAAGTGATTATGATCTTCCAATCAAAAAGGCGGCAACGGATAACTCGGAGGTTTTAGTAGAGAAATATACTGCTAATACTATCTATTTGCAATCTCTTAAAGCGAATAAAAGCTTTATGCTTGATGTGGAAATTGACTACTCGGATTACTGTGTAATGGAGGTGGAGCTGTATGAAAATTAGTAGTGCATATCCATATCCTGTGCTTTATATGAATAATGATGATTATATAGATTCCATTTTTTCAACAGGAATTGAAGTGGCTGAGTCATTTGGTGAAGTGAAAATTAACGCCCATTTCCAGCTGGACAACAATGGGGTTAAAGAGTTAATTCAACAACAGAAAGCAGTTTTCTTAATCCATGTTGAGTGCGGTCAAACCAGTTTTCGACAAGTATATGAATCTTTCCATGATTCATTGGAAATTTCGATTCCTTCGAGTAATTTAAGAGGAAAAATCCAAATTCACTCTTTTATCATCGCTAAAGATAGAATCACGGATTATACCAATAATTCATTGAGCGACTGGTACAAAGGCTTTCCGATTACGTTTGAGAAAGGGAATTTCATTGGAATTGGCGAGGCGATTGAAACGACATTGTTTGAGGATAATGCGGAGCTATTAAATTTACCTTCTATTATTACAGTGAGTAAATCTCAAAAGAAAGAGTTTATGGAAGTAGATTTAAATTCGAACAATATAACAATTGCACTCCCGGAGTATGAATATAATCAATATGCTGGAAATGCTAATTCTCGATTGAAAAATACTATCTTGTCAGCGGTTTTTATGCCAGCTTTGGTATATATTTTTTCTAAAATCAAAGATAGCCAAGGGGACTTTGAAGAATACACATGGTACCAGGTGCTAGATAAAATCTTCGATGAAAACAATCATAAACTCGAGGACGTTGGTTCTGATACTTTTTCTGCATTGAAGGCTGCTCAAATGGTCTTGAGAAAACCATTGAAAACCAGCTTTGAAGAGATTGAAAAACTCAACCATGCGGAGGAATGACATTGAAACTTAAATTTATCTCAGACGAAACTTTAATGGATTTAAGGACGAATTATGATGCCTATAAAGAAAACTATTATAAAAAGAATCATCATTGGTTCGATGAATATTTTAAAGTAGAGGGAAGAGGAATAGAGTCTAGTATTTCTTTCGAAATGCCTATAATGAATTTAGATGAAGATTATTCAGTAAGTGACAAAGAGAATGTCAAAGTAGTCTATGAGGCATTAAAGCATTTAACAGTATCACAAGCCACCCAGGAAAGACTTTGGTCAGGATTGGCACACCTGCAGTTTAGAGATTTCGCCTTTTATCGGCTGAAGAATGAATTGCAGAGTGGAAATGATATACGAATCAATACCGCTATGTTCTTCAAAAACGGCAATAAAAGATCACTGTTCGTTCATATCCTGGCACGCTTATGGTGGGTTGGATATATGACATACGATGAATCCAATAGAGAAAATCCTTATTGGCTGACAGACTTCTTTTGTGAAAAGGACTTCTCAGCAAGAAGTGTCGTGTTCTTTTCGAGCAACTTCACATCAAATCCGAACATCACAAAAGGAATACTAAAATCAATAATAAAATTGCAGAACAAAGGCATCAGCATAAAGCGAGATCATTTCGTTCAGGCCAACAAGTATTTGAACGTGGTTGGCGGAGCTATGATTCTGGATATGCTGACGACCGATGAAGTCGAGAATATGATAGATAAGTATTTAGCTAAGTACTATGGGATTGAAGTGGAGCAGCCTGTGTAAAACATAAAGCATACCAATAGGGTATGCTTTATGTTTATAAACTACTCTAACATTATAAAAGTTCAATTGATTGGCTATTTTTTTCTGATCGAATTAACTTGTTATGCAACAAAGATTCAACTAATAATACAGTCTCAAATGTTGCTAAATAATCAACCGTTTCAAAGTCAGTATGCTCATTTTGATATCCGGCTGACAGGTTGACAGAGGGGATGTCATAATTGGCAAACACTTTAGCATCGCTGATTCCTCCTGGGGTTACTTGCCAATCTTCAATGCCTGACAGTTTTCCTGCCTGTTCAAACAGCCTACCGAATTCATCAGGGCAGAAAGGAAATCCGGCATTTGAAGTAACGATATCTCTGTTGCCTCTTCGATCAATAACAATCGCTGCATCAACATCCTCGATAAAATCCATGTCTATTCCACTTGAGCCGCGGCATCCAATCTCTTCTTCAACCGTAAAAGCCACTTTTATAGTTCCGTTGAAATTTGTCTTTCGTACTCTATTTAATATCGAAAGTATAGATACAATTCCTGCACGGTCATCTGCCCCAAGAATTCCTTCTGAGCTTCTTAAGATGGTGCCTTCCTCGATTATTTTTCGATCAGGGACAATCTCTTCTACTGTATCCATATGAGCCGAAAGAAGGATGGTTGGACCGGTTCCACACTCCATAAAGCCGAGAAGGTTTCCTTTTTTATCGATAAACGTGTGGTCTACAAGGCGGTTTAATTTATTTCTTAATATTAAACGAATTGCTCTTTCGTCTGTACTTGCTCCAGGAATGTTAAGCCATTCAATTAACTGAGTTTTAAAATTTTCTGCTTGCAGATTTTTAAGGTAGCCGGGATTATTATAAACTTGATATAAATTTTCAGCCATCTCAAGAAGTAGCATCTGATTATCTTGCGGATAAGCAAGGCGAACATTCTTACCGTCAATTCTGCAATTCACACTAGCCGGGACGGCAGCTTTTATGATTTCAATCTGCTTGCTGTTCGGGAATTTTTTTAGAAAAATATGTGCAGGTCGGTTACCATGGCCATCACAAGAACCAAAGGTATGAATACCTACCTCGTTTAACCAGCGAACGATGCCACGAATGTAAGGATCAAAATCAGTCAGCGGCAAATCTCCTCCCAGCGGATCGACCAGCATTCCTGGACCAGGTGATTTTATTTCTCGGCTAGCCTCATGAATTGAGTTCATCATTGTTAAGTCATTCTCCAATGAACTAGGGTCCTCCAAAAGTCGGATTAATATTTGTGCAGCAATTCCTTGAGATGAGCCAATGCCATCTTCCTTTTGCAAACCATGTCTTGCTAACAGAATGTTATTTTTCATACAAAATCAGCTCCCTTTGTTTTGGTAAGCTAAGTTTAGCAAGCGTAGTGTGACACGGTGTCACAGTTCAAAAGAAGGATTTTTGAATATATAGTGGAATTTCATATATATTGAGGTGATTCGCAGTGAGCGTAGGTGAGAGGGATTTTTATCCCGCCAAGGAAGAAAGTCGCTTAAAGGACGAATTAGGGGAAGCAAGGAAGAATAGGGATAGAACTAATGTTAACTTAATTGAGAAAAAACTCGTGAAGCTGTATGTCTCTCAGGCTGAATATTTTAAGATGGCGGAAAAGCCTGATCCGTACATTGCGGAGAAATATCTGCAAAAAGCACTCCGCATTCAGGCTGATCATCCTGTTGCAAATTATCGGCTGGGGTTTTTATATTATCGAAACAAGGAATATGCAAAAGCCATTTTTCATTTTGAAAAAGCACTTGATGGCTCAGATGTAGAAGGTTTAAATGACACACAAACCCTTCTTACAAATATGTTTATGGTGAATTGCGGTATTCGAATTGCTAAAGAATCTATTTTAGAAGTTCGAAGTATTGAGGAGAACCTGTACTCTGATTTGGAAAAAGATAGGATAGATAAATATAGAAAAGAAGTTTTGGTGTTAGAAGAAGATATTTTTGAGAGAATGTTTTACAAAAAAAATGTGGATGGAATGGAAAACAGAATTAGCGAAATCGAATTTTCGTCATATCAACCCTTAGGCAAAGAAATATTATTGAAAATATCAGATCAAGGAAGGGAATTGATTCTTCCAGGTAGTTTCAGAATGAGTCTGAGCCCTGTAGCATTTTATATTTTCTATGCGTTACTAACCACAGACCATTTTTTAACTTATCGAGACATAATAGGGAAAATTAGAACATGGAGTGAGTTGGAAGTTAAAGAGGATAATATACGTCAAATAATTAGTCGATTCTCCAGGAACATTCCAACGTGGAATGAATACTTTCATTCTGCGAGTGTAATGAACCCCGAAACTAATAGACAGGTAGCTGCAAATAAGTTAGCTGAAAGTGTTAAAACCTGTATCTTATGCAGAGGGGATGAGGTTCTGCCAGGGGAGTATTAATGGTGAAATGGGAAGTGAATGGGCATACCTTGTGCTTCTTTTTGCACTTCTTATTGAATAGGTTAGTAGCTGAATAATGGTATTAATAGTTCCAGCATTTATTAAATTGTATGTAGGTGGTGACATTTATTGGATAAAGTGGAATTGCTGAATTTAGTGCCTAAGTTTTTAACATTTTACCTTCTGGCAACTAAACCTGATATTGATGAAGAACAAAGATGGGCTCTTTGGAAGGAGAATTATAATTTTGCAGCGGTTCCTCCTGGAGACGATGGAAAAAAGATGGCCAGAAATCTGCTGGATACCGCTTGGGAAAGGTATGCTGATCATTTATCATTTATTGAGGATTGGACTCCCAATGAGGAGAAAGTTAGAAATTACCTGACAAAAGTTAAAGCATTGCTTGGTTATGATGAGCAGATTGATTTAGTCGTCGTTTATTTCGTTGGGGGATTTGAAAATAACCCTTTTGTTGCTCCTTTTGATCAGAAACGTATGGCACTTTGTCTGCCAATTGAGAACGGGGATTCAGATATCTTTCTTTCACATGAACTGACACATATAGTCCATACACAAACGGCGAACCTGACAGGTGAGTGGGAACGAACAATTGCATCTACTATTTTGCAGGAAGGGTTAGCAACCCAGGTAAGCAAATCTTTAGTTCCAGGGCATCCAGATGAACAATATATTGAGCGTGAAAAAGGTTGGCTTCAATCTTGTAAAGAAAACCGAACGGAAATCCTAAACGGGATTTTTCCTTTTTTAGAAGATGCGTCTTCAAAAGCGGTAACAATGTTCACGTTTGGGAATGGAACCACCAATCATGAAAGAGAAGCATACTACGTTGGTTGGGAAGTGGTTCATTTCCTTTTGGGTCAAGGAGTAACTTTTAAGGAGATGGCTAGTGTCCAAGAAAGGGATATTCCGAAATACTTGCGAAACATCTATCCAATGCTGTTGAGCTAGATTGGAAGCACGAGGGACCTGGCCTGTTCTTAATCATTTCATTAAATATTTATTGGAGTAAACTGATTAATCAATGTACTGCTGAGTAAATTGATTAATAACATTCTGGATTTCACTCATTTTTTATGGGAGATATGGAACAAGTGGACCTTATTTTGATCCTTACGCTTTTCTGCTAAACAGGAGTCCCTTTCTTATCAAAGGTTAAAGTTTT
The DNA here is from genome assembly GCF_018424685.1 of Mesobacillus boroniphilus. Lineage (NCBI taxonomy): Bacteria > Bacillati > Bacillota > Bacilli > Caryophanales > Bacillaceae > Mesobacillus > Mesobacillus boroniphilus. Next base: position 1,061,772 of record NZ_QTKX01000001.1, read on the forward strand.
CTTTGCAGGGAGACAATAAAAGAAAGACACCTCGCATCCAGAATATATCATCAGGAAGAGGTGTCTTTTTTTTAGTAACCCAAAAAGCTATTCAGGAGACTAAGCGAAAATAACTTTAGTGATCAAAAATAAAACTGATGGTGCCATTAGGCAGCCCAAGCCTGTATAAAAGGTGGCAGTTACAGCTCCATATGGAACCAGTTTTGGATCTGTAGCGGCCAGACCACCGGCCACTCCGCTAGTTGTTCCCATGATTCCGCCGTAAACCATGGCGGTACGAGGGTTGTTCAAACCAATATATTTCGCGATAAAAGGAGTACCAATCATCGTCAAAATGGATTTAACAAGTCCGGCTGCAATACTAAGTGTGATTACTTCAGAGCTTGCACCTAATGCAGTTCCTGTTACAGGGCCAACTATGTACGTTGCTGTCCCGGCCCCAATGGTCGTTAGGCTAACTGCGTCTCGATATCCAAACGCAAGGGCTACTATTACTCCTACAACAAAGGAGAGAACGACTCCAACAAACAGGGATAATACTCCGTTGAAGCCTGCCTTTTTGATTTCGCTGAAGTTTGCTCCAAAGGCTGTTGCAACAATGGCGAAGTCACGGAGCATCCCGCCGCCCATGAGCCCAATTCCTGTGAACATGCTCAGGTCTGCGAGCCCTTTTTCTCCTCCTGAAACAATTCCGCCTACATAAGCGAGCAATAGGCCAAGGGCAATAGCAATTGCCGAACCATGTATACGGCCTTTCGTCAATTTATCAGAGAGAAAATAAGAGATATACATTGTTAAACCTACAATCGCAAATGCAAGAATCAAGCCATTTTTCGCAAATAGATTACCTGCTATTTCCAACACTCTGATCACCCCCTATAATGCTGCCTTCAATACTCTCATTTACAGAACCGCCTTTGCTTAAAAGGGGAACAACTGCCCAACTGATCACAACAGCTGCAACACCTGCGATAATGGCAAGTATTCCGCCATCGAGAGCCCCAGCCACATTCTGCTGGGCGGACATAGCAATGACTATCGGAATGTACATGCCGCTCCAAAATGCAACGCCCTCCTGGGTTTGCTTGTTTAATTTGTCTTTCTTTTTTAGATACTCAACCAGGAGAATAAGAAACAGCATGGCAAAGCCAACACCGCCGACATTGGAGTCTATCCCAAGGATCAGACCTAGAAGATCTCCGAAAAATACTCCTGATAAAAAGCAGATGGCAAGCAAAGCGACTCCAAAAATGACCATAACATATCCCCTTTTCAATTTTTTAACCAGAGACTAAGGAAACAGACAGAAAAAACCTGGGGTCTAGACTAAGATGGAGTGTTAACTAATAAGAAAGCGCTTGCAAAAACTGGAATCTACAGTCGACTGTATTCTTAGAACTCATAATAAATCGCCTGAAAAGCAAAGTCAAATAGTTTTTTAAATTTTCTTAAAATATTGAATTGTTGAAAATGAGACGCTATAATTAAAATCGACAGTCGACCAAATTTTTTTAAAGAAGGAGACAGTGTCATGAATTCATCAAAAATTAATCAGAACGCCTTATCAAATCACATCGCTGAACATATTACAGAGCAAATCATAAAAGGAGAGCTGGGACCTGGAGAAAAACTGGTAGAACATATTTATGCAGAAGAATATGGAACTAGCAGGGCTCCTGTAAGGGAGGCAATCTACCTTTTATCAATTGAGGGGCTTGTGGAAAGGATTCCACGAAAAGGGGCAGTAGTCAAGGAATACACCGAGAATGAGATTTATGATCTCCTTGAAGTCCGCAATATGCTTGAATCAATGGCAATCGAACGGATCAGGAGAAACGGGATAGAAGAAGAAGGCATTCAAAAAATGTCTGCACTTCTCGAACAAATGAAAACCAGCACAGAAATCCATCAGTACACTCATTTGAATCACACTTTCCATATGACACTTGTGGAAATGAGCAAAAGTGAAACGATTAAAACAATGTATACCCGATTGGGCTGGCCGCTCCTAAGAATCCAGAGTATCTCATTCACAAATCAAGGAAACATCGAAAAATCAATAAGAGAGCACGAAATGTTGGTCGAACTGTTGCATGACGAAAAAATTTCCGATGCCGCAGACCTTCTGGCTCGCCATAACCAGGATGTTATTATCAGCATGCAGAAAAAACTAGGTAAATAGGCTAATGGGGTGAGAAATATGAAAATAGCATACTTATTTCCCGGCCAAGGTTCGCAAAAGCCGTGGATGCTGCATACACTTCCGAAACACCCCGCGGTTCAACAGGTGTTGAATGAAGCAAGGGAAATCCTGGACGGAGAAATCGATTGCCTGGATTCAAAGGAATCCCTTGAATCGACTGTAGCTGTTCAGCTTTCTCTTCTTATCGCCTCGGTTGCTGTTGCAAGAGCATTTGAATCCGAGGGTGTCAGACCTGATATAGTGGCCGGCCATTCTGTTGGCGCGTTTAGTGCCGCTGTCACCAGCAAGACCATTGAATTTGCAGATGCGCTCAAACTAGTCAGGCTAAGAGGCCGGTTAATGGAGCAGGCTTTTCCATCCGGTTACGGAATGGGAGTAGTGACAGGAACTGATGCGCGAACTGTAAAAGAGATTACAGCTTCTTGTTTTACTGAAAAGGATCCTGTTTATGCTGCGAATATTAATGCTTCAGATCAAATAACCGTTTCCGGTTCGCTGGAGGGAATAAACAGGGTCATTGATCAGGCAAGGAAAAAAGGCGCCAGAACAGCTGAACTGCTTAATGTCAGCATTCCATCACATTGTCCCATTCTCGAAACTGTTTCGCATGCCCTGGAAGAAGAACTTTCAGGAATTCATATGCATTCCCCGGAGGTTCCCTATGCATGCAACCGGACGGCCAGGCTTCTAAGATCTGCTGAACAAATAAGGGACGATCTGGCATTCAATGTATCTCATCCAGTGAAATGGCATGATATTTCCACCATCCTTTGCGAATTTGGAACACGGCTATTTATTGAAATGCCTCCAGGGAATGTTCTTACAACTTTAGCAAAAAGAGCATTGCCTGGTGCACGTTCAGTTTCAGTTGAAGAAAATGGATTTAAAAATTGTTTGTTTTTAGGTAAACGTTACACTTCCATACAGTCTTAGATTTATTAATCGAAAAATGAAAGGGGTTGCAACAATGCAGGCTATTAAACAACGTTCATGGAAAACTCGATTAGAAGCGAAAGAAAAAAGGATCGAAAACTTGAAAAATATTACATCCAGCCGAATCATTCCGACAGACAAAATCGTCGAGGCTCTGGAACAATTAATCATGCCTGGTGACCGAGTCGTCCTGGAGGGAAACAATCAAAAGCAGGCTTCCTTCCTATCAACTGCCCTTGCCATGGTAAGTCCTCAAAAAGTGCACGATTTACATATGATTATGTCGAGTATCTCCCGGCCGGAGCATTTGGATTTGTTTGAGTCGGGTATTGCAAAAAAAGTGGATTTTTCATATGCAGGCCCCCAGAGCCTTAGAATTGCCCAGATGCTTGAAGATGGAAAACTTACCATGGGAGAAATTCATACGTACGTTGAGCTGTATGGGAGGCTGTTTGTCGACTTGATTCCCTCGGTTGCATTGGTTGCGGCGGATAAGGCTGACGCATCGGGGAATTTATACACCGGTCCGAATACTGAGGAAACTCCGACACTCGTGGAAGCAACAGCCTTCCGTGATGGGATCGTCATTGCCCAGGTCAATGAACTGGTTGATGAACTGCCACGTGTCGATATACCTGGTTCCTGGGTCGACTTTGTCGTCGTAGCCGACAAGCCGTACCAGCTTGAGCCACTTTTCACCAGGGACCCGAGACATATTTCGGATATTCAAATACTCCAGGCAATGATGGTGATCCGCGGTATTTATGAAAAGCATCAAGTGCAATCGCTTAATCACGGAATTGGCTATAATACGGCTGCAATTGAACTTCTTTTACCGACGTATGGTGAATCCCTTGGACTAAAGGGTAAAATCTGCAAACACTGGACATTAAATCCCCATCCAACGCTAATCCCTGCGATTGAGAGCGGGTGGGTAGAGAGCGTACATTGCTTTGGCGGGGAAGTCGGAATGGAAAAGTATGTTGCGGCAAGGAGAGATGTGTTTTTCACAGGACATGACGGAAGCTTGCGTTCAAATCGGACTTTATGCCAGTTAGCCGGACAATATGCCGTCGATCTGTTTGTCGGCTCCAGTCTGCAAATAGATGGTGCGGGAAATTCTTCGACCGTAACGAGCGGTAGGCTTGCAGGCTTCGGAGGCGCGCCAAATATGGGACATGATCCAGGCGGAAGACGCCATTCCTCCCAAGCGTGGCTCGACATGATGACGAGCGATGATCCACTGGCACGAGGGAGAAAACTGGTTGTCCAGGTAGTTGAGACATTCCAGAACGGCAACAAACCAGTGTTTGTTGAGTCATTGGACGCTGTGAATGTGAAGAAAGACGCAGCACTGGCAACTGCACCTGTGATGATTTATGGAGAAGATGTCACTCATATTGTCACAGAGGAAGGAATTGCCTACTTATATAAAGCAAGCAGTATGGAGGAGCGACGCCAGGCAATTGCGGCAATTGCGGGTGTCACCCCGATTGGCCTTGAACATAATCCTAAAAAAACAGACAAGTTAAGAAGAGAAGGATTGGTTGCCCTGCCTGAAGATCTGGGAATCAGAAGAACGGATGCAACGCGATCCTTGCTTGCCGCAAAAAATGTTGAAGAGCTTGTGGAATGGTCGGAGGGATTGTATGAGCCACCTGCTAAATTCAGAAGCTGGTAAGAGAGACTCAGGAATGTTTTTGGAGAAACAGGAATTCAGTCTGCATCTTGCAAACTTGGCTGTCAAATCGCTTATAGAAGAAGCTGAGCTAACTCCTAAACCAGGACTTGTCGATAAAGATAATTCCGGCTCACATTCTGATATGACATTTAAAACGATGATTCAATCAGCAGAAGCCTTGGAGCCAACCTTCAGGGGGATTGCAGAGGCAAGCTTTAAACATGATCTCTCACAGGAACTTCGGGAAGAAATTGCTGCAATCGGACGTCGGGGAGAATTTGAAATGTTAGAGGCTACAGGAGGCATCAACACGCATAAAGGGGCAATATGGGCACTTGGCCTGCTTGTCTCGAGTATAGCAATGAATCCTGACGGTTCTTCGCTCAACAAGATCGCTTTCACTGCGGGAGAGCTTGCCCGCTTTTCAGACAGGAATCTGACTGAACAGATGACAAATGGGAAGCGCGCGAAGGATAGATACGGGGTAAATGGTGCAAAGGGTGAGGCCCAGCAGGGTTTTCCTCATTTAATCAAAGTCGCATTGCCCGAGCTGTTTACCTCGAGAAACAGAGGTATCGAGGAGAATCATTGCAGGATAAACGCTCTGGTCGCACTGATGGCGAGTGTTGATGATACGTGCATTTTACATCGCGGAGGCGCTGAGGCGCTGAGCTGTACTAAGAGTCTTGCCGCGGAAATCCTGGCTTCTGGCGGCGTATCGACTAAGCAAGGGTGGAAGCTTTTAGGAAGGCTTGACCAATCCATGCGCAAGTACAATGCTTCCCCGGGCGGTAGTGCAGACTTGCTTGCTGCAGCACTATTCCTTGATTTTTTTCAACAAAGCAGGACTCAAATGACTCAAAAGCAGCAACTGCTTTTAAATTATTAAACGGAGGACTGGCACATGGAAAAATTAAATTTTAAATATCCTGCATCAAAATTCCTTCAGACTCAGGCACATATTGGTGTCGTCGGTTCAGGTGATCTTGAAATCGTTATAGATCCATCTGATCGCGGGTTTGCTGAGGTGACTGTAAGGACAGGGACTACAGGTTTTAACGAAACATGGAAGAGGGTCCTGGAGAGGTTTTTTGCCCAGAATGACGTTTCGGCAAGCATCTTGATCAACGATTTCGGTGCAACTCCTGGGGTCGTCTCATTGAGATTGGCACAAGCTTTGGAGGTGGCTCATGATGCTGGATACATTAAAAAATAGCTTCACTGAATGTGGAGGTCGTGAACGGGCCCGTCTGTTATTGACTCCCAATACTTTTAGAGAACTGCTTGATCCATTTTCCGGAATTGAGTCTCCCCACCTGGAACCCCAGGGCATTGTACCGCAAAGTGATGATGGCGTTATCATTGCCCGTGGAGAATTGAACAATCATTCTTTGCTTGTAATTTCAATAGAAGGGAAATTTCAGGGCGGTGGAATTGGTGAAGTCTCAGGGGCTAAGATTGCAGGAGCACTTGAGCTTGCATTGGAGGAAAATAAATCGGGGAATAGCTTATATCCAGTATTAATATTTGACACTGGCGGAGTCAGGCTTCAGGAAGCAAACTATGGATTACTGTCTATAGCTGAAATTGGTGCGGCTATTGTTGCACTAAGGGAATATGTTCCTGTGATTGGAATCATTCCCGGAAAAATCGGAGCCTTTGGCGGCATGTCAATAACAGCTGGATTGTGCAGCAAGATCATCATGACCCGTGAAGCTCGATTAGGATTAAATGGGCCGGAAGTAATCGAGCAGGAAGCAGGAATAGAGGAATTTGACTCGATGGACCGCCAGCTGATCTGGAATACTATAGGCGGCAAGCAGAGGGAAGCAGCCGGTTTTGCTGATTACCTTGTTGAGGATGATATCAAGAGCATCCAGCAATCTATCATCCAAGCTATCTCACTGGGCAAGGATGATACACCAAAAAGTGCACAGGTTGATCGATATCTCTCCTTCTTAGAAGCTGTTAATACCACTGAAACTTTAACACCTGAAAATGCACGACAGCTTTGGAATCAGTCAGAAGGGGCGATTCAGAAGTTAAAGGTTCCTTGCTATGATGAAAGTCCAGTCCATGGACAATTATCAAGAGGACATAAATGGTTTAAGCAGTTAACTGCAGGTGCTGAGAACATCGGGGAAATACCATCAGTGCTTTGTGCTGATTCGGTTATCGGAAATCGGGCTGCGCGCTTCCTGGCAATAGTACCCGATGAAACGAGCCGCTTTCCAAGAGCAAGGTCTGGTGAATTTGGTATTGAACAAGGATGGATGCTTGCAAAGCATATACGTGAAGTGATCGAAGAAGATCGGTTTAAAGAGAAGAGGGCAATAATCGCTGTTGTCGATGTGCCAAGCCAGGCATATGGATACAGAGAAGAACTGTTAGGAATCCACCAGGCATGTGCAGCAGCCGTCGATGCTTATGCAACAGCAAGATTAGCAGGGCATCCCGTCATTGCATTCATTCCTGGAAAGGCAATATCAGGCGCTTTTCTATCACATGGATTGCAGGCAAACAGGCTGATTGCTCTAGATGACGAGGGTGTCAATGTTCATGTGATGTCAAAGCAATCAGCAGCCCGGATCACGATGCGAACGATTGAGGAGCTTGAAGAAGCAACAAAAAAGGTACCTGCGATGGCTTATGACATACGTTCCTTTGAAAAACTCGGTGCTCTTCATAGTCTGCTGGATGGAGTAAATGCCGATGAACCAGCAGAAGAAGACATTTTAAGGGTTTTCAGTAAGTTAACAGAAGCTATTGAGGACATAGAAAACAAACAGAGAGATTTAAGCAGCAGACTTACTTCTGCTTTTGCCAGACAAGGCGGAAGGGAAGCCTCCATATTGGTGAGAGAGAAGCTGGCTGAGCAATGGAACTAGAAACACATGACTTGCTGGAGATCGATAAAAAGGATTTAATAAGCCATACAGAGATTCCGGAATGGGCGGTCCATTCACTTGAAAATACTCCATTTGTCGTGGTTCGCCGTGTCCATGCACCAGAGGGACAGGTAGCCGTTGGGATAAGAGGGAGAAATAGAAATCAAAGATTTGGCGCATTCCTTGAAGAAAGAAAAGTGATTCGGCAAATTAAACCAGAACAACTCACATCAAAGAAAATGTGGGAGGATAAGCAGGCTGATGTTTTCTCAGCTCTAGACATGGCAGCATCTATTTTTCGAAATTACGAGATCTCCTGGGGACCGGGGGGCAGCGTTGGATTCGAGCTTGCCAGCGGTGTGGTAACAGTCACATCCGAAAGTGACTTAGACCTTATAATCCGGGCACACCAACCACTTCCAATAGCAGATGCTGTCGCTATGGTTGAAAGGCTGGAAAGAAGTAATGTAAGAATCGATGTCCAAGTTGAAACACCAGCTGGCGGTTTTTCTTTAAAGGAGTATACTAGGGATTCAGGTTCCTTCCTTTTAAAAACAAAAATTGGACCGAAATTAACCAGAAATCCTTGGAATGAGGAAGTTAAAAAATTTTAATTTTATAGAAAAATTTACTTTAGAAGCGCAGGGGGAGTATATAACGTACCTTGCGCTTTTTTCTTTTCTAATAAAGAATGGAGAAATAATTTGCTGTAATAATGAAAGGTAAGCGATGTTCATGTCGAATTTTTACTAACGGTGAATGATTTAGTGCTTTCTTTTTTAATGATGAGTTTGGGAGAGTATAGGGGATACCTCCTGGTTTTTCTGCATATATATGTGTGATAAAAATATATGGTCATCTAATCCTTTGAAGGTGAGAAGATTTATGTATATACCCAAACATTTTAAAATCGATGATATGGAACAGATATATGAGTTTATTGAAAAGTATAGTTTTGTAACTCTATACTCGACACATATGGGAGAACCTTATGCAACTCATTTGCCGCTGATTCTAAAGAAAGATGAAAATGCTTTATATGGCCATTTTGCCAGGGCTAATGGGCAGTGGAAGGATATTGGGAATCAATTGGCTCTTGTGGTTTTCCAGGGTCCTCACTGTTATATTTCACCTTCTTGGTATGAAACAACTAATGCGGTGCCTACGTGGAATTATGTGTCCGTCCATGTATACGGGAAAGTGGACATAATTGAAGATGAAAAGGTACTATTTGATTCCTTGGATGAGATGGTCACTAAATATGAAAAGCCAGATAGTCCTTACAATTTGAAAAAGGTAGACACCGACTATATTGAAGGATTGAGTAAGGGCATTGTTGCGTTTAAAATAGCCATTACTAAAATTGAGGCAAAGGCTAAACTAAGTCAAAATCATTCACTGGAAAGGCAAGAGATAATTATTCAAAATCTAGAAAAAATTGCAGGTCAAGATCATTTAGAAGTAGCGACCCTAATGAAGAAAAATCGCTAAAAATCTGCTGAGTGGAAAATTAAAACAGACAGTAGCTATAAACTGTACCCTGTCTGTTTTTTTCAAAGCTTTCTAGAAAATGAAAAAATCACAAAATTGTACTTAAGGAATTAAATTTTAGCTAATTTATACAAATTATTACTTCTATCGACAGTAATTGTGTATAATTGGATTCAGCGGAAAATTTAATACATAAAGAATTTGGTGTCTTCTAAACGAGTTAGTAGTTTAGAGACTTAATAGGGAAGTTGGTGAAATTCCAACGCGGTCCCGCCACTGTAACTGGGAGCTTCAAGCTTGATGCCACTGTACTTTTTGTATGGGAAGGCGCTTGATAGCAATGACCAGAAGCCAGGAGACCTGCCTGATTCTTCGCGCCACAACCTACGAGGATAGGAGGTGTTTGGGAACGATTCTGGCTTTTTATAGGAAGAACCGGCACAAACATCTCCATGGGTAAAATGGAGGTGTTTTTTTAGTTTCATAGACATGTTTTTTGTTGTGCAAAGAATTTGAGTACAAACCTTAAAAAGATAATTCGGAGGAATGACAAATGAAGAAGTTGAATGCATTTTTATTTGCTTTATTGTTAACGATTGGTGCTTTGGCTGGTTGCGGCAGCAATGCTGACCAGTCAAACGCGGAGGAGACAAAGAAAACTGAGACGGCCCAGCAGGCAGAAGCGAAATTCCCTGTCACCATTAAGGATGGAACAGGGCAGGAAGTGACCATTGAATCGAAACCAGAAAAAATCGTTTCCCTGATTCCAAGCAATACGGAAATTGCCTACGGATTGGGTCTGGATGAACAGATTGTCGGAGTTTCTGAATTTGATAATTTCCCTGAAGAAGTGGCCGAGAAAGAGAAGATTGGCGGCATGGAGTTCAATCTCGAGAAAATCATTTCTTTAAAGCCTGATTTGGTTCTTGCCCATGCTTCTAGTGCGCATTCGTCTGAAGCTGGACTTCAGCAGCTTAAAGATACAGGAATTACTGTGCTTGTCGTTAATGACGCGACAACTTTCGATGAAGTATATGAATCAATCAGCATGATTGGTACAGCGTCAGGTCAAAAGGAAAAAGCCGATGTTATGATAGCGGACATGAAGAAAAAAATTGAAGAGATCAAAACAAAAGCACAGGAAATAAAAGAGGAAGACAGAAAATCAGTATTTGTTGAAGTATCGCCTGCGCCTGAAGTTTATGCAGCTGGCAAGAATACCTTCATTGACGAAATGCTGCAGATCATTAATGCGGAAAACACTGTTACAGAAGAGGGATGGCCTAAGCTGGATTCAGAGGCCATTATTAAAAGAAATCCTGAGGTAATTATCACGACGCACGGTTATTATACACCTGAGCCGGTGAAAAATGTAACAAGCCGTGAAGGCTGGGACAAGATTACGGCGGTCAAGGAAAACCGCGTAGTCGATGTTCATTCAGACAAGGTGACGCGAACTGGCCCGAGGCTGACAGAAGGAGTAGAAGAGCTTGCAAAAGCGGTTTACCCGGATGTTTTTAAATAATAAGGTGAACTCTCATAACTTGCAGACAAGCATTCAAAAACAGATTCATTCCAAGGTAGCCGCACAGGAAATGAGAAGAGTTCCTGCAGCTTGCTCAGACGATGCAGAACAAGTGGAAATAGGAGAAAGCCATCTCAAAATGACGGGAGATTTCGTTGTCCTGAATTCTCCTATTCCATTAAAAACGATGTCTTCGGGAGTTGTCGGAGCGGGAACCGGCTGGTACAGGACCTTCGTGAACCGGCATGTGGACAAGGGTTATGATTGCAGTGACCACCGGAAAGAAATGATCCATTATCTGAAGGGACAGGGATTCGAGCCTGGTGAAACGGTTGGGATGATGACTGCCGTGATGCTGGAGGATGTATGTTATAAGCAATATCAGGAAGAAGGGTTCTCAGTCTTTATTGTTGTTACGGCAGGTACCGGAAATGCGGTGGACGCCTCAAAAAGCAGCGAGTATTATTCAGATGACATGTCACCAGGAACCATTAATATATGGATTTTCATCAGCGGGGAACTGACCGAGGAAGCTTTCATCCAGAGTATTATGACGGCTACTGAAGCGAAGACAAAGACCCTGCATGATTTGGAAATCAGGGACCGCTTGTCAGGAACGGTGGCCACAGGTACTTCCACGGACAGCATTCTGATTGCATCCACCCACTGCGGGCAAAAGCTGGATTACGCCGGCACGATTACTCCTCTGGGGAGGATCATAGGCAAGGGAGTGCATGAATGTACAGCAGAAGCAATCAGGAACAGCAAGAAAAGGGTGAAGATATGATTCTGAACCATCTTATCGCCGTGACACTTGCTGTCATCCTTGATTGGTTTGTTGGTGATCCGCCAGACTGGCCGCATCCGGTGAAATGGATGGGAACACTAATCTTCAAGTTAGACAGGCGATTGAATAGAGGCAGCGGCAGAAAAGCTAAAGGAGTGGCAATGGCCGCTGCCGTCCTTCTGATTGTCGGAAGCATCGCCCTCCTGGTTACATCGTTATTTTACACCCTGCATCCATTAGCGGGAATCCTCATGGAAGCTGTGCTGATTTCCACTGCCATTGCCCAAAAAAGCCTGAAGGAAGCAGGGCTATCGGTCTATTATCCACTTTTAGAAAATGATTTGGAAGAGGCTAGGCATAAGCTCTCCTGGATTGTTGGCCGCGACACAGAGCGGCTTAAGGAACCGGAAATTGTCCGTGCTGCTGTCGAAACGGTAGCCGAAAACACGAGCGATGGCATTACCGCCCCGATTTTCTGGGCAGTGATTGGAGGAGCTCCGTTTGCGCTTTTGTATCGGGCAATCAATACCTGTGATTCGATGGTCGGTTATAAAAGTGAAAAGTATTTTGATTTTGGCTGGGCATCAGCGATACTAGATGATCTGGTAAATTGGGTGCCAAGCAGGATTACTTCATTTTGTATGATCACTGCGAATCGCCCGCTTTTTACCACAAGAATGGCCGCCTTGAAGATGGTCAGGCGCGATGCCAAAGAGCACCCGAGCCCAAACAGCGGATGGGGAGAGGCTGCTGTGGCTGCCATACTGGGTGTCCAGCTCGGAGGCATAAATTATTATAAAGGTGTCATTTCTGAACGCGCCACGATGGGTGAACCACTTGTTACCCTTGAGAAAAATCATATTGTAGCAGCAAACAAAATTGTCACATCAACTGTTCCGCTCTTTTTAGCAGTGCTGTGGCTTGGGGGGATTCTCTATGAAATGGCCGTCTCATGGTGCCAATCCACACTTTTTATATGAAGCAATGAATCTGCCAGTTCCAAAAGAAAAACTGGATTTCAGTGCCAATATTAATCCACTCGGTCCGCCTCCTGTGTTGAAAGAGAATTGGGGCAAGCTCCTTGAGGCGGTTACTGAATATCCAGATCCACACGGAACAATTCTGAAAAGAAAGATCGCCGAAAGGGAAGGATTGCAGGAAAGCAATGTTCTCCTTGGGAATGGGGCTGCTGAAGTCATTTCACTGATTGGCCGGATGCTAGCTGGAAATCAGGCGGTGATTGTCCAGCCTGCTTTTTCGGAATATGAAGAAGCATGCAGGGTAAGTGGCTGTCAGGTACAGTATCACCAGATTCCAGATACCTGGGCATGGATGGATGATGATTTAGATGCAAAGCTAAAGAAAGCAGATGCTTTATTTCTTTGCAATCCCAGTAATCCCACCGGCGCTTACTATTCAAAGTCCATTATTCTCCATTTGCTGGAGAAGTGCAGAAGCCAACAATGCTTGCTGATTGTAGATGAGGCGTTTTACGACTTCCTTGCAGACTACGAATCTATCAGCCAATGCATAAATGAATACCCGAATTTACTTATCATCAGATCGATGACAAAAATGTTTGCTATACCTGGCCTGAGGCTTGGCTATTTGCTTGCAGATCCAGCTGTCATCAGGAAGATTGCGGCTTTCCAGCCACACTGGAGCACAAATGGAATTGCATTGAAGGCAGGTGAATTGTGCCTCGAGAGTGAATCTTACATAAAAGAAACCATTACCTTAATCGAACAGGAAAGACAGCGTCTTTTCCTTTTTTATCAAAGCCGGGAAATGCTGGTTTCTCCATCCAGGATTAATTTTTATCTACTTAAGGACCCGACTCTTAGTAACCAGTATTCTTTCCTGCAATACCTGCTTAACAGAGGCATCATCGCAAGGCATACAGTGAACTTTCCTGGGCTTGAAGGGGAATGGCTGAGATTTGCCATTAAGGGACCGGGTGATAACGACAAGTTGATGGAGGCGGTGGACGGATGGCTGGACAGTCGTCTTTAATTTTTATCAGCGGCGGTGTCCGGAGCGGGAAAAGTTCTTTTGCTGAAATCCTTGCAGGCAAATGGGAAGCTGAATATTCCGGCCAGCTGCACTATGTCGCTGCAGGGCAGCCAAGTGATCACGAAATGAATGCGAGAATCATGCGCCACCAACATGACCGTGAACTCAGAGGGTTAGATTGGAGAACCTGGGAAATCCCCAGGAATCTTTCCCCGCTTTCAATGGTTCTGACAAGAAATGATATCGTCCTGCTGGATTGTCTGACAACACTGTTGAATAATGAGTTTTTTTATAAAGAGGGGCAGTGGGAAACTAATGACTTCCCGAAAATGATCGTTACAAAGCTCATGAATGAGCTGAAACAAGTCGCTCAGCAAACAAGGGCTTTTATCGTTGTCAGCAATGAGGTCCTTGGTGAAGCGATAGCGGATGATCGGCTTGTATATACCTATTCAAAGGTTTTGGGCGAGCTTCACCAAGCTCTAGTAAAAGAGGCAGATTATGCTTATTTGGTTGAAACTGGGGTGCCGATTATGATGAAGGGAGAGGGTTCTCCATGAAAGGAATAATGGTTCTTGGTACAGCATCTGATGTGGGGAAAAGTCTGATTGCCACAGCCATCTGCCGGGCCTATGCAAATGAGGGTGTTAGGGTAGTTCCGTTTAAGTCGCAAAATATGTCTAACAACTCGTACGTGACATCTGATGGAAAAGAAATCGGCAGAGCCCAGGGAATCCAGGCAGAGGCAGCAAGGACAGAGGCTACGGTTTGGATGAATCCGATTCTCCTAAAGCCGAGGTCCGACCAGGAAGCGGAAGTGATTCTATTTGGGAAAGCGACTAATTCCTTGTCAGGAAAGGCATACAGGGATATTTTTTACGAAAGGGGACTTGAAGCAATCCGTTCCGCTTTTGAAAAGCTTGGCGAGGATTACGAAATGATTGTAATGGAGGGTGCTGGCAGCCCTGTAGAAATCAATTTGAAAGACCGTGAGCTTGTCAACATGAAGGTAGCGGAAATCGCCGATGTACCGGCCGTACTGGTTGCGGATATTGACAGAGGCGGGGTATTTGCCAGCATTATCGGTACTTTGGAGCTAATGTCCCCCGAAGAAAAACTGCGGATAAAAGGTTTGATCATCAATAAATTCCGCGGTGACCAATCCTTGTTCGAGGATGGAATTAAGTGGCTGGAATCAAGGACTGGGGTTCCTGTTCTCGGTGTCCTCCCATTTCTAGAAAACCATATGATTGATGGAGAGGATTCCTTATCAATCCCCGTATCCACATACAGGGCGGGAATTGAAATTGCCGTGGTCAAGCCACCATACATTTCAAACTATAGTGATGTGGAGCCTTTCTATCATGAGCATGACGTGTCGGTACGCTGGGTCGGTTCGCTTGCGGAAATCGGTGAACCTGATGCCGTCATCCTTCCTGGCACAAAAAGCACAATCAAGGACCTTCAATATTTAAAAAAGTCCGGGATTGGCAGCTGGCTCCGTGATTATGCTGACAATGGTGGTATTATCGTCGGGATTTGCGGAGGCTATCAAATGCTTGGCGAGAAGCTTATTGACCCGTTTGGGAGTGATACTGGAACTGCTTCCTCCGAGGAAGATGGATTCGGGATCATTCCGGCTATCACCACCTTTTCAAAGGATAAAACAACCATAAGGACAGAAGGTGAGCTACTTCAGGACATAGGAACGGCTCTGACGGTCAAAGGTTATGAAATTCATCTTGGCGAAACTGAAATCAGAGGACGCCAGCCGTTTCTGTTGTTGCATAATGGCAGTCAGGAAGGGTTTTATGGGAAGGATGGGCGCATCATCGGTACTTATTTGCATCATCTTTTTCACAATGATGAATGGAGAAATCACTGGCTGAATTGCATCCGCAAAGGCAAGGGATTGCCAGTGCGAAACCCGGTGTATATCAGCAGACTGAAGGACCAGAAGTACGATGAACTGGCAGGCCATCTTATGAAATATCTCGACTGGGACAAGCTGAAGGAAATTTCGGAACAGTGGAGAAGCAGCCATGAGATGGTTTAAGGGTCTCCTGATTAACCTGCAATTCTTCTCGACGATCCCGATTCCGTTTGAATTCCCGATGGATCGAAAGCATCTCGAAAGAGCTATCCAGACATTTCCTTTACTTGGGCTCCTGCATGGAGGCATTTATGCAAGTATCCTTTATGCGATTGTCGAGTGGACCCCGTTTTCAGCTCTGACCGCTGCTTTTGTATTATGGCTTGCTCCGATTCTTTTAACCGGAGGGATCCATCTTGACGGCTGGATTGATACAAGTGATGCTTTTTTCTCCTATCGTGATAAAGAAAAACGATTAGAAATTATGAAAGATCCTAGAACAGGGGCATTTGGTGTCTTGTCTATCCTTGTGCTGTTAAGTGCGAAATTTTTCTTTCTTTATGAAATTACCGTCATGTTGCAGAGTGCTACCTACTTGCTAGCAGCCGCTATTCCTTTTCTAAGCAGAATGGTGATGGGGGTTCTGCTCGTTACGGTCAGTCCTGCAAAAAACGAAGGGTTGGGATCATTGTTTAAAAATGCTTCATCAAAAAGGACGTTATGGATTTACCCTTTTTACCTTCTTGGTTTTGGCGTGGTACTGTTTTATAACGACTTTTATATTGGCATGGCCAGCTATCTCCTTGCAGTCATTCTCATTGTACTGTTCCTTAAGAAGAAAACCATCGAGTGGTTTGGAGGAATGACTGGGGATACGCTTGGAGCCAGTGTCGAATTGACGGAGGTTTTACTGTGGATGACAATGTGGCTATTGCATTATTACGCCATGGGATGACAGAGGAAAATAAACGTAAGGCATATCTTGGATGGACAGATTCACCTTTGGTGGCTGAACAGGTTTTTGCAGAGGTCCCTGACAGCTTTGAACAGATTTTTACTAGTGATCTAGGCAGGTGCAGGGAAACTGCTTATAACCTGTTTCCTAAAAGATCACCAGAAATTGTGCATGAACTACGGGAAATGAATTTTGGAGATTGGGAAGTAAAAACCTATGAACAGCTGAAGAATCAGGACCTGTATAACAATTGGCTTTCTGAACCTTTTAAGGTATCTCCTCCAAACGGGGAATCCTTTGATGAATTTAGCCACCGAGTGGAAAACGCCTGGAAAAAAATCACTCTTAATATGATTGAAGGTAGAATTAAAACAGCTGCAGTCGTTACTCATGGAGGAGTAATCCGTTATTTATTGACCATGTATGCCCCTGAAGTGAGAGGTTTTTGGGAATGGAGCACCCCGTATGGCCGCGGCTATCAATTAATCTGGAGCAGAGAGGGGTTAAGGAGGGGAGAACGTTGCATTTCGTTACAGGAGGTGCCTTTAATGGCAAATCAAACTGGGTCAGGAAGCAATATCATTTAGATGACCATGAGCATTCGTGGTATTCATCCTATAAAGAGGACGAAATCCCGGTGCTGAATAGCCAGAAAATCACCATTTTGGAAGGTGTCGAAGTGTGGGTTCGACAAGTGACTCGGAGTATACCAGCCGATGAGAGTCGTGAAAAATGGCAGTCGCTTGTTCGGGAGTGGCTTAAATGGGAAAGTGAGGACCGACAGCGGAAACTGGTGCTGATCGGGAGTGACATCTCGAAAGGGATTGTCCCCATAGCAGCTGAAGATCGATTGTGGCGCGACACTACAGGATGGGTTTACCAGGATCTAGTATCTGCTGCTGAACGGGTTGACGTAATATGGTATGGAATCAGTCAAACACTAAAATAAAGGGGAATGGACATGAGACTATATACGAGAACAGGCGATAAAGGGAAAACAAGCATTATCGGAGGCCGGGTCGAAAAAGATGATATTCGTGTCGAAGCATACGGTACTGTGGATGAAGTGAACTGCTTTGTCGGTCAAGCGGTTACCCAGCTGGATCCAGAGATTTTTGCAGATATCCTTAGTGACCTTGAAAAAATCCAGCATGAGCTGTTCGACTGCGGAGGGGATTTAGCAAATGTAACGAAGAACAGGGAGCTAAAACTGACAAAGGAATCAGTTGAGTACCTTGAAAAGAAAATCGATGAGCTGATAGTGGAAGCTCCGAAGCTCGAGAGATTTATATTACCGGGAGGAGCCCCTGCTGCCGCTTCAATCCATTTGGCCCGCACGGTCACAAGAAGGGCTGAAAGATTAGTAGTTTCTTTGGTGAAAACTGACCCGGAAATTCCGGAAACGGCTATGCAATTTTTGAATAGATTGTCCGATTATTTCTTTGCTCTTGCCAGGGTGATCAATTACAGACTCAATCTGCAGGATGTGGGATATGTACGAAGTGCTAAAGTGTTCAGGGAAGGTAAACGCAAGGAGGAAACGCAGGGTGAAGAATAGGAAACTATCCTGGTTTGCCATGTTCACCGCTCTTTCAGCTGCAGGCGCTTTCATCAAGATTCCTGCAGTTATTGGAAGTGTGGCTTTAGATTCCTTGCCTGCCTTGCTGGCAGCAGGACTTTTAGGAGGACCTGCAGGAGCAGCTGTCGGCGGAATCGGTCATTTGCTATCTGCGATGGCTGCTGGAATGCCGCTCGGGCCTTTTCATTTCCTGGTTGCTGGAGAAATGGCCTTGCTTGTTTATCTATTCGGCGTATTATATAAAAATGGCAAACGCTGGTCAGCAGGCGCACTTTTTATCATGGGAAATAGCTTCGCCGCACCGCTGCCCTTCATTATTATAATGGGAAAATCTTTTTACATAGCCATTGTGCCATCATTGTTTCTCGGTTCAGTTTTAAATACAATCCTTGCTTATGTTGTTTTGCCAAGGGTCGCGAGAGCTCTTGGCCACAAACTTCCATTTTCGGGACATGCATAAGCGAAACTAAAGACTGAATCGCTGGGAGGGAACATGCAAGTGAGAGATCTTTTATTGATTCCTTTAACGGAAAAAGAAAACCTTGTGATAGCAAGTGACAACAGCGGCAGCATTGGGATGAAGGATGGTGACGAGGTACAGGTTCCGTATAAAACCGTCGCCTACTATTCATTCAGAGTGGCTGTCATGGAGTGCATAAGTGCCGGTGCAGAACCTTTTGCGGTGGTGGTCCAGAACTTCTGCGGTGATGAAGTCTGGGCAGAACTTTTACAAGGCATTGAAAAGGGAATGCGTGATCTTGGAAAGATGGACATCAAAATTACAGGGAGCACGGAAAGCAATTTTGCGTTAAACCAATCCGCTATTGGTATTTCGGTACTGGCAAAAAGAATGGCAAATAAAAAAATCGATACGCTGACTTATGACACACAAACCTGCATTGCTGTCATTGGCTCCCCGCTGGTAGGGCAAGAGGTAATGGCAAAGGAAGAACAGGTGGTGCCAATGTCTGTTTTTAGACAGGTTTGCGCTTTGGAAGGTGTAGTAACGATTCCTGTTGGTTCCAAGGGAATTCTGCATGAGCTGAATACTCTGTTTGAGAATACCTCATTTACTGAAGAGAATGTGGATTCAACACTTCCGCTATTAAAATCTTCTGGTCCATCGACCTGCTTCGTTGCGGTTTTTCCGAAAGAAATCCTGCATAAAATAAAAGCAGTTTGCAGCGGCTATTTTCATGAAATTAACTACACGGGGTGACACATGCTTCATTTATATGTAATCAGACATGGCGAAACAGAATGGAATAAAGAAAAAAGAAGCCAGGGCCGCCTGGACTCTTCACTTACTGATAAAGGGAAAGAAGATGCCCGCTCACTGGGAGCCAGGCTACAGGACACGGAGTTCCGCCAGATTATTTCATCTCCAAGCGGAAGAACATTGGAAACAGCCAGGCTGGTAAAAGGGGAACGGACGATTCCCATTTTAACCGACGAAAGACTAATGGAAATCGACTTGGGAGCGTGGCAGGGAAAAACAGAGAACGAAATTAAATCCCTGTACCCCGAAGAATTCGACGCATACTGGAACGAGCCTGAAGTCTATAAAAGCGTTGGAGGGGAAACCTTATTACAGGTACAGCAAAGGCTGCTAGTGTTTTTTGAGAATCTGGAGAAGACCGTGACAGATGGCAATGTCCTGATTGTTACACATGGCGTTGTGATTAAAACTTTATACTTGTTGTGTCGGGATTCCTCCTTAAAACACTTATGGGAGCCGCCATTCATCCACGGTACAAGCTTAACGATTGTAACCCTGGATTCCGGAAAAAAAGAGCTTCTTCTTGAAGCCTGTGTTTCGCATTGTTCCTGATTACAAAATGTACATAGACCATTAGAAATAATTCGCATGAAATTCATTGTATATTGGTACCCATAAAAATGATTCCTTTTCTTAACGATATGGGAGTAAAAGAAAAAGAGGTGGACCAATGAATGACCGATTAAGAAGTGACTTAATCCAATATCAAAAAGCACATCAAAATAAATGGAACCAGTTACTTCACTACTTGGCTTTTTTGTTCGCTTTTATTGCCTGGCTATTCTTGCTCATAAATATATATTTAACTATTATCTTTGCTGTAATCCATTATGTTTTCTCATGGGTAGGCCACTTTTATTTTGAAAAAAATAAGCCTGCTTCATTTAAACATCCTTTAATAGGGTTTTATGCGGGGTTTATTTGGTTTTTTATGAGAAATTTTGAACTTATTACAGGAAAGAAGGTATTACCAAGAAATTAAATAGTAAAAAAGGAAAATGAAACTTTATAATTACAAAAGGTCTCATCAGATATAATCTGTTGAGACCAGCCGCTGTTGCCATCGTTTTTTCCACAGACTAACAGATAATTAATCATTAACTGAAGAGCTGCTCACCAGTGCTCTAAATACATTCCTTATTCAACATGTCCTCTAATTGTCTTAATACAAATGTCTCTCGCTTCAACCAGCTGTTTTGCTCATATCTTTCAATTAATTTTTCATTTTGATTAATGGCATCCTCCAGTGAAACCCATTTTGGAGTGAAATCTAGTATCGCCTCGTATTCATCCAATTGTTGAGCGAGTTTTTCTTCTGTTGCCAATTTACAAAGGTAATAGTGTGAAGTCATTTGAAAAACTGCATTGGTAATATACTCGTCCATTCTTCTTTCAATGACTGTGCCGAACTTGTTATTGACAATACAATGAATATAACCGGTTTCTTCTCTCACTTCTCGTTTTAGACATTCCTCATGGCTTTCGTTTATTTCTAATCCACCTCCGGGAAATTTAAAATCTCCTCTATTGGATTGAACTAGCAGAATACGGTTATTAGCCATAATGATTGCTCTGACTGCTATTCTCTCAATGGTTCTCTCAAAGTTTTTTTGTATCGGTTCGTCTACTATCATATTAAAATTCATGTTTTACACCTTTTCACAATTTAGGATTTTAGATTGTTAATGGCTACAGACACCAGTTGGAGGACATTATTAATATCAATACGGGAAAAATAAGATTTCATTCGTGATCTACCTATAATAGTTAAATGTTTCCAATATTAGAATATCATATTTAACTCTTGTATGTATTTAACTTTTAGCCCCTTTATCCTCTGTTTGTGGTAAGTATTTTTTACCTTATTCTTTGCGCAAAATTTAAATGTCTGATACGATTTAATCGTACACGATATATTTAAAATTCTGAGGAGGAAACTATAAATGAAAACTGTTTACGATTTTACAGTGAAGAAGACAAATGGCCAGGAGCAATCTTTAAGTGATTATGAAGGAAAACCAATGTTGATTGTCAATACTGCTAGTAAGTGCGGTTTGACTCCTCAATTTAAAGGGCTTCAAGAACTGTATGATCAATATCAGGAGCGAGGATTGGAGATTCTGGGATTCCCTTGCGGACAGTTCAACAATCAGGAGTATGAAAATATTGATGAGACGACTGAGTTTTGCCAGTTGAATTATGGTGTGTCTTTCCCGATGTTTGCGAAAATTAATGTGAACGGTGCAGAAGCAGATCCTCTTTTTACATTCTTGAAAGAACAAAAAGGGGGACTCCTTACGAAGGATATAAAGTGGAATTTCACGAAGTTCCTTGTTGATGGCAATGGGCAGGTGGTTAAGCGTTATGCTCCGACTACTGAGCCAGAAAAAATCAAGATTGATCTTGATCAATTACTATAAGCATTGTGAAGGATGAGTCACTTGGACGATTTTTTAACGTTGGAAAACCAGCTGTGTTTTGCTGTCTATGATGCAGGAAGCCAGTTTAACAAACTGTATACAAAAGCACTCGATGGCTTCGGGTTGACCTATCCGCAATATTTGGTCCTGTTAGCGTTGTGGGAGAAGGATGGGCTTTCTGCTAAAGAGCTAGGCGAAAGGCTGAACCTCGGCACGGGAACCTTAACCCCGATGATCAAGAGAATGGAAGCCAATGGGTGGCTGAAGCGGGAGCGTTCGACTGTAGATGAAAGGAAAGTCTGTATTAGCCTTCTTCCCAAAGCCTTAAAACAAAAAGAAGCAATTGTGCAAAAAATTGCCACAGAATTGAAGCTCTGCAATATTGAATATGAAGAGTACGAGCAATTGATGAAACAGTTAAGCATATTGCGGAAAAAAATGAATGCTTATAACCGGTTATAAGAAGTGCATGGAAGACACAAACACCATCAGAGTGTCAAGAAAAAGAGCAGTATTTAAACGTACAAAACGTTAAATACTGCTCTTTTCGTATACAAATAATCATACTTTACCCGTTTGGTTGTTCGCCGGAAATTAAAGCCCATGCGGAAACTGGTTAAGGCGTATCGTTTCATTAACATCAAGAGCATATACAAGCAGCTTTTTACATAGCCTAACAGGATCAACCAGTGGCTGGCTGGGGAAGTACCAGAGGAGTGGCCTGATATTTGTTTATCAACTGAAAAAATGGTGGACGAAGGGAAACTTTTTTATGAAGATGCTACTCCGTTTCTGATTATGAAGAGCTAATTCTAGACTTTCAGACGAACAATTCGATTAATCACATCGTGATTGATGAGGCACAGGATTACTCACCTTTTCAATTCAAATTTTTGAAGCGTTTGTTTCCAGCGGCAAGGATGACTGTGCTGGGCGACTTTAATCAGGCGATCTTTGCCCATGCCAGCGAAACGGGTGATTTTCACACACTTACAAGTCCGTACGGACCAAATGAAACAGAAGTGATCAACATTGCACGGAGCGCTACCGGTCCACAAAACCGATCATCGAATTTACTAGAGGGCTCGCTGCTAATGGAGAAGGGATTATCCCTTTTGAACGCGAGGGCGAACTTCCAGTGCTGACGCAATTGGCAGATCACCAAGTACTCCACAGCTTCATTGCCTTCAAAGTCGCGGAATTGCGAGGTCATGGTTACCGTAGTATTGCAATCATTTGTAAATCTGCTGAGGAAAGTTTAAGAGCATACAAGTCGCTGTCCGGCATTGATGGAATTAAACTCATAAAGAGCGGTTCGATTGAATATGAACAAGGGGTAGTGGTGATTCCATCGTATCTGTCCAAAGGGATCGAATTTGATGGAGTCATCATTTATGATGCATCGGAGGATGTATATGGAGATGAGAGCCTGAGAAGGGTTTTCTATACTGCCTGCACCAGAGCAATGCATCAGTTACAGCTATACAGCGTAGGAGAACCCAGCCCGTTTTTGCGAGATGTTTTGCGGGAAGAACTCATCCAGGACTAATATAGCGAGGGGAGGTACACTTTTTACAGACAAAAGAAATTCTATTGCGTTCTCATGGACTGAGATGGTGATTATTGATCACCATCTATTTATCTAAAGGAAAATGTTCCCTCAACCTTTGATTGTGCTAAAATAAGAATATATGTTCGTGTGTCGGGGGTGCCTATTCTGCTGAGAAACAAAGAAGATGTTCAAAAGTTAATCCAAAACGATGAATCAATGATGGAGATTATACGAGCTGCAAGAAAACTGGATTTGCCTGACTGGTGGATTTGTGCTGGGTTTGTGCGCTCGAAAATCTGGGATACATTGCACGGGTTTAAGCTTCGAACTTTGACTCCTGATGTAGATGTTATTTATTTTGACTCCTCAAATATTGATGAAGACTATGAAAAGGTATTAGAGACAAAGTTGAAACGCCTATTGCCTGATATTCCATGGTCCGTTAAAAACCAGGCAAGGATGCATGTTGTCAATCAGATTCCTCCTTATACTTCATCTGAAGATGCGATTTCCAAGTTCCCGGAGACTGCAACGGCTCTTGGTGTGAAGCTGGACAAGGAAAATCATTTGGTTCTTACTGCTCCTTGTGGAATAGACGATGCCGTTAACTTGGAATTGAAACCGACACCTTTTTTTAGCGAAACAACAGAACGTGCTGCCATTTATGAGTCACGGTTGGTTAAAAAGAATTGGAAAGAGATTTGGCCACTGATCAAGGTCCATCACATCAGGAATTATACAGAATGATGCATTTATTTTGACCGACAAAGAAAAATGCTAGCCTATTCTTTAAAACCCCATCTCCATTAGCTCGCTGAAATAAATCTCCTGAAACTTTTTATTGAGAATTCCAGTGTAGTAGGCTGCGGGATTTTTCACCTGCACAGTTGATTTCATTTTACGGACTAGCTGCCTGAAAGAATCGAGGGAGACGGACAGAATGGTATCTGTCTCGTTCTCCTGGTTGTTCTTATAAGCTGCGATTTTTGTCATTCTCCAGAATTCTTCGATAGCCTTTGCACTTGGGAAGAAGTATTTTGCCAATTCGATAAAGGATTTTGGGATTCTGTCGCTTACGAATAGATGCTCTTCTGTTGGCATGGTGATTTTTTGACGGTCGGCAGTTTCTTCACGTTTATTATTAATAATAGTTTTAGTTTTAGAAGGAATGATAGTTTTATTATGGTGGTTCATTTTTTCCTTCCTGGGTGGTTCACCGTTGGGAAAACGATTGAAAACATAGAGATTACTGGATTGTGAACCGTTATTACGTTCAGTTTCATACACAGTAAAAATTCCGAGATTGCTAGCTTTGATGATCATTCTTTTGAAAGTGGAACGGGAAATGCCAAGTTCGTTGTATTCTTCATGGATAGCCTTTAGCACGGTCCCGATTTTCGCATTGCTTACACCCGGGATTTTGGCCGCAAATCTGGCTAGCCTCTTAAGTCCTACTAATTCTCCCTTAGAAAAATCATGCTTGAATACAGCCAGCCACATCTCCAAATGGTGATTGAATTCCTTCAGCGAACAGAACTGCGAATATTTTTCAAAACCTTCAATGACCCCTGATTTAATTGTCATTATTTTGCACCGCCCTTTCACTGTCTATATATCGATGAACAGGCGAAAAGGACAGGGTGGGGAGGGGATTATTTTGTCTGAATTGTGACAAATTTGGTGCTAGGATTGTGGATTAAGTATATGAAAAGAGAATCTATGTTTTCAAAATATACATATGGTAAAATTAGGTTATTAATTGTTGGGAAGTGGTGCTGATTTGGAATTGATAACTCTTAACCTATTATTTATAGCCTTTTTTATTTTCATCATCCATTCAATTGAAACCCTTGCTTATGCAGTTAGATTGTCAGGAGCTAGAGTTAAAATGATTGCGTCGGCTTTATCGCTTTTTAACATTATGGTCATTGTTTCAAGACTTGCCAATATGATGCAGCAACCGTTCACAGGCAGTCTGATCGATAATGCTCCGATAGAGAATACCTTGGAGTTTGTAGAAACTCAATTTCGCATAGTTATAGGGGCATCAACATTGGGAACGGCTTTCGGAATGATCCTGCTGCCCACATTTATAGCTTTATTTTCGCGAGCAATCGTCTATTTATCAGAAGAGAAAGGATCCGTACCCTCTTTTATGAAACGAATTCTTTCAATAAAATACATCAAGCGCGGGTTAACACATTTGACACTGCCTAGGTTTACTTACTTAAAGGACACAAATATTAAAGATATACCGGTAAGGCTTTTTATTGTGAATATGTTCATCACTGCCATCTACACGATCGGTGTTTTGTCTGCGCTTTTTGCGTCTCTGCTAGCGCCTGAAAGAGCTATAACCTCTACAATGGCTTCAGGCTTGATTAATGGGATTGCAACAATCCTATTGGTTATCTTTATCGATCCCAAGCTATCCGTCATGGCCGACGATGTAGTCAATCAAAGGGGAAGCTACAATAAACTGAAAAGCATGTCTCTCATGATGGTCACTTCCAGATTATTCGGCACGCTCTTAGCACAAGCACTGTTCATTTGGGGTGCAAAGTATATTGCCTGGTTTACGAAGTTCATTGTTTAATGCTAAGTATAAGAGGGCTGCTGAAGGAAAATCGACTACTTTTCCGAATATATCAACCACATTTAGGACTTTATTGACCAACTACACATCAAAGCTTGGGCAATACACATCGGGCTTCAACAATTACTACCACAAATTCCGCTTCAAGAATTTTAATCTGAGCATCGACATTAAGAGGATTATTAGTTCAAAATAGCTTACTTCAATTTTGCCGATTAGTTATAAAAAATTGAATTAACACTATGTTTCAGGAGAGAGACAGAAATTTAAAGATGCACTATAATAATACCCAAGGAGGTAAAAAGGAGTGGAAAAACAAATACTAGATATATTAATGTCAATGCAAAAAGATCTCAGCGACGTAAAAAATGATTTAGCAAAAGTTCAAAAAGATCTCAATGAAGTAAAGACGGACGTTCAAGAAGTAAAAACAACGGTTGATCGTATTGAAATGGCTCAAACTGAAGATGTAATTGCAAATCTAGAAGTGAATAAAAAGAAAACAGATTTTGAAATTTGATTATTTGAATAACAGATTAACGGAAATGGACAAGCGCGTATATGTTTTAGAAAAAAATGAATTAAATTCGTCGAAGGAGTAATTAGTGTCATTTTGCTAAATTAAAAATTTCATACAGACCATGATTCCATTGTTAATCTGGAACAAGATCAATTGAACGGGAGGGAAATCTATGGATCAGATACTAAAACAAATATTGAATGAAATGAAAGTTATGCGTGCAGACGTCAGTAATCTGAAAGACATGCGTGTAGACATCAATGAGCTGAAGGACATGCGTGCGGATATCAATGAACTGAAAAATATGCGTGAATATATGAAAGATTTAAAAGGTATGCGTGCAGACTTAAATGATTTGAAAGAATGTCAGAAAAGACTCGAAATCGGTCAAGAAAAATTACAAAAGAATCTTATCGCTAGCCTGGGGTTGTACACAGGCAAAATTGTTGAACATCTTGATGCTAAAACTGAAGTTTTAAACAAACGAGTCTATTAAGTAGAAACTGAGATTGAACGACTGAACAGACAGTAAGGTATTTTAAACTGCTACTGTTTTTTTGGTTATTTTTCCAAAAACTATATGCACTTTTGTTTGAGAACTCATCTTCATTTTCTTCATACCTTCTCCGATTTTAAGTCCTCTAGATAGAATTTCCATGACCCAAAACCACAAACTCTTCTTGTACTCAACCAAATCTATACTACTTTCATCTTTCATTTCACAAGTTGGTTCAAAGTCCTTATCTTACACTATGAAAAATAGATTTCTCTTTTAACCTATACACCCCATCTGAACAGAATTTTATATGTAACCGTGTTCTAATATATTGACCAATGAGGTGAAGCCGGATGGAAGAAACTTTGAAACTAATTCAAATTGAATTAAAAGAACTGAAAGAGGGACACGACCATCTGAAAGAAGAATTCCTAGAATTCAAAGAGGGACAGGATGGACTGAAAATAGGGTTCCTAGAACTGAAATAGGGACAAGAAGAACTGAAAGATGGACAACTTTAATTTAAAAAAGATGTTTCGATTATAAAAGATACTCTTATCAATTGGTTTGAACCATATTTTGAACACATTGAGAAGTATATAGATTTTCCTACTGTCGTTGTTCCTGAATAACTAGTTTAGTGCTGGCAGTTTGTTTTATTTTGATCATTCAGGGAATAGTGAAGAAAAGATTTATTATCTTAAGGAGGAATTCACTATGCCTTATGAATCATTAAATGAACTGCCAGATTCAGTTAAGGATAATTTGCCGCACCATGCCCAGGAGATTTTTAAGGAGGCGTTCAACTCAGCTTCAGAGCAGTATGATGAAGAAGAAACTGCCTATAAGGTGGCTTGGAGTGCTGTTAAAAATGATTATGAAAAGAATGATGATGGTGAATGGGTAAGTAAAGAAGGTTAATAGAAATATCGGTTCTGAATACGATTATAAATATATATTACACTGCTTGATAGCTGGCCAATTCTTAATAGGATTGGCTTTTTTGCTATTTAAGAGTATAGAAGAAAGTTCTTAAAATTACCTAAAAGTCAAAACAAAGGTATCACAGCATGGGTTCATTTGATTTTACGGGCAAATGGCTCAACCTTAAGCCTGCTTTTATTCAATTGTGAAAAGGGTATACATATTAAAAACCTTACAAAAGAAAGAGGGGAGATTGATGTCAAATTCAAATGTGATCCAGACGACTCTAAGAGGGAAGGAGCTTCTGTCCAATCCTTTTCTGAATAAAGGTACAGCTTTTACGAAAAAGGAGCGGGAAGAGCTCGGACTTGAAGGTTTATTGCCGCCTCAAGTGCTAACGCTCGATGAACAAGTGAGAAGGGTTTATGACCAATATTCTATCCGCACTACCAATTTGTTCAAGAATGGTCTTCTGTATGACTTGTATAACCGCAATGTTGTGCTGTTTTATCGGCTGCTTAAGGATCATTTGAGTGAAATGCTTCCTATCGTCTATACTCCAACGGTTGGGGAGGCCATCGAGCAATATTCTCAGGTTTATCGTCGGCCTGGCGGACTGTATTTATCCATCGATGACCAGGAGGGGATTGAAACGGCATTTAAAAACCTTGGGCATGCTAAAAACGGGATCGATTTGATTGTCGTTACCGATTCGGAAAGCATCCTCGGCATCGGGGACCAGGGAATTGGGGGCATCAATATTTCAATTGGTAAGCTTGCCGTTTATACAGCTGCTGCAGGCATTAATCCGAGCAGGGTCCTGCCAGTGGTGCTGGATGTTGGAACGAACAACAAGGCTTTGGCCGAAAATCCGTTTTATATTGGAAATGAATTCCCGCGGGTCCGTGGTGAGCGTTATGACGAGTTCATAGATGCGTTCGTCACTGCCGCACGTAAATTTTTCCCGGATGTCCTGCTGCACTGGGAAGACCTAGGTAATGTCAATGCCCGGAAGATCATGGAGAGGTATGGTAATCAGATTCTTACTTTTAATGATGATATTCAGGGGACGGGCGCTGTCACACTTGGGGCTGTTAAGTCTGCCCTGAAAATGACAGGCGGAGCTTTGAAGGAGCAACGGATTGTTGTCTTTGGCCCTGGAGCTGCAGGCATTGGAAACGCCGATCAGATGGTGGATGCCATGGTTTCTGAAGGATTATCAAAAGAAGAAGCCTATGACCAGTTCTGGGCGGTTGATTACAGGGGTCTTTTAACAGAAGACCACGAAGATGTTCTTGAATTCCAAAAACCATATGTCCGCAGTTCTGAGGAAGTGGAAGGCTGGGAACGGAATGAAGAGGACATTATTCCCTTGTTGGAAGTAGTCAGAAGGGTGAAACCGACGATACTTATCGGTACATCGGGACAAGCCGGAGCCTTCTCGAAGGAAATTATTAAAGAGATGGCAACGCATACAGAGCGCCCGATCATCATGCCCATGTCCAATCCGACACCACTGGCAGAGGCCGTCCCGGCTGATTTGATTGAATGGACAGAAGGGAGGGCCCTGGTGGCAACGGGGAGC
Source organism: Mesobacillus boroniphilus (assembly GCF_018424685.1). Taxonomy (NCBI): domain Bacteria; kingdom Bacillati; phylum Bacillota; class Bacilli; order Caryophanales; family Bacillaceae; genus Mesobacillus; species Mesobacillus boroniphilus. The sequence goes on from NZ_QTKX01000001.1 coordinate 1,091,072, forward strand.
CCGTTTGAGGATGTTGAATACAATGAAGTTTCCTATGAGATCGGCCAGGCCAACAATGCCTTTATTTTCCCGGGTCTTGGGCTTGGCGCCATCGTGGCAAAAGCAGAAATCATCTCAAAAGGAATGTTCACCGCAGCCGCAAATGCTGTTTCTGATATGTGCTGCAATGATAAGCCTGGCGCATCTCTCCTGCCCCACATCGACAAGTTGCAGGTAGTATCTGAAAAAGTCGCAATTGAAGTCATTCAGGCTGCCATTTCTGAAGGTGTTGCCAGGGCAGATATTACTGATGTTGAGGAGGCAGTGGCAGAGGCAATGTGGAAGCCGGAGTATAGGGAGATTAGAAGTGTAAGAATCTGATAGGAAAGAACGATCCGCTGCTTCTCGGAATTGAAGGAGAAGTTGCTTGTGATGTCAACTTTTTTTCTCAGTATTTAAAAAGTGCCTGAAATGAAGATTGCTGATCTCGGAATAAAAATTAGAAAAGGGAAATCAAACACAAGGGTATCGAGGGTCTCTTTTGGAGTGCAAAATCATAAATAACAGTACAAATAACTTAGTGAAATGCATGGTGATTAGCAATTAAATCATCATGTATTTTCTATTCCTAATATTATCCTGGATGATTCAAAGTTGAGGTTGCTTCCATAGATGTGGTTACACATCCAGCTATTCAAACTCGCTATCAAGCTTATCTGGAGTTTAAGGGAGAGGTAAATTACATTGAATATATTACGAACCCCGAGTTCAAAATCAAACACCAGACATGGATATCGAAGCAGACTGTTTTTCCATTATGATACTGCCAAAAATAAGCAAGGGGGAGGTTTATGAAATAAAAAAGAGAAACCTAATTGTATAAAAAGAAAAATATATAATTTGATAAAATCCGCCTATTATCAATCCAGTATGTTATACTGAAAACAAACCTTTTTATCTTTAAATCTTTTTACATTACCAGTTCCATCTCCCTACTCAAACCTTGAGTAGGGTTTTTTTATTGAGAATTATATTAGGGAATATAAAAAAACAGGCTCTATATATAGAGCCTGTTTGTACAATCGATTTAAGATTAAGCCTTTTGAACGTTAGCAGCTTGAGCTCCACGAGCACCTTGCTCAACGTCAAACGTTACTTTTTGACCTTCGTCTAAAGATTTGAAACCCTCACTTTGGATAGCAGAGAAGTGTACGAATACGTCGTCTCCATTTTCACGTTCGATGAAGCCGAAGCCTTTTTCTGCATTAAACCATTTAACTGTACCTTGTTCCATTGTTGTTGCCTCCTAGTGCGTTATCGCACAACTTATTACTATCCTTGCCCAAAGTGATCATCAAGACGAAAAGTTGATACTTATACTATCCTTTACACCGAACAAAAATAATTCTTATTCATCATAACAAGAAACGAAAGATATAGCAAATCTTTATGGCCTTATCTTGAATAGTCCATTTATATTTAAGCTGACCATGCAAAGTTGCTTTAATGGTTCTTGAACGAACAGATGCTTTAATCCAGGACGGATTAACACTTTTTTGAATATATCCTCATCAACAAAACGAAGCTGTATAGTTGAACAAGGTATGTTAAGACCATTGATGTTAGAAGGGATTAATGCTCTTTTTATTGAATACTACTAGTAATCCGAAGGTGTTTAAAACAGTAGTTTAAATGAGCCGTATCTTAGTAACTGCAGTTTTTTCTTTTTTATTTACTTAGAATAAAAAATTTGGATGTTTAAACAAAGAGGAGAGTCAATATGGAAATAGTATATTTTGCAGGTGGATGTTTATGGGGAGTACAAGCTTTTGTAAAAACCTTACCTGGAGTTAAGTTTACAGAAGCGGGAAGAGCTAATGGAACAAGTCAAACACTTGATGGGGATTATGATGGCTACGCCGAATGTGTAAAAACAGGATTTGATCCAAAGGTTGTAACGATCATGGAATTAATGGGATATTTTTTTGAAATTATAGATCCGTACAGTTTGAATAAACAAGGACAGGATGTTGGCAAGAAATACAGAACTGGAGTATATAGTGAAAAACCTGAACACTTAATAGAGGCGAAGGCGTTTCTTAGTGAGAGAAATGATTATGACCTAATAGTTGTTGAAGTATTACCTCTTACAAACTATGTGAGAAGTGCAGAAGAACATCAAGATAGGTTAGCTAGATGTCCAAATGATTATTGTCATATTCCAGAAGAAATATTAAGTAAATATAAGTAAGGGAGAATATTAAAAGAAGGTGTATGGACTCTATGTTTTACTATCTAAAAAGGGGAACAGAACTGCTTAATCATTTTCAACACTCTGGTGCATTTATCTCTCAACATGACGACATTCAAGCCTAAAATGGCTACTAGTGAAATACTGAGAAAACCAGAGAAATCGGGTGTTTTGACTTCTTTTATTGTGGAAGTTTAATGAGGAGGTTATTTCAATACAAGTAAATGAGCAGATGATGGACTCCCTGGTGAATAAGCAATTGCTGAAGGGCAGGAGCAGGGGATTGATTCCCTGAAGAATTCACCGGTATCAAGGACCTGGAAAATAATCCTTTTATGGGCTCTTTGGCGAGCTCCTGAAAAAGAAAAATTAGCAAACGGCCTGCAAGCTTATCCTTGCAGGCAGCATTCTTTTGCGAAGGAATGAAAAGCCCTTATTGGCTGTTGCACTCATTATTTGCCTGAACTGCTATCTTCCGCTAAAGCGTTATCGCAGTCAGGCGTGATGAAATACTTCATGGGCAACACTTGCTCATAGTAGTTCCCACCTGCATCTTTGTATACGATTTTTACTTCAGTATATGCAGTCTCTTCCGAAAATGAAGTTAGTCCCAGGACGAGACTCCTTTCTTCCCCAGGCTTTACTACCGCCCCCACAGCCGGTATCCGGCTATCCCACTTATTTGGCAATTGGAATTCATTTTCATTTGGAGGCCATCCATCCCGTATCCCAATCAATAGCTCTCCAGGAACATTTTCCACCAGGACTGAGTCGAGTTTGGTCATGCCCTTATCACCTGTTAATTCAACCTTAGTAATCGTGATTTCTTTGTTTCCCTGATGTTTGAAAAGTTCACCTACCGTCATCTTGATGCCGGATTCCCGTTCAGCGCAGATCTTCATATATTCATCACTAAAGAACAGGGAGTCCCCTTGCACACTCCTCGTCATATAGAAACCCGTGCCCATGACCGTGACAATTACCGAGAGAATTAGTATCTTTGCGTATCTCATGGCGCCCGCATGACCAGGCGGCCAGGAGAGTTCTCTGGATAGCCGTTGACCCCGCAAAGCCTTCCTGCAGAAACAAACGTCCAATTGACCTTTGCATTAGTGGCGTAGCCGGTCCGCGCGGACAGATCGATACCGATGACTGGCTTAATGCTTACTCCATTTGTCCATTTGGTTGCAGTTGTGGTGGACTTTTCACCAGATGTGTTCGAGGACCAAGGCCGGCAATAGGATGTTGAGCTTGGAAGGGTCGCGGTTTGGGTAGTCGCTGAAAGAAGATGCTGTACCGGCCTTGCCTCGTAAAAATGGATGAGTGTGCCGTCCATTGGCTGCGTGATACAGTACTTGGCATAGGAATACTGGGTATTTAAGTATAAGGAAGTGGCTGCCTTATACTCTCCCCATCCCACACTCTGGCTTCTGGATTTGGATAGTTCCCCTCCGGAAGAATATGTTCCGTAACTTCCCGACCAGGAAAACCCTACTCCAAGAGAACTTTCAGCAGAGGTTGTATAAGTAAACTTCATATTTTTTCCGCTAGTGGCGGTATGGATGGTGCCTACTGTCACTGTCTGGGGGCCCAAATCCTTAATGTACTTGACACTGCCAGGCCAATTGCGATTGCATTCTGCGGGAATGCTTGTTGCCTGGATTTCATTGAAGACAGCGGCATATTCACCGGCTTCCGCCTCCGATTGCGCACTATCTTCCTTCCTGTCTTCAAATTCAGTTCCTGCCAGCTTTGTCCGGGACGGATTATTAATTTCCAAGTCGACATACATCGGCTTTTTGACTTTACCTGTCTTCCGGTCGACCTGGGCGACGCTGAAAGCATTCTCCCGGGCCTCTTCCACCTGGACGATACTAAAACTGTTTGTTACAATCCCTGTTTTAGTCATCGCGACTACATCTACATCTATATTCCCATTGGCAGAACGAAGACGGTCCATGTTGACCTTGGGATCGACTATCAGCTTAAAACTGCCGTCCGGCCTGGTGACGGTCTTGGCAAGCGGCGTCAGTTCAAAAGACTCACCTTCTTCCAGGGCTGCAAGCATTTCGGCACTTGGCCAGGCCTGTAAATGAACGATTGCACCGGCAGCGGGTTTTTGTCTTCCCTTTTGCAAGACTTTTCCTGAAACAACCACGTCACCTTCAAGAGAATGCGAATCAGCCAAAGCCGAAAGCCAGTCATTGGCGGCCTTGCTTTGCGGGCTTGCAGAATTGGCTTCGGCAAAAGGAGTTCCCAGCAATAAAAGCGAGCATGCTAGGGCGAATAGTTTTTTCTTCACGGGCGTTGCCTCCATTTCAATGATTTTTTGAAAACGAGGATCTTTCCGGTTTGAACGGATTTTGCGGGCAGAAACATGAAGTGATTGGTTAGCACTGAACAGAGGATGATTGCAGGGAATTCACGCTAGCTTTAAGTATAAGGATATCTTCGTCCATGACTCAACCTATTTCCTTTATTTGTAATGTACACCTTGCATTTCCACGATACCACCAATTGTAATCTTATGTAAAATCGGAAATTCGCATAGATTGTACCCTCTTCCGAAATTTTCCTAACACTTTGCACGCAGCTTCGTTGGCTGCAAACACCTTTTCCTGCCGGCAGGGCCAAAAAACATCTATCTGGAGAAGGTAGCCTTTTATTTTTTCCCAATCTTCCAAGTGGAAAAGGGCCAAAGAGATTTTAATTTTCGAAGTAATTAAACTATCGATTTAGGTTAGCTCAAGAAGTAACTGTTAATATATAGGGTACTTTGATATTCTAAGTTTAATGTTGATGAACGAAATGAGTTGAGTGAAAGTGAAAGAATTTACGATTGCTGGTAAACAGGGGTTTGTACGCATTGAATTAAATGAAGTCTTTGGTTTCCCTGATCAAACAAGTTATTTGGGTGGGTATGATGTCCATGGGAAGATCGAATTGAAGAGTGGCAACTATTTTGTAAAAGATGCTGATCTATGGTTTTCAACAGGACAGGTTTATAAGTTCTTTTTAGAGTTGCAAAAATGTTATAACGATTTACAAGGCAGTGCTATATTTTCAGATTCTGAGAATGCTCTTAAAATTAACCTTAACTTTAACAAACTTGGACAGATAAGTATTGAGGGATATTTTCAGGAAATACCATCCGAGGAAAATACACTTCAATTTGAATTTGAAAGTGAACAGAGTTATTTGGGAGCTACCCTACAACAATTAAATTCTATCTTCGAGCAATATGGTGGGTTAAAGGGTAAAAGTTAGGATTTTGTTAACGTGCTAACGGGTGGCGATGACTAAGGAAGTGTGTCTGCTTCGTGGAGCTTGTTAAGGTACATAAGAAGCAGGTTAACTCAAGAAGCGAATAGGTTAGCATGTATTATAAAAATGACTGCTAAGTTCCTAGATATATTTGGAGAAATCTTAATGAAGAAGGTTCGAGATGAAGCAAGTGATCAATGGGAAATGACCATCCAAGTAAAAATGAAGAGTGAAGAAAGCCAAAATATACATAACCTAATAACTTCGAGCGGTCAAGGTGAGTTAATCAATGATCTAGTACCTAAAATTGTCGATAACACCATACATCATTTGTTGTGGGCTTTAGAACAAGAGTAAGCCCTATAGATGTAAGCATATTTAACGGTAACAAACTTGTAAGTATTAAAGAAATCAGTGACGGTTTAGCTGGAGAACTGTATACAGAAGATGGTTGGATAAACCGGTTCAGTAACAAGGTCAAGTCATAAAAGTGGCACCTTTTCTTGTTACGCTAACGAAGCAGGTTAGTGCAACAAGAACTATTGTATTTTATGGTGAATTTAAACAGGGGGAAGGTACTTATGAAAAGAACTTTATTGTTTTTTATACTATTTATTTTTACTTTTACAACTTCCGTTCAAGCATTAAGTTGGGCTTATCCTTTTGTCGTTTGGAATGGTAACGTTTATGAAGTAAAAGAAGAAAAGGTTTTATCTAATCAAATTGGAAAGGAAATTGGAGAAGTTAAAACAAAACCAAATGATATGACTGGAGATTACTACGGAGATGTCTCAAATGCTTATCCTAAAGGGACGAAGTATTTTGAAATAAATAATATATCAACTAAAAATGCAATAGCTGTTGAAGTAGGAGACAACGAGTGGCAAAAAGCTGTATATGTCCATCAGGCACCTTTTCATTGGATGGATATATTCACAAAAATCCTACCTACCCTAATTTTAATAGCAATCATAATTATTATTTTAATACGCTTTAAAAAACGAAAAAATAATTAAATATATATTCTTTCATTAACGGGGGCTTTTGCACAAGAAGAGGAGATCAGTTGATAGTGGAAGAATTGTTTGTTGCAGCTTGGACACGTTAAACGAAAATAGAAAACATCCGAAATTTGATCGGATGTTTAATAAACTTAGATTAGCTTAGCCATATAATACTCATCGATATATTGATTTTCAACAATGAGGGAGTGCTTTTTAGTCCCTTCTATTTCGAATCCCATTTTTTTATAAAGGGCTAAACCTGCTTCATTATGACACATCACAGTAAGTTCAAGTCGATGTATGTTGTTGGCGTGGGACCATTGTTCGAGTTCATGAAAAAATTTTGTTCCAATCCCTCGACCTGTGAATTCTTTGAGAATTCCAGTAACAATATATGCACTGTGACGTACCCTATTAAAGCTTTCTCTTATAGCGGAGAGGTAACCAACAATATTTCCTTCTATTTCGCATACTAGGATTATTGATAAATCGTCTTCAATAATATTTTTTATGTACTCATACTGTTTATCAAAAGTGGTTGTTCGCTCTTCTGGCTCGAGCATCATAAAGTTGGATTCGGTATCCAACTTTTTGCAAAGGTTAAGAAATTTCTCCGTGTCAGATATTCTTATAGCTCTAATTATCAAAATAATTCTCCTCATAATAATATTCAATTGAATTATAGATTACAAAGGGTGGGGTGTGCAATTGGTATTACAGTGTACATCTTAATGTAATACTTTCTTATTGAACAAACGGGTGCTTTAGTAGAACAAGGACTGTCATTTAAATCCGAACCTCTTGGTGTGCATTAAGACACTTAGACGCAACTGGGATCTCCCTGTTGCATCTTTTTTGTTCAAAATAATTCTATACCCATCTAATTTAACGAAGTATTAACAACCGTTATAGCATATATACTATCAGCGTGAGAGCGTGAGAATGAACATTTTCACTTTGCTAATTGGTATGCTAATTATAGTGCGAATAATGCCAAAAAATAATGATATTCCATCAAAAAGTAGCATGCTAAATCATAGCCGATTTTGCATGCTATTTGTGTTGTTTTTTTCATTTTGCACTCCAAAAGAGATTTAAAAACGATGCAGAATAGAGAAAGAAGGAAATTTACTGGTACATGTTGAATGGATAAGAAGGAAACTGATGGTTTTAATTGGGACTCTTGTTGGAAATTCCAAATAAAGTAACAAATTTTTATCTCCAGGGGGAAAGTAAATGATCCAGAGGCTTGGGAATGCACCGTACTTACTTTTAGTTGGAGCTGCTTTTTTCTGGGGTGGCAATGCGGTTGCTGGCAAGTTTCTTGCTGGTTCGCTGCCGCCGGTGACGATTTCCTTCACCCGTTTGGGGATAGGTGTTCTGATCATGTCCCCGGTTATTATCAAGCTGTTCAAACATGAAAGGGAAGCATTAAAAGAGCATTTCAAGCTGCTTTTATTCTTGGCTGTAACCGGGGTGATTGGTTTTAATCTGCTGATTTATTGGGCGCTCAATTACACGACGGCAATTAACGCGACGCTTTTGAACAGCACTAGTCCATTATTCATTTTCCTTTTGTCGGCGCTATTGATTGGTGAAAAGATGGCATTAAAGTACTGGGTGTCCATGGCGATATCGGTGATTGGGGTGCTTTTTGTTATCACACAGGGTTCGTTTGAAAGAGTGCTTGATTTGCAGTTTAATATCGGTGACTTGATCATGGTGCTGGCAGTAATTTCATGGGCTTTATACTCGATTTATATTAAGAAGATTTCCGGGAAGCTGCCTTCGCTGGCGGTTTTCGGTTACACGCTCGCAATTGGTTTTATCGTGATGATACCTGCGGTCGCAATCGAGTTGTCGATTGTCCCAATCGGTGAGGTGAAACTTGCTGATTTAAGTGCTCTTTTATATATTGGAATCTTTCCATCAATCTGTTCTTTTTTATTGTGGAATCGTGCGGTTGCCATGATTGGGCCATCGAAAGCATCAATTTCTCTAAACCTTATCCCAGTTTTTGGTGCAATTGCAGCGTTTTTTATCCTTGGTGAGGTGATTACCATTCCGCAAATCATTGGCGGGTGCCTGGTTTTTATCGGGGTGTTCATTACTTCTTTAACGAAAAAGAAATCGGTACAATTAGCAGAAGAGGCATAGGATTTTCGGGAGATTATATTTAGAAAGATAATAGCAGCTAGTGCTGGATTAGTAATTTTAAAAATAAAACCAGAGTTAGTGAGACAGCGAATCAGTTCCGCTGTCTTTTTTTAATTGTTTAGGAAATTATAAAATTATTTAGTTGTGGATAACTACATGTAGGGGGTCTTAATCCAGCTCCAGCGCCTAGCCCCTCGAGTCGCTTCGGTCCACCCAATGAAGTCAAAGAACGACTTCACCGGCCGGCCCTCCGTGGCACACGATGTGCTAGACCCGCCAGCCACAGGACAAGGAAGGCTTCGAAGCGATTCATCGCACGACCGAAAGCGGTAGCTTTTGGGAGGACGTGGCGCTATAAGGCGGGCAGCGCTTGTCGGGGCTGAAAGAGGCGCTTGCGCTTTTCGGTCTGTCCCTTGAGATTTCTTAATCTATTGATAACCTTCTTGTAGATTGCAGGTATAAAGACTTATTATAGCACTTGTCTATTATTGTCAAAACATTCATACTTTTTACACTATTAAACTGTTGCTAATTTATTTTATCCTTTATTTAGCGTCCCGAAAGGTATAAAAAGGAGGGGAAGTAGTTCAGGGGCGACGACTTTTATGGAAGGGGTACATAAATTGGTAAAAAGATTAATGAAAATCGTAATGGCTGCCTTGATCTTCATACTTGCATTTGGCTCGACATCATTTGCAGCACTCCAGCCAGGAGGGCCATCCACGAATGGCAATACAAATATTAACAGTACCCTCTCTTACGCAGACGTTGTCAAGATCCTTGAAGACATCGAGAGAAGTAGCAAAGTAAAGGTTGAGGTATCAACACTTGATGAATATGGAAAGTCAGAACAGGGCAGAAGCATTTATGTCGCAAAAGTGGGAACAGGCCCACAAAAAATTTGGATTCAGGCCCAAATACACGGAAACGAGAAATTGGTTACCGAAGCAGCACTCCAGCTTTTAAAAATGTATGCGAATAGCGGCGAGAAAGATGTGGAGAGAGTTCTTGAAGAAGCAACACTCTATTTCATCCCAATGTACAATCCGGATGGAGCAGAAATGAACATTCGACATACCAGGCTTTCTGATAGCGGTAAATTAATTGACTTAAACCGTGATTGGACTGCTAAAGGTTTTGAAGCTGTTGAATCTAAGGTAGTCTATGCATACTGGGCGGACGTGAACCCAGATTTCGCAATCGACCTTCACCATCAAGGACTTAAGCAAGTCTATGGAACAAATGAATCTACTTCTTTTTCACTTGGAATCTCACTTGCTCCGGATGGGCCAACCCTGCCTAGTACCGGCTATAATGAGATCACCAAGCAGATGATGGCTTATGTCTATGATGAGATGAAGGATTATGGCTATACACATATTGACCGTTACCAGGTCGGCGTAAATAGAGAAGAAGAATTTGGCTACGATATCGATATCAGGGGTGGTGTTGTTTCGGCCATGATGATGGGGCTGAACTACAACAATCTGAATCCTGAAGGGCATAGCCATCCAGCAGTATTCTTTGAAACAAAAGGAAATTCTACTGAAGGAAGCCTTGGCCAAAAATCAAATGGCTACCTGACAAAGCAGAATTATCTTGCGTTGAAGTCGTTGGTACACGGTTATGTAACTGGTGAAGTGGGAAATGTGAACCCAGATGACTGGTATAACATCCCGCATTACCCTCTGGCAGGGTACTTGACTGATTACAATGGGATTGTACCTGTAGGATCAGACAGCGGTTACTAATTGATTTTAAAAGGGAGTGTCTCAAGACGATTGAGACATTCTCTTTTTTTATATCCCTGCATTTTTGTAAGCGAGATTGATATAAAAGGAAATTTCCCTATTGAGGCGAATTTATTAGGTATTGTATAGGTACTATTTGAAATTAGTTTAAAGTATATAAGCATAGAAGGAGGCTGTGATGGAAAATTTGAAGCCTATTAAAAGAAGCCCTATGAGGATTTATCTTGGGAAAAAATATTATCGTTCAAAAAGGTATTTTGATTGGTTCTTTGGGAATAGGAGATTTTCTTTGAAAAAAGAAGATATTCCGATGAGACATTTGGTATTTACCCATCAAACTTTACTACTTCGAGAATTGAAAGACGTTGACATGTGGTTACAGCATAATAAGGTGAAGAATCTTAAAATCGCCACCCAAAATCTAAATAAAGTAATAATCAGGCCTGGAGAAACCTTCTCTTATTGGCGGTTGCTTGGAAATACCACAAAGAGCAAAGGGTATGTAGACGGTATGATCCTCCATTATGGGAAGGTTACAACAGGCGTAGGTGGGGGCTTATGTCAACTATCGAACTTGATTTATTGGATGACTTTACACACTCCATTAACCATTACTGAAAGATATCGACATAGCTATGATGTTTTTCCGGATTCCAAAAGAAGTCAGCCCTTTGGCAGTGGAGCCACTTGTGCTTATAATTATCTAGACTTACAAATTAAAAATGAAACGAATAAAACTTATCAATTAGTTGTTTATTTAAATGATACTCATTTAGTTGGTGAATGGAGGTCCGAATCCCCGCCAATCCATACTTATGAAGTTTATGAACGTGAACATTTAATCACTCGAGAGTATTGGGGAGGATATGTAAGGCATAATCGAATTCACCGAAAAATATTTAACAATGATAAAATACAAATTGATGATGAGTTCATTACTGAAAATCACGCTATTATGATGTATGAACCTTTGCTGGAGCAACAAACTGAGAAAGAGAAAGTGTTTAGTTAATTTGCTTATATTTAATGGGTTACATAAGGTTTGAAAAGGTTTAGGTCGTTGAGTAAGAGATTTGTATAATGAAATTAAATTGAGTTTGATTAGGAGGATTACATATGTACAAAGAAGGGTTTGTGCCGGTTACCGGCGGGAGAGTCTGGTATGAAATTTACAATAAGGATGCAGAAGGGACTCCTGTCGTTATTTTACATGGAGGGCCTGGGTCTTCAACTTATTCATTGAAAGGGTTGAAGGCGCTTGGCAAGGATCGCCCGGTTGTCATGTATGATCAGCTTGGCTGCGGGAAATCTGACCGTCCGGATGATCTCACGCTTTGGAATATCGACCGTTTTGTTGAGGAGCTTGGCCAGGTTAGGGAGGCGTTAGAACTTGATGAGGTACATATTCTTGGCCATTCATGGGGGACTACTCTTGCGGCAGCCTATGCGCTGACAAAGCCAGATGGTGTCAAGAGCGTGATTTTTTCAAGTCCGTGTTTGAGTGCGCCGATGTGGGAAGAGGATCAGAAGCGGAATATTGCCAAGCTTCCCGCCGAGGTGCAGGAGACGATATTGCGCTGCGAGGAAAGCGGAGAGACGGATTCCGAAGAATTCAAGGCAGCGATCAAGGAGTTCAACAAGGAGTTTGTTTTCCGAGGGGAGCCAGATTTGGAATGGTTGAAGGCTGGAGCCGGTATGAAGAACCCTGTTGTTTATGAAACGATGTGGGGACCTTCTGAATTTACGGTGAAGGGAAATCTTAAGACTTTCGATTGCACACCGCAGCTGGGTGAGATTGAGTGCCCGACGCTTTATACTTGTGGCCGGTTTGATGAGGCGACACCTGAATCGACTGAGTATTATGCTAGGTTGACGCCACGATCTGAGCTTCATGTTTTTGAAAAAAGTGCTCATATGCCGTATATGGAAGAACCGGATGAGTATCTTCAGGTGATTGGCGACTTTCTTCAAAAAGTCAATCGTTAGGTGTGACTTTTGCTATACTCCCTTGTGAAACCTTTATGCTATGTTAACATTGTTAATTAAGCATAAAGGAGTTTTTTTCATGAGCTGTGGATGTTCTAGACTAGAAGATGGCAAAGCAATTGTTGACCATGTGAAGAGCAAGGGTAAGGAAAAGATAAAGCCACGGGTTGCCCATCAGATCGCTTGCGAATGCGGTGAAATGTTCACGATGGAAACCGTCATCACTAACTGCCCAAGCTGCGGCATGACTTATGGCGTCACACCATGCAGTTCTGGGGATATTAATAAGGTCAAGGCTGCAGGAATTCAATATGCATAATGAAAAAATCTCTCGAGATGTCGAGGGATTTTTTTGTTTGGATCTCCGAAGGGAGTGGGCAGATTTAAAATTTAGGTTTTTTGTGAGGGAGGAGTATGATTTGTGGAATGGAATTTAATAAATTTAACTGCAATTGATGGGTAGGTGATGCTCCTCCCATCAATTGCTTCAAATTGAAGGATTTAAATCGCCGCACCAGATTCCTCTACAGGTCCAAATTGAGTTTTAAATACGGTATGCTTTTTACCAAGTTCATTGGTAACTATATAAGTCGTTTCAAGCTCTCGATCGACATCATATTTCTCGCCTACTTTGAATTCTAATTCTAAACCTTCGTTATTGATGCAAATGACTTTTTGCATATTTTTCCTCCTGGGAAATGTATTCTTGTTTTATATAGTTTCGTATGGAGGGTATTTTTTATGTCTTTTTTTTAGGGTGGATGAGTGTTTGTAACTCAAATGAAAAATTGGAAAATATAGCTCGTAATTTCCAGTTTGCGAAAAAAATAATGATTTTCGCCAATAAAATAAGATTTTCGCCATTAAAAATAAAATATCGCCAATAAAACGATATTTTCGCCAATATAATGTTTAGCCCCTTAAATAGTTGCCTTCCAATTTTCGGTTGAAGCTAAAAATAGTCAATTATTATGATAAAATCATAGAATACTACAATCGGGGGACCATTTCATGAATTTGAATACATATTTTTATCAGTTTTTAGAGCCGATTTCAAAGGAATTAGCATTGTTAGCGAAGGAATTGGAGAATAGTATCTTTTCCAGCCCAAGAACGATGCTTACTCATTCGCGGGTGTTCATTGAAAATATTCTGCAGCAGGTGACGAAAGAAGAAGGGATACCAGAGGATGCTCGGACTGGTTTGAAGGAACGGCTTGATCTGCTCAATGAACAAGGTTATTTGATTCCTGAGATTCGCGATGCGCTGCATTTGGTGCGGAGAATGGGGAACCAGGCGGCACATGATGTGCGGATGTTCCGCTTTTCCGAGGCGCTTTTATCATGGGAAGCCTTGTATAGCATTGTCAAATGGTATGTTGAGGTATACGGTCCAGTGGATGTGACGGTGCCTGAATATCAGGATCCTTCTCCACAGGCAGAAAGAGTGTTTGATATGTCCGAGCTTGAGGTCAGGTTGAAAGGATTGGAGGATCTATTGAAAAATCCTCCTCTGCAACAGGCTGAAACTCTGGCAAAGGAAGAAGTGGCAGTGGCTGTTTCTGCTCCTGCTGTTGAGGTTCAGGAGACACCAGGATTTACGCCAATCCGAACGATTACTTACAAAGGAAGATCTCTTGATATTCCTTATTTCTTGCGGGATGCGTTTCTTTTGCCGCAGCGATTTGATAAATCGGAAACTTTCCTGATTCGTCTTGGTGCTGAACAGGAAGCACGGATCATGAGTGAGCTGCCTGGCAATCTCGAAGGTCTGCACAAGAATGTGAAGCGTTATAATGAAAAAAATGATGAGCAGTTTTTCGAAGAGCTTGGAACCTTTATTGAAGAGGAGAAAGTTCGCAGGCATCTGACATTGAAGCGTCAGGGGGAGCTGTTCTTCTTTTACAAAGCGAGTCATATTATTGTGACGGAAGAACTGAAAAAGGTTGCGCTAACTGCTGAGGAATTCACGGGTATTCCAAGCTTATTAAGGCAGTTGAATGAAGACCAAATCTACACAGTCGGCCAGCTTCCAATGGAGCTTGTGATTTTAGCGAAGTATGACAATGTTGGCGTAGGGACTGTTGAGAAACTGTTCGACCAGCTGAAGGCAAAGGTAACGCACAAAGCTGTCCAGGCTGATGACGATACTTCAACAGAACGAAAAAGCTTCAAGAAATGGGAATCCTTATATGTAAAAGTAAAGCTGAATGGCGTTGAATCTATAATTGAAGGTTCTAGCGTTCCGACGATTTGGAAGGAAGCGTTGAAGTGGATCGAGGACAATCGTCTGCCTCTGCACGAGATGATAAAAGCGGGAATCGTACTTGGATCTACCGATAATGGTAAGCGTTATGCCATTGCGCTGCAACCTATCCACCCGGATCAAAGGCCATTTACACAGCTTCATACCTATCAATCTCAAATTACAGGTGAAGTATATTATCTTGAAACGAAGATCAATCCTAAGTCTGGGCTTGAGACACTGGGTAAAGTTATGACTAGATTGGGTGTTGGGGTGGATATCCCATTATTGAAGGGTGAATAGAAACGACAGAATGCCGTGGTGTCGCCACGGCATTTTCTGTCGTTTTTAAATAGGTTACTTCCTCTTCTGGGCTTTCAACTTGTTCATTTCGAGTTCAGCAGCGTATTCTTCCTGCGATTTCCCTTGCTTGAAACTCTCAGATTGGATTTTCCTGAACTTGTTGTCATTTTGATTCGGCATGCAAACACCTCCTTTGAACATGAGTATTTTGTTCAAAGTGTTGAGGATTATACTGCCTAGTAATTGATCACTTGGCAAGATAGGAATACAAAATCTAATAGGGTAAATTTCTCATAATTCTATATTATTTTGCTATTCCGGATATAATGAAAGCGCTTTACATGTGAAACTATTCACAAGTATAATAAGAGTGTAAATAATTATTAACCATTTCCGGGAGGAATCATGATGTTAACAGACATTATCTATGAATTCAAAAACTGGTTGCTAGGAGACTCTGTGCCAAAGGTCGGAAATGAAGAATTTGAAAGAATTGAATCAAAGCATACAAGGGTACACCACGACGAAGATATATATGAAATCATTCGAGTGCATTAAAAAAGTTTTTAAAAGCAAATTAATAATATCATAACAATCAACAGTCCGATTCTAAGTGAGTTGGACTGTTTTTATATTGTTGCAGAAAAATTTATGTTTATATTAATGTCTGTTTGTTATATGCTAATAATTCATTATGTTTGGTTTTTACTAAAGAAAAATGGATAAAACTAAACAAGGAACGTACAAGAAGATGGAGTTGATTTTTTGAGTAAAGCTAAGGGTAAGAGCGGAACGGGCAGAGGTACGGGTAAGAAAGGCTGGAATCGCTGGCAAGCAAGTGCGAATAAAGCAAAGAGTGCCAAACCGTATAAAAGTAAAGGTGTTAAACATCGGGATGCTTCAAAAGATGATATCTCTGAAAAATAATTGTTGCTGCTATCATGATGCGTTGATCCGGAAATGGATTAACGCTTTTTTGTACTTTTGCAACTCTAATTCAATAAAATAATTATAATTTTTAATAAAAATTTATTGTAAATCGATAAATAAAATGATAAATTCAAATTGACAATAAATGAATGAGGTGCTTGTTATGAAAAGAAGTTCAACACTCTTTTTAAAGGTAGCTGTTATTTTGATTGGCCTTCCGGTTCTGGCTTTGTGTTTGTTTTTATTGCCTCAGATCGCGTCTGAAGCGAATGAAGCAGCGGAAAGAGGGTCAGATTTGGCTTTTGTGGTATACGGCATATTAATGGTTATGTATGTTGCGGCGGTTCCATTTTACTTCGCACTGTATCAATCATTTACCCTTTTAACTTATATTGACAAGAACCAGGCATTCTCTGACTTATCTGTAAAAGCTTTAAAGAAAATCAAAAATAGTGCCATCATTATCAGCGGCTTGTATGTGGTTGCCATCCCATTCGTCTATATTTTAGCGGAGGTGGATGATGCACCGGGCCTCATCCTCATTGGAATGGGAATGATTTTTGCTCCATTGGTGATTGCTGTCTTCGCTGCAGTCCTACAGCGACTTTTACAAGAAGCCATCGATATTAAAGAAGAAAACGACTTAATAGTCTGAGGTGAAAATAATGGCAATTATAATCAATATTGATGTGATGTTGGCAAAAAGGAAAATGAGTGTAACGGAACTTTCGGATAGAGTTGGAATCACAATGGCTAACCTTTCTATTTTGAAAAATGGAAAAGCCAAAGCAATCAGGCTGTCAACACTAGAGGCTATTTGCAAAGCATTAGAATGCCAGCCCGGGGATATTTTGGAGTATAAAAGTGATGAAGAATATTAAATCATTTTAGTATACGTTAAAATTTTGCGTTGATCCAAAAGGGTTGGCGCTTTTTTTGTGGAATTACTAAAATGAACAAAAGCGCCACTGTCAGTGATAACAATGATTTAAAACAATTGGTAGGCTTTTAACTGGTTATAATCTCGTCCGCGAACTTTTTCAAGAGGTGAGGAATTTTGCTGAAAATATTAAAGGTTAGCTTCTTTTTGGTGGTTGGCAGCTATACAATATTGCTTCTTTTCTCTTATCTCCTCAGTGGAAGATTAGATGCAAGTATTATAGGAATGTGGGGATTATTAATAGGGTTTTCACTGTTAATTGCAGCGTTACCCTTTCACAAAATAGTTTTCTTTGGAGGAAGAGGAATCATGGGTGCCCAATCACCAGAAATACCGCATGATGAACATCTCCACCATAAGGTATACAAAGAATATGAAAAAGAACGGAAAGCTGAAAGCCCTAAAACCAGACAGCACCAAGATGTCCTCTCGATAACAGGAATAGCTATTATCTTGATTGCTGTCTTTATGGTTTAATTGAAGATTTGAAAAAAGGTCAAGACTTTCTTGTTATGATTTAAAGAGTTATTTTAAAAAAGAGGGTTATTGACATAACTTAGCATAACCGCTAAAATATTTTAAAATTCCAAATAATATAAGCGTTGATGAGAAGAGTAGTTAAGCATGGATATTTTCAGAGAGCTCCTGGCTGCTGGAAGGGAGTAATATCTAGCTTATTGAATAAAGTCTCGGAGCATCTTACCAATCTAATGAGCAATTAGGGATCGTAAGACGGGTTCTTCCGATAAAAAGATAGGGTATGAACGTATCCGAAGAGGTTGGTTTGGCGACAAATCAACAAACTGAGGTGGTACCACGGAAGTTATAACTCTCGTCCTCAAGATTCATTTCTTGGGGGTGAGAGTTTTTTTATTGCATTTTAGATGGAGAGGAGAAATAAGATGAAAAACCCTATATTATTAGATATTCCATCCCAGTTAGATACAGAAAGATTAATACTACGTGCGCCAAATCGAACTGGTGACGGAAGTATTGTTAACCAGGCAATAAGAGATTCATTTAGTGAATTAAAAGCGTGGCTTCCATTTGCACAAAAGCTTCCCGAAGTTGAGGAAACCGAAATTAACCTGAGGAAAGCACATATTAACTTTTTAAAAAGAGAAAGCTTTCGATTTCTAATTTTTAAAAAAGAGACGAATGAATTCATTGGAAGTGTCAGCCTTCAAGGGATCGACTGGGCCATCCCAAAATGTGAAATTGGATATTGGATCAATACGAAGTTTAGCGGCAGTGGATATATGACTGAAGCGGTAAAGGCATTAACTAATTTCGGACTAAATCATCTAAAATTCAATAGAATTGAAATTAGATGTGAATCTACCAACCTGAAAAGTCGGGCAATCCCCGAAAAGCTTGGATTTGAATTAGAAGGTGTTTTACGAAATGATGATTTATCAGCAGATGGCAGCAAGCTGACTGATACTTGTTTCTATTCGATCATTTTATAAGGTACAGGTGCATGGATCCAGGAAGGATTCATGGTCCTTTTTGTTGAACTTCTTACTTAGAGAAAGGTGTTAGTAGAAAAAGGTGCAGATTGTCATGAATAAACAATTATTCCTGAAAGTAATTAAAAACCTAAATCATTGTAAATAAAACCATGCAACAGTTTGATCCTGTTGGCATGGTTTTATTAGTTTTAATCTGGAGTATCTTTTCAGCTAGTGCTGGATTTGTTTCCACTCATTTATTCCTGCATCAAGCAATGTCGCTTGAAAACCCCTGGATTTTAACAGCTCAACTGCTTCAGTAGCGTAGACACAATAGGGCCCGCGGCAGTATGCCACATTTCAACTGTTTACAGGTACATTAAGCGATAAGATTGGCAGAAAGGTTCTGATCACTAATGGCATTTGGGCACAAGCCGCAGCACTGTGGCTGATACTGGCCGCAAATCAGTATTCCTTGTGGATTTTAGGTGCTCTTATATTAAGCCTAGGCACCGCAATGGTTTATCCAACCTTGCAAGCGGCGATCAGTGATGTTGCTGAGCCAGACTGGAGAGCTCCATCAATGGGCGTATACCACTTCTGGCGTGATAGCAGTTATGCTTTTGGTGCATTGATGGCTGGAATTATTGCCGACCTTCTAGGGGTCAATTGGGCAATAGGTGTGGTTGCTTACTTCCATTTATAGCAGGAGTACTTTCAAAAATGCGGTTGAAGGAAACGATAAAAATATGATTGGGGTGGTGCATCACCTTATATGGGTGGTGCACTTTTTTTATTAAGACATATACAAGGAGTTTGAGTTAGATTTGTAGAACTATTCTTATATAAAATTTTGATAGATTTAGTTATAGCACGCAGTACATGAAGCTATAACAAAGAAATTTTAATAATGGTAACGTGGTTATTATTAGATAGGGGATGAACTTAAAATGAAGTGGAAATTAAGAATACCAATGATGCTTTTTATTTTCGGTTTAGTTTCAGGTATTTATCAGTATTACCCTAATATAATTGTCTTTAAAGAAAATTACCTTCTAAATAGTCTCCAGTTCCTAGCCTCAATAGGAATTCCAATTTATATTCTTGAAAAGACACAAATTAATGAGAAGCAAGTAAACTTCTTGTTTGGTATTTTATTAATATTTTCAGGCGTTATAATCGATTACTTAATGATTTAATTTGAAATGAAGCTGGAGGTATGTAAATGCCACAAGAATTAATTAGATTTATTGTAATCGGTTCCATCATTGGATATTTTGTAGGCATGCTTTCAGAACAACCCGGTATTGGAGGGTTATTAGGAGCAATACTGGCCGTCCTAATAGCAATCTATATACAAATTAATAATCATCACGATGGATCCGAAAATTCTTAGACTGAATAAAGACCTGAGCAATCAAGTAAATACTGAAGAAAAAGAAGGCTATATGAAAAGAATTATAGATATTGTGATTTAATGTACCTTTCTTTCATGAGAGTAAAGCTTGCGGTGGAAAAATGTCAAACTTCCTCTGAAGGATTTTTAGGTACAGACAAATTTTATTGTGCTAGGGGGGAAGGTGATTAAAATCAGAAACTTTTTAATTGTGATTAGTCATTACTTTCTTTGGGGAATTGTTGATTTTATACCTTTTTCGTGGGGATGGGCTTATAGTACGGCATCAAATATTTATTACTTCGCACTTTTAATTTCAGCAGTTATCTTTACTTATATCTTTATTAAAAAGAAAAGGTTTATTTCTTTTGCATTTTTATTAGTCTACTCTTTGGCCATGGCATTGAGTTTATTAGCAAGCATACGAGGTCTTTGAATTTAAAGTTGTTGTTTAAAAAACTGATAATTTCCTCATATTTACTTGGGGGATTTATTCCTAAAGGACATTTCAACTAAAAATAAGCTGAATAGTAAAATAAAAAGCTTGCGAAATGAATCTTAATAGGTGGGTAATTATGAGAAAAAAGAAGTTATTTATCGGTGCTCTTTTGGTGATTGCATCGTTAATTATGATGGGAAGAGACTATTATTTGGCAAAAGAGGATAAACCACCTAACTTTTCCATTCTTAGTAATGTTTATAAAGACGGGGGAACAAAAGTTTATACAGGCTTAGGCTACAAAGTAATTGATTATAATCAAATTGATGGGCGTAAAGATGTAGTATTTGTCCCTTTTTATGTAGATGCCTGGGTAATAAAATAACAGGTACAGTAGTAGCATTTAATCCGTTTAATAAGGGTATTATTTATTTTATTACCTGGTGCTAACATCCGAATATTTTTCATTCTAGCTAATACGATGGGTGATAGTCCTCCGTTGTTATATTAAACGACGGGGGCACTACTTGAATAATTCAAAGAAAGGAGAATGTCTTTGAAGAAACGGATATTTAGTACCGATAATCTTAATGCTCTTAATAATAGGTATCTATCACGATGCTCGAACTTTTGATATTGATCAATCTAATTTACCTGTCAATGAACAATTAGCGATTACAATATCTCAGCGGTACCTTGCAGGTTATTGGACACACCCAGTTAAGCTACATTTAACACCATATGAGATGAAAAATATGAAAGAAACACCTGAGACTTATGTTGTGGATATAATCGATGAAAGGGATACACCCTTTTGTAAGGGGTATCAAGTTGTTGTTGAGAAGGATAATGGGAAAGTTGCTTTTAATAGTATTGGATGGTGTAAACGGCGAGGAATTGAGAAAAATGCTTTATTTCTGGAAGAAAATCTAGCCAGGTTAAAAAATTTTTTACAGTAAAGCCATGGGCGATCATACACACTGTTCTTCTTAATCAGTATGACATATTAAAAAATGCAATTAGTATGCACTTAAACTAATGTTAGCGTTGATCTGAAACCACAAAAATTTTCAGCTCAGAGATGAATCGAATAGATAGTACTTGAGTTAAGATTATGTATTTAATGGCTGCCAGGAAGGATTCTATCCTTTCTGGTATTTTCATTGATATCTTACAAAGTGAATAGTAATGACTGTACATCTTTTAACATTATGTATAATGCAAACAGGAAAAGGAAATTGTAAAATAAACATAAGTTTCTAAATGTTCAGAAAAATATTTAGAGGAGGGTTACTTGTACATAGGATATTAACTCTCAAGAAAATTGTCCTTTCACCACGAGTATTGTAAGCGCTTACAAAAAACGACAAATATTTATTTTTATATAAGAGGGGGATTTAAAAATGTCGGACACTGTAAAAATAGGACTCATCCAGGCTTCCAACGATGTGGATGGAAACGAACCGGTTGAGGTTCATAAGCAAAAGGCGATTGAAAAGCATCTTCGCCTGGTCAGGGAAGCTAAGGATAAAGGTGCGCAAATCATCTGTCTTCAAGAGATTTTCTATGGGCCATATTTCTGCTCAGAACAGAATTCAAAGTGGTATGACGCTGCGGAAGAGATTCCGAATGGACCGACGACTAAGCTGTTCCAGGAGCTGGCTAAGGAGTTGGGCGTTGTCATTGTACTGCCTATTTACGAGAGAGAAGGAATCGCTACCTACTATAATACTGCGGCGGTAATCGATGCGGACGGCTCGTATCTCGGAAAATACCGGAAGCAGCATATCCCGCATGTAGGGGTTGGCGACCAGGGCTGCGGCTTCTGGGAGAAATACTATTTCAAGCCTGGAAATCTTGGCTATCCGGTTTTCGACACGGCCTTCGCGAAGGTAGGAGTCTATATTTGCTACGACCGACATTTCCCTGAGGGTGCGAGATTACTAGGATTGAAGGGCGCCGAAGTGGTCTTGAATCCTTCTGCCACTGTTGCAGGTCTTTCTGAATACCTATGGAAGCTGGAGCAGCCTGCTCATGCGGTCGCGAATGGATATTATGTCGGCGCGATCAACCGTGTAGGTGTTGAAGGACCTTGGAATATGGGCGAGTTTTACGGACAGTCTTACCTTGTCGACCCGAGGGGCAACTTTGTCGCGATGGGAAGCCGGGACAAGGATGAAGTCATCATTGGAGAAATGAATAAGAAATTGATCAGGGAAGTACGTGATACATGGCAGTTCTACCGTGACCGCCGTCCGGAAACGTATGAGGAGATGACGGCACTTTTACCATAACAATCAAGACAACAGTAAGGGCTTTACATTGGCAGAAGGTAAAGCCCTCTTTCTGTAGGATTTTCTAAAAAGGAGGTTGTTTGAGTGAGCAAAGGTAATGTCTCGAAAATTTCTTATGAAGATTTGCAGGTGAATTTTCATGAAGTGCATCCAGGCCTGACGAATCAGGAAGCTATAGAGGAATCGAATCGCTGCTTGTATTGCTATGACGCTCCTTGCATCCAGGCCTGTCCGACGGGGATTGATATCCCGACCTTTATTAAAAAGATTGCTTCTGGTAATCTGAAGGGCTCGGCGAAAACGATCATGACCGCGAACCCGATTGGTGCAAGCTGTTCCCGTGTCTGTCCAACAGAGGAGCTATGTGAGGGGGCATGTGTGCTCAACGATTCGACAAAACCAATCATGATTGGAAACCTGCAGCGTTATGCGACGGACTGGGCAATCAAAAATGATCAGGTGCTATTCCAGGCTGGAGAGAAGAATGGAAAGAAGGTTGCGGTTGTTGGCGGCGGTCCTGCCGGATTGTCGGCTGCAAGGGAGCTTGCTTTACTTGGATATGACGTGACAATTTTTGAGGCGGAGGATAAAGCAGGAGGATTGAACACCTATGGGATTGTTTCTTTCAGGCTTCCGCAGAATATTTCCTTCTGGGAAGTAAATCAGGTTGAAAGCCTTGATGTCAAAATCCGTACGAATACAAGAGTAGGTGCCGATATTTCTGTTGAAGAAATCATGGACCAGCATGACATCGTCATTTTAGCTGTCGGAATGTCAAAAGTTCCTGAACTCGGGATCGATGGTGAAGACCTGGATGGAGTGTATGATGCGATTGAGTTCGTCAAGGCAACAAAAACGAAACCAATTGACAGTCAATTTTTAGGAAAAAAAGCCGTTGTAATTGGTGCTGGGAACACAGCGATCGATGGTGCGACTTGTTCGGTCCGACTTGGGTCGGAAAATGTGAAAATCCTTTACCGCCGTACGCTAGAAGAAATGACGGCATACGATTTTGAATATGAATTCGCCAAGCAGGATGGCGTGGAATTCCGCTGGCTTACTGCACCGGTGAAAATCATTGGCGATGAAAATGGAAAGGTCAAGGCGATTGAGTGCGTGAAGATGGTACTCGGTGAACCAGGTGAAGATGGCCGCAGGCGCCCGGTTGCCCTCGAAGGATCGGAGTTCATATTAGAAGTGGATGCGGTCATTAAAGCGATTGGCCAATCAAGATATGTCGATCTGCTCGAACAATTTGAATTGGAGCATAGCGGCGGTGTCGTCAAGATTAATCCGCAAACGTATCAAACCTCTAACCAAAAAGTGTTCGCCTGTGGTGATGTCATTTTTGGGAAAGGACAGGGTGAAGCCATGGTCGTTTCAGCAGCTCAGCAAGGAAAGGATACGGCTTACGCAATTCATCAGCTCGTATCGAGCACAGTTCCGGAAACAGCCTAATAGACAAAGGGAGGTAAGAGTATGGCAGATTTACGTATCAATTTGGCGGGAATCCAGTCACCGAATCCGTTTTGGTTAGCTTCTGCTCCTCCAACCAATTCGGGCTACCAGGTTCAGCGTGCCTTTGAAGCAGGGTGGGGCGGCGCTGTCTGGAAGACACTGGGAGATCCAATTCTGAACGTTTCTTCCCGCTTTGCGGCGGTTAGCTTCAACGGCCAGAGAGTGGCGGGCTTCAACAATATTGAATTGATCACCGACCGTCCACTTGAGGTTAATTTAAAAGAAATTTATGAAACGAAGAAGAAGTTTCCTAACCATGCGATCATCGCGTCTTTGATGGTCGAGCCTAAGCAGGAAAAATGGCATGAGATTGTGAAGCGAGTGGAGGATGTAGGTGTCGACGGGCTCGAACTGAACTTTGGCTGTCCGCACGGAATGGCGGAGCGGGGAATGGGTGCTGCATCCGGCCAGGTGCCTGAGCTTGTCCAGAAGCAGACTTACTGGGTAAAGGAAGTCGCCAAGACTCCGGTTATCGTTAAGCTAACACCAAATATCACGGATATCACGGTAACGGCTGAGGCAGCTGTCGAAGGTGGAGCCGACGCGATCAGCATGATCAACACGATCAACAGCCTAGCAGCAGTCGATATCCATACATGGGATACCGTTCCGCATGTTGGCGGTAAAGGAGCGCACGGCGGTTATTGCGGTCCAGCTGTAAAGCCGATCGCCCTTCATATGGTCGGAGATTGTGCTCGAAATCCACGGATCAATGTCCCTATTTCCGGAATCGGCGGTATTTCCAACTGGGAGA
Organism: Mesobacillus boroniphilus; assembly: GCF_018424685.1. Taxonomy (NCBI): domain Bacteria; kingdom Bacillati; phylum Bacillota; class Bacilli; order Caryophanales; family Bacillaceae; genus Mesobacillus; species Mesobacillus boroniphilus. The sequence continues at coordinate 1,115,733 of NZ_QTKX01000001.1, forward strand.
ATGCGGTTGAATTTATGCTTATGGGTGCTACAGGAGTCCAGGTTTGTACCGCAGCGATGCACCATGGCTTCCGGATTGTGGAAGATATGATTGAAGGGTTGAACAATTATCTTGATGAAAAGGGAATTGCTTCTGTATCAGAGCTTGTAGGTAAGTCTGTCCAGAAATACTCTGACTGGGGTGACCTTGACCTGAACTACAAGGTCGTTGCACGAATCAATAATGAGACGTGTATTAACTGCAATAAGTGCCATATTGCCTGTGAGGATACCTCTCATCAGTGCATTGATATGCTCAAGGACGACAATGGAACCAGCTACCTAAAGGTGCGAGAAGAGGATTGTGTCGGCTGTAACCTCTGCTCGATCGTCTGCCCGGTTGATGGAGCGATCGACATGGTCGCGTTGAAGAGTGAGCTGCCGCCAATGACTTGGAATGAACGCCAGGCAGCACTTGGTGTGCTGGCTTGCGGAGTGGATCCGGTTACAAAGTGATCCATTGCCTAAAGAATGCAGATGAGCTGGCGAAAAGGACTGAACCGTGATTTGAGTGCCTAAAGAGTGTTGGTGAGATGGAGAAAGGTAACGAAACCAGGATTTGAGTACCCGAATAGTGCAGGTGAGCCAGAGAAAAGGAACGGTACCATGATTTCCTTGCCCGTATAGTGCTCGAGAGTCAGCAAAAGGGAACGGAATCCGGATTCTGATGCCCGAAAACAGTCTCAAGGACCAATAATGAATATAACTGAGCTACTAATTCCCACTACACCTTTCTTTTGAGGAGGAAAATTGATGAAAAAAGTGATAAAGAATGGAATCATCGTGACCGCAACGGATACATTCCAGGCGGATGTGTTGATTGAAAAAGGTGTGATCAGCATGATTGCTGACAATATTGATGTCCAGGGGGCAGAGGTCGTTGATGCGACTGGATGCTATCTTTTCCCGGGCGGTGTTGACCCACATACTCATTTTGAGATGCCTTTTGGAGGAACGGTTTCGAAGGATGATTTTGAAACAGGATCGATTGCAGCAGCCTTTGGCGGGACGACAACTGTCATTGATTTTTGCTTGACTGAAAAAGGGGTCCCTTTGCAAAATGCCATCAATACCTGGCACGCAAAGTCGAAAGAGAAGTCGGTCATTGATTATGGCTTCCACTTGATGATTGGTGAAATCAATGACGCGGTCCTTAACCAGCTTCCTGCTGTCATTGATGAGGAGGGCATCACCTCATTCAAGGTTTTTATGGCGTATAAGAATGTGCTGCAGGCTGATGATGAAACGCTGTTTAAGACATTGCTGGCTGCTAAGGACCTGGGTGCCCTTGTCATGGTCCATGCAGAGAATGGCGATGTCATTGAGTATTTAACAAAGCAGGCACTGGCCGAGGGCAATACTGACCCGATTTACCATGCCCTAACGAGACCAGCTGAGGTGGAGGGAGAAGCAACTGAACGAGCCTCGACTTTCACTGGACTTGCGAACTCCCAGCTTTATGTCGTTCACGTATCATGCGCAGATGCAGCCAGAAAAATTGCAGAAGCGAGGAATAAGGGGATTAATGTGTGGGGTGAAACGTGCCCGCAGTATTTGGTCTTAGATCAGTCGTATCTGGAAAAGCCAGACTTTGAAGGCGCAAAGTATGTTTGGTCACCGCCGCTGCGTGAAAAGTGGAACCAGGAAGTTCTTTGGAACGCGTTAAAGACTGGCCAGCTGCAAACAGTCGGCTCTGATCAATGCTCGTTCGATTTCAAAGGTCAAAAGGAGCTGGGTCGTGGTGACTTCTCTAAGATCCCAAATGGAGGGCCAATTGTCGAAGACCGCGTATCGATTCTTTTCTCTGAGGGTGTGCTGAAGGGAAGAATTTCACTCAACCAATTTGTTGATGTCACCTCTACAAGGGCGGCAAAGCTGTTCGGCCTGTATCCAAAGAAAGGAACGATTTCTGTTGGAGCGGATGCTGACATCGTGGTATTTGATCCAACTGTGGAGAGGACAATTTCGGCTGAGACCCATCATATGGCAGTTGATTATAGTGCGTTTGAAGGAATGAAGGTCACGGGTGAGCCTGTATCGGTGCTATCTCGTGGAGAATTCGTCATTCGGGATAAAACCTTCGTTGGAAAGCCAGGTGCAGGCCAGTACCTGAAGCGCGCTAAATATGGAGAAAACCAAGCGAATCTTACGAAGGAATCTCTCACTCTATAACTCGCAAGACACCCTGCAATAAATTTTTACTATCTCATACCAGCCAGTTCTACTAACCGCAGCGAGGGGGGATTCTCTCGCTGCTGGTTATTCTATTATAGATCCTGTCGCTGTTAAAGGAGGTGTACTTGAAGAATAATCATGAATTGGTTGATATCCCTTTGACTTTTGAATTCAGAAAATTAAGTAAATTTTACGTGGGGGTGTCTGAATGAGTAAAAAAGATAGTTACTTAAAGTCGCCTGACTTATTGCCAATCTCCCATGGCGACAGGAAAATTAGTGCCTTTGGTTTTGCAGTTATCTGGGTTGGCATGGCAGTTGTTTTGGCTGCGTTTGCGATTGGCGGCTCCGGGATCCAAAGCTTGCCTCTAGGCTGGGTGATCGTGGCTACGCTAGTTGGTTCAGTGGCAATTGGCATTTTCATGACAATCATCGGGGATATCGGTGTTGAACACGGACTATCGTTTCCCGTCTATATGCGGGCACCATTTGGGACGTTCGGGACTCATATACCATCGCTGGTCCGCGGAATCACTGCTTCCTGCTGGTTTGGAATCAACACTTATTTCGGAGCAACAGCCATTAATGGAATCTTGAATTTATTGTATGGCTTTGATAACTGGTTCATCTGCTTCGTATTGTTCGCAACGGTACAGCTGGTGAATACTGCGCTCGGCATCAAGGCGGTTGAGCGTTTCGCCGACCTGGCAGCGCCAATCATCATCATTATTTCTTCCTGGATGTACGTTGCATTGTCAGATAAAGCACTGGCTGAAGGAAGAGATATTTGGGTATGGGTGGAAAGTCCGGTGACAGGAGGGGCCGCGTTTACAGCCTTCATGGTTGTAGTCATGGCCAATATGGGATTCTGGGCAACACTTGCTGCAGATATGCCATCATTATCGAGATTTTTCAAAGCGCCAAAAAATGAACGAAACTGGCTTAAGCGCAATAAAGCACAAATCGCCGGCAGTATCGTCGCAATGCCGCTTGTCAATACATTCATGGTTATCATCGGTGCCGTTTCTTATGTGGCCGTCCTGAATTATGATCCTGTTGTCGGTCTCCAGCAGGCGGCAAGCGGTTTTATTTTAGGCGTGCTATTGCTGATGATTGTGCTGGCGCAATGGTCAACCAATACTTCCGCCAATGTCATTCCTGCCGCAACGATTTTCTCCAATGTCGGCGGTCCAAAGATTCCTTTCTGGGTGGGGGTAATCATGGCCGGTGTTGTTGGGATCTTAGTCCAGCCATGGAGTCTTTTTGGCATTATCATTCCGGCCTTGCTAGTCATCGGCGGAATCTTGTCGGCAATCGTTGGGATCTTGTTCACGGATTATTACATCCTTCGTAAGAGGCGTGTAAATGTCCAGGATCTGTATGAGGAGCATGGACAATTCAGATACATGAATGGCTTCAACATGGCAGGATTGATTGCATGGGTTGTCGGCGGGGCTGCTGCTTATCTGATGCCATCCTACTCGTTCCTTGTTGGCTTTGCCGTTGGGGGAATTGCCTACTATGTACTGGCCAAATATTGGTGGTTTGAGAAATACAAGCAGGCTGAAATCGAGGATCCAAGTGATGAAAAATACCTCGGTATAACAGTGGGCCGTGATTGGACCATCGACGAAGGTGTTGAAAGCGCCGTAGTTCCCGAAGCGACGAATCCTATTAACACTTAAACGGAAGGAGCGTGCAATCTTTGTCAGAGTACCAGGATTTTTTACAGGAGAGAGACCGGCTTGATTTTATGGTTCAGCAAGGGTACAGAATCAAAAAAGTAACCGAGAATTTAAGCGGGGCTTTTGTAGAGTTTGAAAATGGCGAGGGCGAGAATGAAACGCTGAAGATCCTTACTCCGGATGCGCGAAAGTATTTTTCAGTCCTTTTATTGAAGCAGCAAAAGGCAGGAGCCTAAAATGGAATGGAAGGTTGAGCAATGGAATATGTTTTAAGGTGCCGGGACAATGTTTTTCCTTGTGAAGTGACAATCGATGACGACAATGGCCGGTACATGATCAAGAAAGCAGATTCAAGTGGCGAGGTGTTCAACTCTTCGGCCGAGTTGGTTCATTGGATTTTAGACAATTGGGAGATCGAAGATTTTTATGATCAAATGCAGTTTGAACAAATGCTCCGTGAGATACAGGAAGGACACATTGCATAATTTACGTATGGTGTAGGAGGACTTTTACAGAAGAGTCCTCTTTTTTATTCATTTTCTATTGATAAGACAGTTCCCGAAGCTTCTTTTTGAAAAAATGGAACACTAAAATTAATGCAAGAGCTGCCAGCGGATAAACGGGAATGGAATAGTAAAACTTCCAGCCGGTATAAATCAACGCTTTATTTTTAACACATATCCACTCGTAAAATAGAGAAAAAACTGTCCATGCAAAAATGTACCAAACCGTCTTCTTCCCATTTAGTTCGAATTTGTCGTATATATACAAGAACAATAACGATGAACATGGATACATTAAAAAATGGAATAATGCTCCAGAAAGCTCGTAGGTTGGGTTGTCTCCAAAATAATAAACTTTAAAAGGAGTCGCAATCAAAAAGTAGTCAATGCTGGAAACCAGGAAAATGTTATACATCCAAATTAAAATGACAAGTACTGGAGAAAAATATTTACGAATAGGCAAGTACAAAAATAAAGCCGTAAACGAAGAAATGATAAAGAACCATTCATTCCAGTCAAACGTTACATTCATTTGTCTTCGCCACCTCGATATAATAAAATGCGAAATATCTTCATAAAACCAATCAGCAATAGCAACCCGGAAAACCAGATCGCTGGTGACCACCATAACTGCCAATTCCTATGAATCAAAACACCTAAAAAGTGATTCAGCCATTCTATATTGGTTAAAATAGCCACAAATACCGTCATCAACAAAAATTTCTTAACCAAATTATTCGCTGTTAAATAATAATCTAAAAATAACACCATGATTAAAGGGTAGAGATTGATTCGGCTGATGAAATGCGAAAACTCAAAAGACAGTTTTTCAGGAATATAGAGATTTTTAAAATTCATATAGAACAAGGCAGAGAAGTTTTGGGCCACATAAGAAGCAAGAAACCAATATGCTATTATTTCAAGGATGTGCAGCTGCTTCTTTTTCCTCATAAAAAAAATAATAGCAATTCCGTTCATCAATATATAAATGAATAAAACCATTGCATGATCTCCTCTAGTTGCTGGCTCGATGAGTGCCGTTATTTTATTATTCTTCCCAAGGGCTATTTTATAATGAATAAATTCTTAAAAGTTTTCGATTTGCGAACTATTTAAGTCTCATGTATTCTCCGTCTTCAACGAGGTTGAAAATTTATGTCCGTAAAATTGTTCATTTGAATTATTCGAAATATACAGAAAACGACACAAATTGCATTTTGGTTCTTTTATAGTAGGGGATATCCTAATTAAAAAGGAGATTTTGCTTTGAAATCTTATATCTCAGTAAAAGACCTTTTGCAAAGAAAGCACTTCGAAAATATTGAAGTTGTCGCTGGGCATGATGGACTGGCCAGGATTGTTAAATGGGTTCATGTTGTTGATGTGACGAAGATCAGGAATCTTTTGAATGGAAATGAACTGATTTTATCGACAGGCCTTGCCTGGAAGGAGGACAAAGTGTCATTCCTTTCGGTTGTCGAGCAGTTAATTGAATCGCAAGCAGCGGGACTATGTATTGAAATAGGTACTTATTCATCTTATTTGCCGCAGGAAATCATTGATCTTGCCAACGGGCATCATTTCCCGATCATCCTCTTTAAGCAAGAGGTCCCGTTTGTCGAAATAACCCAGGATATCCATACTCTCCTTATCAATCACCAATATCAAATGATTTCAGACTTAGAAGGCTATTCACAGGCCTTGAATAAGAAGCTTTTAACGATTGAAGATCATAATGAAATCCTCACTTTTATCCATCAATATTTAAATATTCAAGTCGTCACAATCTTTGGCAATCATGATATTCAATTCACGCCGAAAGTAAGCGCGAAGGAACAGGATGAACTATTAAACATCATTGAGAATCACGCATTGGCTTCCCCCTCTCCTGTAGTTGCAAGCATGCCGATTCAACTGCTTGGTGACAGCAAAGCGGAGCTGATTATCCTTTCCAGGGACAGGCAAATCACTGACTTTGACCAGCTGATCCTCGACCGGACGGCTACAGCACTCGCCCAGTTTCTTTTACGGAAGCATTATGTCGAGGAAAAGAGGCACGCGGAAGAAACGGAATGGCTGATGAGCTGGCTTGAGGGTGAGTATAGTGAGGAGTCCATTCAGGAATATCTTGCATATCATACACCTGCGGTTAAACCAAAGGGGGCTTTTGTCTGCTTGTGCAGGCTGGACCCATTTGAGCATTATTCCAACGTTGACTTAACATATTTTAAGCTCTATACGAGGACGGTTTTTGAGCAGCAAGGCTTCACTCTGTTTTCAATAGAAAAAAGAGACTATTTAATCTTTATTTTTCTCAATAAAAGGAACACTGGAACCTGGAAGCAGCGAATGAAAGAAGGAATCCAAAAACTCCTGCAAAATGACACTAAAATCGCCAAAAACAAATCAACGCCAGTTCTCGGAATCGGAAAGTATGTGGAGGAGTTAAAGAATATTCCTTTCAGTTACCAAACTGCCATGGAAACAATCCGGATCCAGAAACGCTGCAGCCAGCATGAGGGCAGTTACTTTTACGACGACTTACATATTTTCAGGCTCATTTCCCATCTCCACAAGCATCTGGATTTGAAGGAAATTATCGATGAATATCTAGAGCCGGTGATCAACTATGATAAAAAATACAACGGAAAGCTGATGGAAACGCTGAAAACGTATTTGGCGTGCAATGGCTCAAAGCAGGAAACCGCGAAGCGCCTTTATGTAGTCCGTCAAACGCTATACCACCGGATTGAAAAACTAGAAAAACTGCTCGGAAAGGATTTTATGAACCATGAAAAGCGGCTCGCGATCGAATTCATGCTGCATTCCTATGAATTCTTGCTGTCCTCCAAGCAGGTAAAAGGGGCCGAACAGGAATCATTGTAGGTTATGTAGGATGGGTCTTTCCAGCCTTTTGAGGAAAAGAAGTGATTTCCTAAGTTTTTTTTGGTTTGTTAGTTTTACAGCTGTAAATTGCCGTTAGATACTTGTAACGTTTTATTTTTATAAGGATGATTGGGCTTTGCTAAGAGGTGCAAAGACAAAAATAAGGAGTCTGATTTAGCTATTAAATCAGACTCTTTTGATGCTTTCACTCTTAGATGTATTCGTCTCGATTTGCTTTCTCAATATTGAACCTAACATAACAATCGTATATTGTTGTATTCAGCAATATGGTTCATCAACTTAAACCATTAAACTGATTATTGGAGGCATTTTACTGAATGAATAAACAGGACCAACTAAAATTGATCAAAGAGGATTTTTTAAATTGTCAAAAAGTACTATTGGCAATTGGTGATGAAACACGTCAATCGATCTTGTTAGTCCTAATGGGGACGGATTGTCAAACAGGATTACGTGTGGGCGAAATCACTGAACAAACACATCTTTCTCGACCTGCTGTATCCCATCACCTTAAGGTTTTACGAGATGCCGGTGTTATTTTAATGCGTAAAGAAGGTACAAAAAACTTTTATTATATTAATGTACGTACAGAATTAGGTTTATTAAGAACGCTTGTGTTAGATATTGATAAGTTCATGCAGAACTTTTATTCAAATGATGGAATATAAACAGACATAATTTGGAGGTATAGGCTATGAGAGCAATGGTTATTGACAGGTATGGGAAAGTACCAATGCGTTTGGCAGAAATGCCCACACCTGAAATTGGTGAATATGAGGTACTCGCAGAAATTCATGCAGCTAGTATCAATCCTGTTGATTTTAAGATACGCGATGGGAAAGTGAAATTGTTAGTTAAATATAAAATGCCTCTCATCTTAGGGAATGACTTTTCTGGTGTCGTTGCAAAGGTTGGCGCAAAAGTGACTCGTTTCAAAGTTGGTGACGAAATATATGCACGTCCACGTAAAAGTAAAATCGGTACTTTTGCTGAATATATAGCTATTCATGAAGATGACATCGCCTTAAAGCCTAAAAATTTAAGCTTTGAAGAAGCAGCATCGATCCCACTGGTTGGGTTAACTTCCTATCAAGCCCTAATAGACAATTTGCAATTACAAAAGGGACAAAAGGTTTTCATTCAAGCTGGGGCTGGTGGTGTAGGTACCTTTGCTATTCAACTGGCCAAATTAATGGGTGCCACTGTTGCAACGACTGCCAGTGAAGCTGGTGAGAATTTAGTAAAATCACTTGGTGCAGATGAAATTATAAATTACAAGACAGAAAAATTCGAAGAGATACTGACAAACTATGATGCCGTATTTGATACACTTGGGGGCGAGATACTCGAAAAATCATTTGAAGTGATAAAAAGCGGAGGGAAAATTGTTTCCGTTTCGGGATTACCGAATGCTCGTTTTGGCAAAGAATATGGTTCTGGATTTTTTAAAACGCTGTTGTTTTCAGCAGCAAGTCATAAACTTACTGCGCTTGAAAAAAAGCATAATGTTCAATATACATTTTTGTTTATGAAGCCAAGTGGAGAACAATTACGTATAATCGCAAATTTCATTGAGACTGGTAAAATCAAACCTATAATTGATAGAGTTTTTCCTTTTGAAAATGCTCAAGAAGCTATAGAATATGCAGAGTCTGGTAGGACTAAAGGGAAAATAATATTGAAAATCAAATAGTAATGAAACGAAGCAAAAAAATAAACTGATAATACTCCTTGGAAAAACAATTTAATAGCATAAGAATATCCATTTTAATCTATCTTTTTATATTTTGCTGTTCAACTAACGGTGCAGGTTAGTTTAACAAGATACATAAAAATTTGAAGTATAACCGAATTAAATAATTGTCCTTGAGAGGTAACCTATGATAGAAAACTTTAGGTGGGAGAATCAAAACAAGTTTTTTACTTGGAGTTCTCAAATGAAAGAATTTAAAAAGGAATATAGAAGTAGTATAGAGAGTGTTATAAAGTTACTGGATAGTTCGGGTTTTGCTGTAGTTTTATCACACTTAGATTACGGAAAACGTAATGCATTTATATTGAATGCAGACGGAAGGGAACGTTTCAATTTTAGTATACCTACGGAAATTAGAGATGCTATATGCTTCCATGAGATCTACTATCTTAACGGAGTGCTTATAGCAATTGTTGCTACTCGAAGTGTGGATTACGCTTGTGTTATTGATCCAAACTCAGGTAATCTTACTAAATTCTATGAAACAAGATAACATAATTAATCTTACATAAAGGGAAGAATGGTGTATTAATCCAGAAGGATTTTCACGACTTATTGAGCTAAAGGGGCAGTTTAGTTTAACAAGCTGATAACATAAGCCGCAAAAAAAATAGTCACATGTGGTAATATAATAAAAATATAACCATTCGAATATTTTATGAGAGGCGATTAAAATGAAGGTGGAAATAAACTACTCCCCTCCCGAAACAATAATAACTGTACCGAGTCCAGAAGCCACTTATCCTTTTGAGATTAACGGTGAGTTGCAAAATGTCGTAGATTTTTCTTGTTATATTGATGGTGAATATACAAATGCTCATGAAGAATTCTTTTGCCATTGGATGGAGAGCCCGAATTATTATCCTATTTATTCACTTGCGGAAATCTATGATTTTCAACAAGCGGAGTACGAATATATGTTTAAGATGCAAAATATAGAGTTCAATTATATGAAGGGGAGTCGTAAAGATACCTTTTTTGTAAAGGCAATTATCTGTAGCCAGAAGCAATTTAAAGAATATTATCCTTACTTGCACGCGAATGGGAGTATGTTGAACCTATCATTATGGTCCTTAAAACAAGATGTATTCAGACTAGAGGAAAGGGAATGTGAGTCACCTTATCCTGTAAAAAGGACTAAAAATAACCGAACCAGGCTCGTTAAACTAAAATGGATAGCCAATACCCCGATAGCAACTTTAAATGAAAACACCACGTTGTTTTGGGTAGGGTATGATGGCGATTATATTACCGCATTCTCAAATGATGGACATTTTTCAACAATAGAAACTCTCCAAAAAATAATGCCAGAAAAGGTCGAGCTGGTGACTGATTATGAGTGGGAGTAATGTTCCCCCATTGTTGCACTAACGGATTTAGGAGTTCTAGATCGTGCAGCCAACCAGGCAGAATTTCGTTATTGAGCTAACGAAGCAGTTATGTGGAAGAAGAAACTGTTAAAATAGCCTTAAGTAGGGTGGTAATTTCGGTATGCAAAAAATCAAATTATTCTTAAGCTATCAATGCTATCCCATATGGATTTATGATGATAAAGGAGAGTTATTAAATAACGATTTAGTTAATGAATTAGAAAAAGAAGTTTATATTGTAAATGAATTAAATTCTATACAAACCATTTATGATAGTCTGTTTGTCGATGATGGAAAAACGTTAGAATATATAGGCTTCTCGAGTGATGTGGATAGGACTAGCTTTCAAGAGAAAATAAATAAAATTAATCATCTTATTCAAATAACACTTCATGGGAAATACATTATAGAAGATGAAATTGAATTTTAAAAAGCTATCGTTTTTTATGGGTGCGTAATCCAAGAAGGATTGGCGGCCTTTTTTGGTGAATGCCTTATTGAACAAACGATGCAGTTTAGTGGAAGAAGAAGTGATAAAATATATTGTAGTTAATTGGATGTAGGTGAAGTGAAATGTTAAGGGAAAAAAGTGGAAAGATTAACGAGATAGTTTACAATAACACAGCTTACTATAACGGTAAATATAGATATTTCCCAACGATTACGGATTTGAAGGGTATTTTAGATGAAATTATTAGCTCTAATTCAACTACCGATTATATAAGAATTACACCATTTTATATAAATGAATTATTGGATAGGCAAATCGAGTTTGAAGAATATATATTTTTCATAGAATGCAGAGATTGGTTTGACGAGAAAGTTCAGAAGGAACACATTATTGAATGCCTTGATGTTCCAGATACACCAAGAACACTTAAGGATTTTAGGTTAGGTTCAATATTATATCCTTTATGTCAAAATGAAGATGTAGAGACATTTAGAAATGCTCTTGTTAAATATAAGGAGAGTTTAAGAGAACTTCTACCAATTATGATGGAAATTGCAAAATCAGAAATGGAATTAACAGCAGACCATTTACCTTTCGGATATTTCTGCTTTGAAGTTCATAGTGGGTAAAATAATCGTTGTTGTGCTAACGGGTGCGTTGATCCAGGGAGGATTAACCGCCTTTTTTGTTGAATTCCTTATTGAACAAACGGAGCAGGATAGTTCAACAAGAACATGAAAAAAGGATGTTAAACATGAATAGTGAAATGTTTAGAAAAGCATTTGAGAAGGTTGACAAATCAAACCTATCCAAAGTTAATTTTAATTCAAGAACTACTAAATTTTTTGAGGATTATCACATTTCCGAAGAAATAACTTCATTATTGCAGAAACTGTACAATTTAATCACGTAAGGTTTGATAGTGTAAATGTAATGCCTGAAAATAACTTATACGAGGAGCATAAGCGTTGTATAGATAATGGCTTGTTTATTATTGGATACGGCCTAAATGGAGACCCAATTGTACTAGATTTAAATACTAACGAAATAGGCTATGTTTTTCATGATGAATTGTGGGAAGATGAAGAGATAAACCCAAGGGAAATTTATATTAGCTTAGAATGCTCATTACCAGAATTCTATTTTAATTCTGTTACGATTGATAATTACCCTGTTGATGGTACTGAAGCTGAACGCTATATGGATAAGAAAGTTATAGATTAGCTTATTGAGCTAACGATGCAGTAATGTTGAAGAAGGGTTTGTTTGAACACTATTAGATCATCCAGGTGTTAAATTTTTTCAAAAATCTGAAACCTATCTTGATAAAAAACGTAAATGTAAATAATTACAAAATTAAGGGTGGTTTTTTTATAAGTGTTCTTAAGGAGGGACTATTCGATTAATGAAAGGAAATTCAAAAAAAACAACTCGTAATGTAATTGTTATGATTACAAATGATTTTATTGCAACAGTAGGAAATTCTATTTTTTCCATTCTAGTAATGTGGTATATATTCGAGCAAAGTGGATCAGCTCTTTATACTGCAATAGCTGGATCGTTTATTCACATAACCAATTTCTTAATTGGTCCAGTTGCAGGAGTTTTTGTTGACAGAAGCAAATATCCAATACGGATCTTATCTTTTGCATTATTGACTAACGCATTTCTTTTACTGTTTCTTGGTTTCGGGATTCAAATATTCTCGGATTGGAAAGCATTGGCGTTACTTTTAGTGATTATGTTCTTACGAGATGCATCCTACGCTTTTACAACTCCTGCTGAAACGAAAATCATTCCTAATTTGGTTCCTGAAAAACAAATTTCAACTCTTTATGGTTATCGTACATCATCAACTCAATTGTCAGGTTTACTTGGAAACGCACTTTCAGGGTTTGTGATTCTAATGTTTGGTATTACAGGAGCGATTTATCTTAACTCCGTTACCTTCTTTATTTCAGCCTTTATTTTAGGAATGCTTATCCCCCTTAAAGAATTTACAGGAAAAAATAAAAGTGATATTAGAGTAGGTTTTAATAAAAATATTAAATCAATTATTCAGGAAATCCGTGATGGAGTAATAGTAATCTATAAGCACGAAAAATTGAGAACAATTGTAATGATCACAATGATGATGAATGTAGCATCTCTTGTAGGACCATTATATGTCGTTTACATAAATGATCACCTTCAGGAAGGAGCCGAAGCTTATGGAATTCTTCAAGCTGTAGGATTAATTGGCGGGGTTTCCGCTGGTATAGCCAACAGGTTTGTGAATAAAAAAATGAAACCCTCAATGCAGATCGTAGTTTTCTATTTTATTACTGGATGTCTATTTGCATTACTTGGCTGGATGAGTAGCATTCAGTTTGTATTACCCATAGTTTTTTTTCTGACTTTTTCATTATCGCTGGCAAGCATATCACTTTATTCAGTGACTATTTTATTAATCCCTGAGGAATATCGAGGAAGGATTTCTGCCACCATTCAAGCTTTAAGTGTAATGGTGATTCCAATCTCAAATATTCTAGGGGGGATATTTGCAGATATTATTGCTGTAGAAAATGTGTTTAAATTCGCCGGGGTTTGGGTTGTGTTCGTTAGTTATTTATGTTTTAGGAATAGAAACATCTATAATCATTCAGAAAATACAAATGAGGCTGCATCCCTTTAATAGAAATAACTTTATAAAAATACTTAAGTAAAGAGAGCAAGAGTTCTTAATCATAGTTTGAGGCGATATCCCGTTATTCGACTAAAGATGCAGTAATGTTGAACAAGGGTTAATGCGTTTTTACAGATGGGAGATTGTAGATGAAGAAGTTATTAGTCCCTATTTTTATTGTTTTTTTAACGATTGGTTATATCTATCAACAGAATCCTATGGTTACAGGAGAAGCTATAGTCCACTCAGTTGAACTTATGCAAAACCCATCAGAAGAATGGGTAGGTTCCATTTCCCCGATGGATTTGAATGAGTTAAAAGGACTACCACCTGATAACGTTAAAACAATACTTAATACAAGGGAGGGGCTTTGGTATAAACTCTTAAATAGAAAGCAATGGGAGGTCACAATAAAATTTAAAGGGAACGAACCAACTGTTGTTTTTGATGCAACTACTGGTAAATTGATTGACCTTTATGGACCTTTGAATTAAATATACGCTTGTTCAACTATTGAGGCAGGTTTGTTGAAGAAGAAATGATAAAAGGAGATTACTGAATGTGGAGTATATTTATGTTGAATGGATACATGACTTTACTGATGAACCTATTATCTTAATTTCTGAATTAGATGATAATCGATACGAAACAAGGAAAATTGAAATATACAAAGATGGTCAAGTTGGTTTTGCGTATAACGATGTTGAAGTGCTGAAGACAGGGTTAGGAATTGAACCAGTACCTAGCATTGATCAGATTGCATCAGAATCAGAATTTTCACCTAAAGAAATTACTAAAGAGGACTTTGAAAAGTTCTGGAATGATAAAGTGTTGCCTCTTCTTTAATGCCTTTCTAGAAGGGGTGAAGCTTATTTCTTCTTCAAGTAAAGATGCAGTTATGTAGAAGATAGAGAGTGGTAAATAAGGATTGGACTTTAAGGAGACTTAGTATGGAATTACTATATGGCATAATTTTTTTATTTATATTTTATCTAATTATTAAAACAGCCGTTACAAAAGGTATAGATGACTCAAGGGTAATACAGGAATTGAAGAAAGAGATTAAAGAGTTAAAAAAAAAAAGTCTGAAGAATAAAACGAGGAAGAATCTAAACACATCATAAATAGGAAAGCGTAATTCGGTAAGAAAATGGTTTAATTTCAGGCTTCCGTGTCAAGTAACGTTATTTTCTTATTGAACAAACGATGCAGGTTAGTTAAAGAAGGAATAACGTTTAAAATTATAGAGTTTATCTAAAAACAAAGAGAAAAGAAAAGGAGTAAGTTATGAGAGATTTATTAGGATACTTTCTTATTGCACAAGCGATTATCACTGGTGTTATTGTTTATTCCATTCAACAATTATCAGATTCCATTAAAGAATCAGCTGCTTGGATTGCGAATCCAAATGGATCCTTAGGATGGGGTTCGGATTTGCCTACATTTGTTTTATGGTCACTAATAGTTGTTGCAGGATTAGGGATATTCTTAGTAGTAAAGAAGAAAAGTGATTGATAAGCCTTTAGAAGTAAGTGCATTGATCTAGTAAGGATTAATGCTTTTTTTGTAGAGTGCTTGTTAAACAAACGAAGCAGGATAGTTCAATAAGAAATCACAAAAGTAATGAGCATTTACTATAAAATAAGATTAAACGGAGGTTGAGATGCGAAAAGTTTATTTAGATAGAACAGAATTAACTGGAGCCATAAATGTAAATTTAAAAGATACTGAGCTTATACCAGCAGGTACTACAATTTATCCTATGAGTGTTTTTCATAAAAATGAGGAGTATCAAAAATATGCTAATGATTATGATATTCAATTTATCTTTGACGATGATATTCCACTTTTAGAATTTTATACGGTACCATATGTAGATATTATGGCAAAAGATAGTAAAGGTGGTTTTATCGGAACTGTTGGTCAACAATGTGATTTGAAAAGTGACGCACCAATTTGTTATATCAATAGGCATTTAGAGTGCTTGATAATTTCTGAAAACGGAGAAGATTTTCTGAGTAATATAGGAACCTGGCAAGACAACTTGAAACCCTATGATAAAATTACGGTTTATCGTTCGAAAGCAGAAGCGGAAATGGAACTAGAGTTTATCGATTTGTCTGTTTGAGAGTCCTCCATCATTATAAATTCATATTGAACGGGAGCGTTGATCCAGGAAGGATTAAACGCCTTTTTTGTTGAACTACTTATTAAACAAACGATGCAGGTTAGTGCAACAAGAACTATTGTATTTTATGGTGAATTTAAACAGGGGGAAGGTACTTATGAAAAGAACTTTATTGTTTTTTATACTATTTATTTTTACTTTTACAACTTCCGTTCAAGCATTAAGTTGGGCTTATCCTTTTGTCGTTTGGAATGGTAACGTTTATGAAGTAAAAGAAGAAAAGGTTTTATCTAATCAAATTGGAAAGGAAATTGGAGAAGTTAAAACAAAACCAAATGATATGACTGGAGATTACTACGGAGATGTCTCAAATGCTTATCCTAAAGGGACGAAGTATTTTGAAATAAATAATATATCAACTAAAAATGCAATAGCTGTTGAAGTAGGAGACAACGAGTGGCAAAAAGCTGTATATGTCCATCAGGCACCTTTTCATTGGATGGATATATTCACAAAAATCCTACCTACCCTAATTTTAATAGCAATCATAATTATTATTTTAATACGCTTTAAAAAACGAAAAAATAATTAAATATATATTCTTTCATTAACGGGGGCTTTTGCACAAGAAGAGGAGATCAGTTGATAGTGGAAGAATTGTTTGTTGCAGCTTGGACACGTTAAACGAAAATAGAAAACATCCGAAATTTGATCGGATGTTTAATAAACTTAGATTAGCTTAGCCATATAATACTCATCGATATATTGATTTTCAACAATGAGGGAGTGCTTTTTAGTCCCTTCTATTTCGAATCCCATTTTTTTATAAAGGGCTAAACCTGCTTCATTATGACACATCACAGTAAGTTCAAGTCGATGTATGTTGTTGGCGTGGGACCATTGTTCGAGTTCATGAAAAAATTTTGTTCCAATCCCTCGACCTGTGAATTCTTTGAGAATTCCAGTAACAATATATGCACTGTGACGTACCCTATTAAAGCTTTCTCTTATAGCGGAGAGGTAACCAACAATATTTCCTTCTATTTCGCATATTAGGATTATTGATAAATCGTCTTCAATAATATTTTTTATGTACTCATACTGTTTATCAAAAGTGGTTGTTCGCTCTTCTGGCTCGAGCATCATAAAGTTGGATTCGGTATCCAACTTTTTGCAAAGGTTAAGAAATTTCTCCGTGTCAGATATTCTTATAGCTCTAATTATCAAAATAATTCTCCTCATAATAATATTCAATTGAATTATAGATTACAAAGGGTGGGGTGTGCAATTGGTATTACAGTGTACATCTTAATGTAATACTTTCTTATTGAACAAACGGGTGCTTTTGTTGAAGAAGAAAAAAATAAAACTGGAAATCGCTCAATTCACACTAGGGAATTGGGCTTTTTTTATTCCAAAAAACCGACCGAAGAAATGGTTGACTATTTTGGTGTTTATTTATAGTGCTAATTATTTGACTTTTTCAAGGTTTATATGCTGCTCCAATTTGTCCTCTAAACGATGATTTGTCCCTCACAACGGCACCCGTATGGTTTTTGTGGAGAACCTTTTCATTATGTGAAATATCCTGTCTCTGTTATTTTACATTATGTCTAATGAAAGCTTGTTGAAAATCAAAGATAATCTATTTATAGGATAAGTTTTTTAAAAATTTAGAAAAAATGAAGGAGGCTTCGAAAGTATGACGGTGATAAAAAATGAAACGGCTGTTTTGAAGAACTATATCAATGGGGAATGGGTGGATGCGCAGACTACCGAAACGCTTGATGTTCCAAACCCGGCAACAGGGAAGGTGCTTGCTGCGGTTCCTGTTTCTTCAAAAGCCGATGTAGAGCTTGCTGTAAGAGCTGCGAAGGAAGCATTCAAAACATGGAAGAATACTCCGGTGCCAAAGAGGGCGCGAATTTTATATAAATACCATCACCTGTTGACTGAAAACCATGAAAAGCTGGCCAAGCTAATCGTCAAGGAGAATGGCAAGGCGTTTAAGGAGGCACATGGAGAGGTACAGCGGGGAATCGAGTGTGTGGAGTTTGCGGCTGGTGCCCCAACGTTAATGATGGGGGAAAGCCTTTCCAATATCGCGGAGGATATCGACTCGGAAATGTTCCGTTACCCGCTTGGTGTTGTCGGCGGTATTACTCCGTTTAACTTTCCAATGATGGTGCCTTTGTGGATGTTCCCGCTGGCGATCGCCTGTGGTAATACATTTGTGCTGAAGCCGTCTGAACGTACTCCCCTTTTGGCAAATGAATTGGTCGAACTGTTTACTGAAGCTGGTGCACCAAAGGGTGTTTTGAATATTGTTCATGGCGCCCATGATGTCGTGAATGGATTACTGGACCACGAGGATGTTAAGGCGATCTCGTTTGTTGGCTCTCAGCCTGTTGCCAAGTATGTGTATGAAAGGGCCGCAGCTAAAGGGAAGCGTGTGCAGGCTTTATCCGGTGCGAAAAACCACCATATTGTCATGCCGGATGCAGATATGGAAAAGGCGGTCTCCCATATCATCAGTTCAGCTTATGGGAGCGCGGGGCAGCGCTGCATGGCGTGCAGTGCCGTCGTTGTTGTAGGGGATGGAGATCAGTTTGTCCAGTCGTTAAAACAGAAGGCAGACGAGCTGGTGATTGGTAATGGCCTGGACGATGAGGTGCTTCTCACCCCGGTAATCCGTGAATCCCATCGCGAAAAGGTATTGGGCTATATCGAAAAAGGTGTGGAAGAAGGTGCATCATTGCTTCTGGATGGCAGGAATGCACTGGATGAGTTCAAGGACGGAACTTTCCTCGGGCCTACGATTTTTGACTATGTGAAACCGGAAATGACGATTGCAAAAGATGAGATTTTTGCGCCAGTATTAAGCTTGCTGAGAGCGGAGGATTTGGATGAAGCACTTGAATATCTTCGAAAATCCCGTTTCGGAAATGGTGCGACCATTTATTCGAAGGATGCAAAAGCCATACGACAGTTCCGAGAAGAAGCAGATGCAGGAATGCTGGGAGTCAATGTTGGCGTTCCGGCAACCATGGCCTTCTTCCCATTCTCCGGCTGGAAGGATTCCTTCTACGGAGACCTTCACGTGAATGGAAAAGATGGGGTCAACTTCTTTACACGCAAAAAGATGATCACGTCCCGTTTCGATTATTAGAAGAAGGATGAAAGATTAGGAGGTGGGAAGACATGACAAAGATTAAACAAGGTGAAGACTTTTTGACTAAGGATCGCGATTACGTCTGGCATTCCATGAAGCCTTATAGCCCGGATAGTACCTTGATTGCCGAGAAGGCAGAGGGCTCATGGGTGACGGACCATAAAGGCAAAAGATATCTGGACGGAATGGCTGGCCTGTGGTGTGTGAATGTTGGCTATGGAAGGACAGAGCTTGCGGATGCTGCTTATGAGCAGCTGAAGCAAATGGCTTACTTTCCGCTCAGCCAGAGCCACATTCCCGCGATTAAACTCGCGGAAAAGCTGAATGAGCTCCTTGGTGATGAATACGTCATTTTCTTTTCCAATAGTGGCTCGGAAGCGAATGAGACTGCATTTAAACTGGTAAGGCAGTATCATCAGCAAAAAGGTGAATATGGCAGGTACAAGTTCATTTCCCGATATCGGGCTTATCATGGGAATTCGATGGGATCCCTGGCAGCTACTGGCCAGGCCCAGCGTAAATATAAATACGAGCCACTGGCTCCTGGTTTCCTGCATGTAACGCCGCCTGATTTATACCGCGGTGCAGACAATAAGGACACGGAAGCTGCTGAGCTGGAGTCTGTCAAGGATATAGACCGGGTGATGACGTGGGAGCTGAGCGAGACGATTGCCGGTGTAATCATGGAACCAATCATCACAGGAGGCGGTGTCATCGTACCTCCGGACCAATATATGAAGGGTGTCAAAGAGGTATGTGAAAAGCATGGTGCCCTGTTGATTGCTGACGAGGTCATCTGCGGATTCGGCCGGACCGGGAAACCTTTTGGCTTCATGAATTACGGAGTAAAACCGGATATCATCACGATGGCAAAAGGAATCACCAGTGCATACCTGCCATTGTCCGCCACAGCGGTTCGCAAGGATATCTACGAAGCTTTTAAAGGAACAGAGGAATACGATTATTTCCGCCATGTAAACACATTTGGAGGAAACCCGGCGGCATGTGCCCTGGCATTGAAGAACCTCGAAATCATGGAAAAAGAACAGCTTTTTGATCGTTCCGCTGAGTTAGGCGAATATTTAAAGCAAAGCCTTGCTGAAAAGCTGAAGGACCACCCGCTTGTAGGAGATGTGAGAGGAAAGGGACTGCTCGTCGGGATTGAGCTGGTCAGTGATAAGGATTCGAAGGAACCGCTCAGAACAGAGCTTGTTAATAAAGTCATTGGCGGCTGTAAGGAAAAGGGGCTCATAATTGGCAAAAACGGCGCCACGGTGGCCGGCTACAATAATGTATTGACCCTCTCTCCACCGCTGAATATAGAAATGAAAGATCTCGATTTTATCATACAGACACTGACTGAAGAGCTGAAGGCGATACTGTAAAAATAATCACCTATAACACTCGTAATCCCTTTGGGGTTACGGGTGTTTTACACAATTTACTTTTTTATCAGAAAGATAGAGGTATATAAGGGCAAGTATTTGGATCATCAAAAACAAAAATGCTATTTGGAATTACCAGTATTGTACAAACCTACCCAGCATAAAAGGAGGGGATTTACCATGTCTTTGCAAACTTTAACCATTAACAAGCAGCGGTTGGAACAGCGAATCAATCAGCTTGCGGAAATAGGAAAAATTGGCGAGACTGGCGTCTGCAGGTTGACTCTATCGAAGGAGGACAGGCAAGGAGTAGAAAAGGTGAAGGGATGGATGGAGGAAGCAGGACTGACAGCTAGAATTGATCACTTTGGCAATTTGATCGGCCGGCTTGAAGGTGAAAATCCAGAGGCGTCTATTTTAATGCTTGGTTCCCATATTGATTCACAGCCCTATGGAGGAAGGTTTGACGGCGTCATCGGCGTACTTGGCGCGCTGGAAGCCGTACAGACGATGAAGGAGAACGACATTGCACCTAAAATGCCGATTGAGGTGGTCGCTTTCAGCGATGAGGAAGGCTGCCGGTTCAATAAAGGATTGTTCGGGGTCAGGGGAATTCTTGGCAAGCTTGAAGAGGGTGAACTGGAGCGGACGGACAAAGACGGGATTACACGGCGACAGGCACTCATCGAATTTGGCTGTGATCCTGACAAGCTGAAGGAATCTGAATATCCAGAGGGAAGCATTGCTTCGTTTCTGGAAATGCACATTGAACAGGGGCCTGTACTTGAGAAGAACAATTTGCCGGTTGGCATTGTCACCGGGATTTCTGGTCCTCTATGGCTGACGGTTGAGTTGGAGGGTTTTGCGGGCCATGCTGGTTCTGTTCCTATGCCTATGAGGCAGGATGCGCTTGTAGGGGCTGCTAAAGTGATCATTGCCCTTAACGAACTGGCCAGTGAAGATCTTGACGCGCCTACGGTTGGGACTGTCGGCAGTCTGAAAATCTTTCCTGATTCACGCAATATTATCCCTGAAAAAGTGACATTCACAGTAGATTTAAGAGATATCGATATTGATAGAAGGCACCGGATAGAAGAAAGATTACGAACCCGAATTTCCGAGATAACCGAACAGCACGATTTAACATACAAGATTTCAGAGGATACGAACAGTGAACCGCGATACTGCTCAGAGGACATCATGAACGTCATGAGGGAGGAAAGCAGAAAAATTGGGCTAGAGACGATAGAGTTGATGAGCGGTCCGTTCCATGATTCGCTCGCCATGTCATACGTGTGCGATTATGGGATGATCTTTGTCCGCTGCCAGGACGGAATCAGCCATAATCCAAAGGAGTATTCAACCTTTGAGGATATTTCACTCGGTGCTGAATTGCTTTATCGAACAGCTGTGAGGATGGCAGAAGAAAAATAAATGATTGAGGAGATGAGACGAATTGAGCAAAACGAGGTTTAACACGTTGTATATCGTGGTTGCACTAATTCCATTCTTGATGCTCGTGTTCCCGATTTTTGAAATCGCAAACCGGGCAACGCCAATTGTTTTCGGCTTACCTTTTTCTTTTTTCTGGGTGATCCTGTGGATTGTCATTACATTTGTTGCATTGGTTATTTTATATCGGTTTGATCCAGACCAGGACGAGGAGGAGGATGTGTAATGCCGGATTGGCAAATAGCTCTTATTATGATGATCTTATATCTTGTCATCGCTCTTTTTGTTGGCGTCATGGCTGGAAGAGGCAGGGATGGCAGTTCGCTGGATGAATTTGCAGTTGCGGGCGGTAAGCTAGGTTTGTTTGTCATGTGGTTCTTAATGGGCGGAGCCGTCTTCAGTGCATTCTCGTTTTTGGGCGCACCAGGCTGGGCCTACTCCAAGGGAGCTCCTGCCTTATACATCATTACTTACACGGCATTTGCCATCTTGCCATGGTATATCATTGGCCCTAAAATTGGAAAAATCGGCAAAAAGCATCGCCTTTATACAGTGGCAGGATTCCTGAAAGGCAGATTCAAGAGTCCGGCTTTAGCTGTTCTTGTTGGATTAATTGCACTTTTTGCTTCAATTCAATACCTGGCTACACAAATGTCGGGAATGGCGATAATTTTTAACATTATGACAGAGGGTCGCATTCCTTTCTGGCTGGGTGCCCTTGTTTCCTATGGTATCGTTGTTGTGTATGTCGCGACAGGCGGATTGCGTGCTGCTGCCTGGTCTGATGTGTTCCAGGGTTTGCTGATGATTCTCATCTCCTGGATAGTCGGGCTGACGATTGTTTATCAGCTGCATGGCGGGACGACGGAGATGTTCGCTGCCATCGCCAGGGAAACTCCTGAGTTCCTTCAGATAGGAAAAGAAGGATCTTCCATGGGCACAGTTGCATACACGTCAACAATCTTGGTGTCAGTTATCGGATTCTTGATGTGGCCTCATCTATTTTCTAAGTCATATGCATCAAATCCGAGGACGATTAAAAAGACGGTTCTAGCATATCCAGTTTTTGCGTTGTTCCTGATACCGCTTTTATTGGTGGGATTTGCGGCAAAAGGTGTCGTCGACTCAGGTCAGCTACAAAGTGCCGACCAGATTTTACCGTATTTAATCACGACCGTCATGAATTTGCCTGGCTGGCTATATGGACTTGTCGGTGCAGGGGCGCTTGCAGCAGCGATGTCTACAGCTGATGCGATTACGCACAGTGCTTCTTTGGAAGTGACAGACGGGGTGGTCAAATCCATCTGGAAGGACCTGTCTGATAAAAAAACACTTCTGATCATGCGAATCGGCGTCTTCGTGATTGGAGCCCTGGCTTACTATATAACCGTCTTTGGAGGGCAAGGCTTAATCGCATTACTTTTAGGTGCGTACGGATCTATTGTACAATTTGCGCCTGGAGTGTATAGTGCGCTGTTCTGGAGAAGGGCGACGGCGCAGGGGGTTGTTTCTGGCTTGATTGTTGGTACGTTGGTGAATTATTACTTCCAGCTTGTTGCTGATTCTACACCGTTTGGGATTCATGCAGGTATTCTCGGCTTAATTTCCAACATTATCATTATGGTAACAGTCAGCTATTTGACAAAGCCACAGGCAAAAGAGGATGTCAATCGTTACGTGGATGTAGCGTAATATAAAATAAAAAATCGTCAGGCTTAGTCTGGCGATTTTTTCATAAAAGGAAGGAGAAGAACATGAAGGCAGATTATCTATTCATGAATGGCGAAGTCATTACAGTTGATGAACAGAATACAGTGGCTGAAGCAGTGGCGGTGAAAGGAAATCGAATTCTTGCGGTCGGTACATCGGATGAGATGGGGAAATATACAGCAGAGGCAACAAAGATTATCGATCTGAATGGCAAAACACTTATGCCGGGAATCATTGATGCACATATTCATTTGACCATTTACGGGACGAATCTCTTAGGAGTAAGCTGTATCGAACACCATATCCAATCATTGGAAGACCTGTTTGTTGACTTGCGAAAAAAGGTCAACGAAACACAAAAGGGTCAATGGGTTCGAGCATGGGGTTTTAAGGAATCCAATCTAAAGGAGAAACGTTACCCAACAAAGGAAGAACTGGATGGGATTTCAACGGATCATCCAATTGTCATCATCCGAACATGCAACCACACATGTGTAGTCAACAGCAAGGCTTTGGAAATAGCGAAAATTGATGAAAATACCCCTGATCCAGAAGGCGGCATCATTGAAAGGAATACAGATGGAACCTTAACCGGACGGATGATTGAAAACGCCCACATGCAAGTATTCCAACACGCAAGTTATACGAATGAGGAAATACGGAAGGGAATGAAGCTTGCTTCAGAAGAATTCATAAAGGCAGGGATCACGAGCATTCATGATGCGGGCGGATATGGGGAAGGCTCGGAAACGATCCGGATCATGCAACAAGCGGTTAAAGCACAAGAGGTAAAGGTCCGGATATATGCAATGGTAGGATCTTTGACGAATTCCCATGAGTTTGTCAAGAAGATGGTCGATGCCGGGCCAATTACAGGCCTCGGGGATGACCATTTTAAAATAGGGCCAGCGAAGCTTTTTACAGATGGCAGCAGTGTTGGACCGACAATTGCTACTCGAGAAGGATATACACACAGCCCTGACGATAACGGAATTATTTATTACAGCCAGGAGGAATTAAATCGAATTTTGGGAGAGGCTCATGAAAAAGGCTTTCAGTTGACGGCCCATGCCCAGGGTGACCGGGCAATCGAAATGCTGCTGAACTGTTATGAGGCTGCCCTGGACAGCCACCCTCGTCAGGATCATCGGCACCGGATTGAGCATGCAGGTATCTCTTCACCTGATCTGCAGGATAGAATGAAAAAGCTGGGTGTTGTAGTAACTCCGAACCCCGTCTTTATATATGCGAATGGAGACAAATATCTTGAATACTACGGAGAACGTGTAGAAGTCATGTATCCTGCCCGTGATTTTATCGAAAAAGGAATTGTAGCCGCATTTGGCTCCGATGCACCGGTCACCTATCTCGATCCTCTTTTGGGCATCCATGCAGCAATTAACAGGGAATCAATGGACAAACAAGCCGTGGGGAAGAATCAATGCATCGGAATCATGGAAGCGATCAGGGCTTATACCTGGAATGGGGCTTATGCGAGTTTTGAAGAAAAGATCAAGGGCAGTATCGAGGCGGGTAAACTAGCAGATTTGGTCGTGCTCGATTCAAGCATATTGAATCAGGAGCAACACAAGATTAAAGAGTTGAAGGTAGTGTTGACGATGATTGATGGAAAGGTATTATATAATCCTGAAAACCATACGAGCAATGACTTGAAGATGAAAGTTAAAGTTTAATAGAAAAGTGTTCGAGAAAGTAATGAACCGAGAAGAAGTCTTCTTACTTATAGAAGGCTTTTTTTGATAATTTACTTGAAAATCGATTGATGAATAATGTAATAGCCCAATTTTACTTAATTTTTTTATTAAGAATTTAACGCTTTTTACTAGGAAATTTATCTTTATTTTGCCTTTACTTTCCACTAGTTTTGTATTTTAATTGTTATATAGTTTAGAATATTATTATTTTTCTAAAAAATAAAGGGGGTTAAGAGAGTGAAAAAGCAATTTAGAAGATTTGCTCAGTTTACAGCTTTATCAAGTCTGTTATTGCTGTCGGCTTGTGGAGGTGCCCAGTCTTCTGGGGAGAAGGAGGCTAAGGGGGCAGGTGGAAAAGTAACAGCTGATATTGGGGTCATTTCTTACATCAGCGGACCTGGAGCCGCGTATGGTGAAGCAATTACGAATGGGCTCAAGCTAGCAAATGAAGAAATCAATAAAAAGGGAGAAGTAGAGATCAACCTTGTCATAGAGGATTCGGCAGGCAAGCAGGACCAGGCATTAACCGCTGCCCAGAAATTGATGAATTCCAAAAATGTCACGGCTATTATCGGGCCTACTCTAAGTACAGAGATGAACGTTGTTGGTCCCGAGGCAGATCTAAACGGGGTGCCAATTATGGGTACATCTACTACTGCTGAAGGGATTCCGCAAATTGGCGAATATGTATTCCGAAACTCGCTGCCTGAAGCATTGGCTATTCCAGCATCGATCGATAAAGCGATTGAGAAATATGATGCTAAAAAAGTAGCTATTTTATATGGAAATGATGATGTGTTTACGAAGTCAGGATTCGATACGATGAAAAAGGCCGCTGAAGAGAAGGGGCTTGAAATCTTGACGATTGAAACCTTCCAAAAAGGCCAGTCCGACTATAATGCACAATTAACAAAGATTAAAAGTCTGAAACCTGATCTTATCCTGGCTTCAGCTCTTTATAACGAAGGTGCAGTCATTATGGACCAGGCACGCAAAATGGGGATTGATGTTCCATTTGTCGGGGGGAATGGTTTCAACTCTCCTGAAGTAATCAAGATTGCCGGTGATGCTGCCGACGGCTTGATTGTGGCAACTCCATGGTATGGAGATAAAGACGATCAAAAAGTCCAGGACTTCGTGAAAAAATATGAAGAAAAATACAGCAAAAAGCCTGATCAGTTTGCTGCACAGGCGTATGACGCTCTCTATATCATGGCTGAAGCGTTAAAGAAGGCCGGAGAGGCAGACCGGGATGCGGTTCGTGACGCATTAGCGGAAACTAAAGATTTTCAGGGAATCTTAGGCAGCTTTTCCTTCGATAAGGACGGCGATGTTGTAATGGAGCCTACTGTCCTAGTAATTGACGAAGGCAAGTTCACGGTGTTTGAATAGTCAGGCCCGCAATCCATCAGCGGAATACTCCGCTGGTGGAAATTTCTTTTAAATAAGGCTCTTTTCTTAAACTTTGTTGCTATTGACCACAAAATAGGAGTGAATGAACTATTTTTCTTCTCAAAGAAGACTCTTGTTATGAGAAAAGAGCATGCAAACTTAATACCGAACTACAAAATGGCTTTATATCCCGTATAAATCGGCTTTAGGATTTTAACAACAATTCTTACGAAAACAACCTTAAATAAAGAATCAGAAGGTGAGATGCCATGTTAATCGAACAGTTAATCAACGGAATAACCCTGGGCAGCATATATGCCATTGTGGCACTCGGCTTTACACTCGTTTTTGGGGTGCTTGGTATCATAAATATGGCCCATGGTGAAATTTTCATGTTTGGAGCTTTCATTGGTGTAATTGTAACTTCAACTTTCAAAGGACCTCTATGGCTTGCTTTCGCAGCCGCTGTTTTGGTGACTGGGATCATGGGATATTTGCTGGAGCGCTTTGCATTAAGACCGCTCCGAAATAAACAAGGAGTTTCACACCTTGCCCCTTTAATCAGTACCATTGGTGTTTCCATCCTGCTTGAAAACTTATCCCATCATTTATTTGGGGCAGGAAACCATCCGTTCAATAATGCTTTTGCGGAAATCAGCTTCCAGATTGGATCGATCACAGTGTATCTGGTGCAAATTGTCATTTTTATGATTTCTGTTATTTTAATGTATTCACTATCGTATTGGCTAGGGAAAACAAAAGCTGGCAAAGCACTAAGGGCCACTGCAGAGAACCTTGAAACGGCCAGCCTTCTAGGAGTCGATACGAAAAAGACAATCACCATGACAGTGATTATTGCTTCGGCTATGGGGGGAATTGCAGGAATCCTTGTCGGAATGGCATTTAACTCGGTCACTCCTCAAATGGGTCTGTCTATTGGCTTAAAGGGGCTCGCTATCATCATTCTCGGTGGAATGGGGAATGTCAAGGGTGCAATGGCGGGCGGCCTGATCCTTGGATTGGCGGAAACCTTCATTGTGGTGTATGGAAACTCAGGCTACCGGGATGCGATTGCGTTTGTGGCAATCATTGTCATTCTCCTTGTTAGGCCGCAAGGATTATTCGGCCAAAAAATTTCGGCATAAGAAGGTGAACCAATGCTTGGAGAACTTATCAATCCATACTATTTACAGGTCGCTTCATTTATTTTGATCAATGTCATACTAGGCATAAGCATTTTTATAACACTTTCTACAGGCCAGCTTTCACTTGCCAATGCCGGGTTCATGGGAATAGGTGCTTATACTTCGGCGCTTCTGACGCTAAATTTCGATTTTCCAATCTTGATTGGAATTTTAGCTGGGACACTAATGGCTGGATTGTTCGGCATTGTTATCGGCATTCCGACTCTGAGGCTTCAGGGAGTTTATTTGGCCATCGTGACTCTTGGATTTGGGGAAGTCCTCCGTGTTGTTTTAGTAAACTGGGAGTCTTTGACTAAGGGATCGATTGGTTTATCTGGCATTCCTCATCTTGGACGAGAAATTCTGAGGAATTTTAAGGAATTTGGTTTCGAACCGGGTGTTATGGGATTGCAAAATAACCAATTCATTTTTTTAATGGTTTTTCTGCTCTTATTGTTTATTGTAATTGGGATTATATGGTTTTTCAGAAGGCAAACCAACTCTCGAGTTGGACGGGCATTTGCAGCGATCAAACTGGATGAAAAGGCAGCTGAATCAATGGGCATCAATATCACTTATTATAAAGTGCTTGCTTTTACACAAGGAGCTTTGCTTTCCGGGTTTGCCGGCGCCTTGTATGCCCACGTTCTGGCCTACATCAGTCCGGCTGACTTTGCTTACCACAGGGCGGTTGAGATTTTGATTTTTGCTGTGTTTGGTGGCAGCGAGGTCATTTGGGGGCCGGTATTTGGAGCATTATTTTTAACAGTAATGCCTGAGGTGCTTCGCTTTATCAGTGAGTATCGTTATATGATTTACGGTTTGATCATCCTCGTGATGATGGCAGTCCGCCCTCAGGGACTCATTGACGTACATCTTTTGAACTGGCTGAAGTTGAAAACGAAGAAAAGGGGGAAAGAGCATGGTACTGCAAATCAAAAAAGTGCATAAAAATTTTGGCGGAATAAGCGCAGTTTCCGATGTCTCCTTTTCAATCAACAAAGGTGAAATCTTCGGGCTGATCGGCCCCAATGGAGCAGGGAAAACGACGATGTTCAATTTAGTCACCTCAATGTTTCCGCTAACTTCAGGGGAAATTGTTTTTAACGGGGAGAATATCAACGGACTCAAGCCGCACCTTATCACAAAAAAGGGGATATGCCGTACGTTTCAAAATATCCGTCTTTTCCCTCAGATGACAGCCGAAGAAAACGTTATGGTAGGAGAGCACTGCCGGAGCAAGTCGGGCGTTATCAGCAGTGTCTTCAGAACAAAAGCACAACGCCAGGAAGAGCAGCACATTCGAGGCAGAGCCAATGAATTGCTCGACTTTGTCGGCCTGTCTGGTTACGGTGAGGAAATAGCAGACAGCCTGGCTTACGGACAGCAAAGAAGGCTGGAAATTGCCAGAGCGCTGGCAAGTGATCCCCAATTGCTGCTGCTTGATGAACCAGCAGCTGGGATGAACGAAACAGAAACTAGCAGTTTGTTTGAGCTGATAAAAAAAATCCAGGCTAAAGGGGTTACTGTCCTGTTGATCGAGCATGATATGCCGCTGGTGATGAATTTGTGTGACCGGATTGCGGTGCTTAACTTTGGCCGCAAAATTGCCGAGGGCACTCCTGCTGAGATACAGAATAACCCTGACGTCATCGAGGCTTACCTCGGCAGCGAGGAGGATGAAATATATGCTTAAGGTTCAGGGGATATCTACATCCTATGGGAAAATCAATGTGCTAAAGAATATTAGTCTTGAGGTTGAGGAAGGGAGCATTGTTACCATTCTAGGAGCAAATGGTGCCGGTAAATCCACCACAATGAAAACGATCTGCGGCCTTCTAAAGCCGAAGGAGGGAAAGGTTGAATTTCTGGGAGAGGATATAACAGGAAGACGGCCGGATCAGCTGGTTCGAACGGGAATCGCACTTGTGCCTGAAGGAAGGCAAATTCTTTCAGGTATGACCGTGCTTGAAAATCTTGAAATGGGTGCTTATCATAGAAAGGATAATGATATTAAACACGATATCGAAAAAGTGATGGAGAGATTCCCGATTCTTAAGGAAAGGAATCAGCAATTGGGAGGGACTCTCTCAGGAGGACAACAGCAAATGCTTGCCATCGCGAGGGCGCTCTTGAGCAGGCCGAAGCTTTTATTGCTTGATGAACCTTCAATGGGCCTTGCACCACTTGTTGTAGCCGACATTTTCAAAATCATCAAGGAGATCAACGAAGCAGGGACAACCGTTCTCCTAGTGGAGCAGAATGCGAGACAGGCTCTCCGTGTTTCTGACTATGGATATGTACTTGAAACAGGAAAAATTATCGCAGAAGGAAAATCCAATGACCTTTTGACCGACCCAAGAATTATGGAAGCATACCTTGGGCGGAAATCAAGTTAACGGAAAAGATTGTGGTGATGGCGGGGAGGTACCCTGTGCTTCCCTGACGAAGATTTTTTATGAAATTATTATGGTACATAAATAATACTGATACAAAGGAGAGCGTTGAAATTTTCAACGCTCTTTTAAATGAGGTCAAATTCTGAGCCTTCAGGATATAAAACAATATATTTTTCATTTTCAGGGTTTAGATAAGCAATCTTTGCACCTTCAAGTAAATCGTTTATTTTTAGTTCATCTATTACTGTTTGCCCAGCCTTTTCAACATCTACAACATAATTAAAAATATTGGCTGTTCCGCTGCCGATATCCCCGCCATCACATGAGCCATTTCCTGTCCAACCCAAACATTCGTTCATAAGGTCTTCAACGATGTGTCTTTTTTGAAGAGCTGTTTGCATTTCGTTTTCGGAATAGCTATATTGAATCACCAGTTCAGTTAATTCTTCTTCATCCAACTGGTTAAATCCTTCAGCTATTTTTACTTCAGCTAGTTCATTCATAACTTTTTCAGCTTTTTTTAATAATGGTAATTTCATTTCTTCTGTCTTACCCATATCCCCAACAGTACCGTAGTGGATCATCAGCGCTCTGCCATCTTTCCATACTTCCCAATAAAACGTTTTGTTTTCTGCTTGTTTCAATAACTTAATCATGACAAACCCACCTTCATTCATATTAGGTAGATTATATAATGAAATTTCATATATTGTTAGTTATTGAGAGAGGGGAGCTACAAGGCACTTACCATATTAAACTCAATGGTAGGTGGATCCGTTTCTATATTACCAATTTGTTCAGGAGATGCGATTATGAATGATAAGGATTTTGTCTGCAAAGAATGCGGGCATACGGAGAGCAAAGTAGGCAGAATTGGGTATTACGGTTGCCATAAGGTAAACCGCCTGGGGTCAAGGCTTTTAAGATGGGAACATTGATGCTGATTATCTCCTGTACGCAATGCTGTGAAGTCGCGTCCATGAGAATTGAGAATCCGGATTCTTTATAGGGGAAATTATTTCTCGGGAAAGCGCAGGATTAGACTTTATTTTTGGTTTTTGTCAAACTTTGATAGCTAGTGCCGAAATGTGATGTGATTGTGGGTTTTCCAGTATAACCCGGAAATAAAGGACCGGTATGGTGTCCTTTTGAGCGAATTTTGTCGAGCAAAAGAGAGGGGTTTTTCCTAGACATATGGACGTAATTTTGTTTAAGTTTTCAGTATAGATAGAAATTTCAAAAAGAGTGGGAGTGGGTATTTTGATTCAATTCAAGAAGTCGGATGTAGAAAACTTTTATCGTACCTTCAATATTCAGGCATTTACCGTCAGTCCGGACGAAAAGCAGTTAGTTATCAGCACGAATTTGTCAGGTAAATACAATCTTTGGGCGATGGACTTGCCGAACCAGTATCCATATCCGCTTACATTTGTTGACCAGGCCTGCCAGGCTTTACGATATTCTCATGATGGCAGCTTTATGGTTGTCGGTTTTGATAACGATGGTGATGAAAATGGGCAATTATATGCACTTCCGCCAGCAGGAGGCGAGCTAGTCCCGCTTCGTACGGCTGAAGGGCATCGTCATATGCATCCTTTACTATCTAAGGATGATCAAAGATTGTTCTATACGTCTACTAAAGGTAATGAGACCTTCCTGAATATTTATCGTTATGACCTGGAAGCGAATGAAGAGAGTATCGTTGTTGAAGGGGAAGGAGCAGCTTGCTTCTTAGTTGCTGTTGATGAAGATGAGAATAATTTTGCCTATGTGAAACAATATGCGAATACATACGCTCCTGGATTTTTGTATCAGCATGGAAAGTCATACTCCCTGACTCCGGAAACAGATGAGCAATTTACGGTTGGTGAAGGAGTTTTTGTTGGGAACGAGTATTATTTTGTTACTACTTTTGGTGAGGACTTCGATTACCTTGCGAAATTTAATCTTGAAACATATGAATTCACAAAGGTACTTTCGATTGAAAAAGAAGAGTTCGGCCCTGTTCGCTATGACAAGAGTACAAATAGCCTTTATTTTGTTACTTCAAAGGGCGTGAATGATTATTTATATCAATATGATTTAGCTGCCGGAACATATAAAAACATGAATTTACCTGCTTCTATTATTCAAGGTGGAACTGTCGCAAAAAGCGGGAATGTATACATTTTAGCCGGATCAGCGACTAAGCCTAATAATGTTTTTATGATGGAAGCTGGAAGTGACGAATGGAAGCAGCTGACGAACCTTGCTGTTCCTGGTGTGAAGGAAGAGGAGCTTGTCCAACCTGATGTCCTGACATACCCTTCTTATGATGGCATGATGATGGAAGCTTTATTTTTCAAAGCTAAGGAAGATGTGAGTAATGGTCATGTCATCCATTGGCCGCATGGGGGACCGCAGGCGGCCGAACGAAAGTTTTTCCGTGCAATGTTCCAATCCCTCGTAAACAGAGGGTACAGCATTTTTGCGCCGAATTTCCGGGGATCAACTGGTTACGGGCTGGAGTTTACGAAAATGGTTGAGGGTAACTGGGGTGAAGGGCCTCGTCTTGATAATATTGCTGGACTCGAATACCTTTACGAAAATGGATTGGCTGACAGGGATAAAACATTATTGATGGGTGGTAGCTTTGGCGGGTATATGGCACTGCTATTGCATGGCCGTCATCCTGAATACTTCAAGGCAGTCGTCGATATTTTCGGACCATCGAATCTATTCTCATTCATTGAATCCGTACCCGAGCACTGGAAACCAATTATGAATCAGTGGGTAGGCGATCCGGTCAAGGACTTCGATAAGCTGACAGAGTTTTCGCCAATCACGTATTTAGACAATATGACGAAACCCATGCTGATCATCCAGGGTGCAAACGATCCGCGTGTTGTGAAGCAGGAATCAGATCAAATCGTCAAAGCTCTTCGGGATAAAGGGCGTGATGTGAAATACCTGGTACTTGAAGATGAAGGCCACGGCTTCTCAAAAAAGGAAAACGAGATTCTTGTGAACCGTACGATTCTTGAATTCTTTGATCAATTTGTTGAAGCGAAGGTATTAGCAGAGTAAATTGAAGCTTCGTTAGTAAAAAAACTCCCCTCCTGCAGGAAAGATTTCCTGCAGGAGGGGAGTTTTTGTTTTATATAGCCCATGAAAAGATTGCATAAAGAATGACCAAAGAAAATTAAGAGTTTTTTTGTTGAATTTTCATATTCAAAATAGTTTGCGCTAGTATAAATAAGCTTGGGTACCAATACTTTTTTTGTTTTAGGATATCCTTGTTATTTTATTCTTAGCTAAAAGTTGCTCTAAATCATAGTCCATAGAAAAAATGGAACTTTGCTTCAATGTGTTTATAAAAAGATCTTTTACCTTTTCAGATGAAACTCTTAAGTTTTCAACTGTTACCTCTCCTGAATATGTAGAAAGGTATGCTTTTATAAAAGAAGGGTTAAGAGTTTCATAACCTTTAAACTGATGAAGTTTTTTGTCCTCATTTAATGCTTGTACGATAAGGGTATAGTCTCTCATATCTTCGAGCATTTTTAGTGCATAGATTAAGTTGTTTCGCTTCAATTCTTTCTCTAATGCTAAAGCGCAATAAACAAACTCAAATGCCACGTCAATTCCTACATTATACTTAACCGGTTTGTTTTCGAAGATTTCTTTTTCAGTTTCCATCTTCTCGGTTACAAACCCAGTTTTATCAACAATGACTTTCCATAACGGCGATTTTACTGATAAAAATTCTCTTGGGACAATAGAAACATTGAATTCCAGTCCATTTTGCATGATGGCAATCAAAAGAAAAATGTCTTTGCTGAATGCTTTTTCTTTGATGTAGCTTGGATTAAAATCACTTAGGGTTTCACGAACAAAATCTCTTATTTTTTCAGCATCTTCGATTTTAAAGGTAGCAACCATTAAGTCAATATCAGAGTGTTCATCTTTATAACCAATTACTCCAGATCCTAATTGAATGATTCCTTCCACTAAATCGGAAGACTTGATTTCTCTTATGGCTTTTTCAAAATAAGTGTTTCTTTCTTCGGAAGTATACATATTTGAACTCTCCTAAATTGATTATTTTTAACATCTTAGCATAAAATGACAATTAACTTTGGTTTTTTTATGGAAAAAGGAGGAAGGGGATTTCATGATTAAGATGATGTGAGATAGGGAAAATACATTCTGGTATGAACAAAGGAGGTATTTTCAATGGCAAAAGTTTTAGCAGTATTATCAAGTGGTTATAAGGATGAAGAAAACAATTATGAAACAGGCTGGTGGGGAGAGGAATTATTCGCACCGATGCAGCTCCTTGAACAGGCTGGCCATCAAGTTGATTTGGCATCGCCGCTTGGAGGCAAGCCGGTTATCGATAAAATGAGCATTAGTGAAGAATACGATCCGAAAGGTACTTATAAAGAGCTTTATGAGTCCGGAAAAGCGGATGATACGATGGAGCTTTCTGATGTAAATCCTGACGAATACGATGTCGTGCTCATTGTTGGCGGGCATGGTGCAATGTATGACCTGGCGAAGGATCAGGATTTGCATACGATCATGAACAAAATTTACGATGGAGGCGGAATTGTCGCAGCGGAATGCCATGGTCCTGCACCGCTGGTGTTTGCGAAGCGTCCAAATGGTGAAAGCTTTATTGCTGGTAAAAAAGTGACAGGTTATCCAGATGAAATGGAGCCAGAAGGTTTGTTAGATATCCTGCCGTTCAGCCTGGAGCAGGAAATGAGAAAGATCAGCAATTATGAGCAGGGAAATCTAGAAAAAACAGGACATGCTGTATGGGCAGACGAGCAGCTTGTTACAAGCCGCGATCCATTTTCATCTAAGTTGATGGGAGAAGAGTTGGTTAAGGCGTTGGAGAAAAAGGGGAAGAATTAAGTGATCTGAAAATGCTCAACTAGGAAACAAAAAACTCTATTAGACGATTAAAAACAACAGGGTGTCCCAAGTTATTTTTTGGGCCACCCTTATTACTACAATCTATAAGCACCTTCACATGTATTAGCAATTGGTTCATAATAACAGTGTTGTTTATATTGCCCAGTAAAAGGTTGATTGTACCAGGTAGGTGGACAGGGAGCATATGGATTAAAGTACCAAAGAGCATACTTGGAAGGGTGTTGCCACCAATAATCCAAGGTTTGTTTTGCTAATTTTTTTTCTGCACTTCTTGCCCGGTTATAAAAAACATTGCCCTTTTGAACTGCTTCAAATGAATAATTTCCTCCTTGAATTTGAAAAATCACGTCTCTTATAGACCTTAAATCTTTAAAATCCAGACAATTCGCTTTAAGTCGATTTACAACTACATTACCAACCATTAGCATTCCCAGCGGACCTTCCCCTTCAGCCTCTGCCCTCATCATCCTGGCAACTAGTGCAACGTCACTGTCTGTATATTTTACCCTTGGCATTTTTATCACCTCTAAGAAAATTGTATTAAAAACAGCTTGTAAAAATGTTAACAGGTTCGCAACAGGGAGAAATAACGAGAAAGATCGTTGAGAATAAGGGGTAGATGATTTCCGTTCTAACAATGAGTTTCAACCAAACGACGCCAAAACACTGGAAAACTGGAGATTCGGCTACAACAGGAGACAAGCTGTGCCTTAATTCAAGGGAAATAGAAATTTAAGTCGTAATAAGAGCCAGGCTGTGACCGAAATCGGAGAGAAAGTGGAAGTACGGTCGCAACACGAACCATGCTGCGACCGAAATCGCAGGAATCGTAGGAATTCGGTGGGAACACGTACCATGCATTGGCCGAAGTGTAAGAGAATCACGAATCACGGGCACATATTCCAAAAACATGTGGCAGTATAGGAGATTAAGCTCTTCTATTCAATCCCTTCATCCTTTAAAAGCGCCGAATTGGCGGATGTGTTCAAGCTTTGGGTCGACGCCCACAGGTTTCCGAGGAATCTTGGCATCATCTGCTGGGATGGCAGGACACCGTACCTTGAGAAATAGACAAAGAGCTTCAAATAAGTACGAGCATTCCCTGGTAGATGAATTTCTTTTGCATAATGCTCGTTTTCTGTCACTGTTGCAAAGGATCGGGTCTCGAAGCCTGAAATAAAGCGAGTTTTCTCGCCCTTGTACTCATTATCGATGAAATAGATTTTCTTAATGATCGTTGGGTCGTCAGTGCCATCGTAATTGGCCAGCCGTGCATGATTAAAAGCTGAAACAGAATCTAGCTTAGGAACAAGGGAAAGCACATGGCCGTATGCTTTATCATGCCCTTCATAAAATGGTTTAATATCCAAATTGTCCATTAAATCAATCAGCTTTAGCTTTTCTTCTTTTAAATAAGGAGGACGAAAAATCTGCCTCGTAAGCTTCAATTCATCAAGCGAGTTACACTCAATTGAAGTGAAGAAGTACCACTGGCCGTTATCATCGAGGCTAATATCATAGGATTGCCCGTCCTTTTCCAATATGTAATCCTTAAAGCGATCCTCTTTATCAAATGTGAAATCCCGCTCCGATTCCTTACCTGGCTTGAAGCCAAAAGGAGATTCAATTGGGACAGCAATCTCTGAAAATAATTTACTTTCCATTTTCCAACACACCTTTTTAAAGTCCAATATACATACAGATTACCCATTATTCTTTAAATGAACACTTAGAAAGGGGGGCTTTGCCGATGAAGAGATGGTTAAGATTTATAACGCTGTTCACAATCGTGCTTGCAGGCTGTGAAGAAGAGGAGCAAACTCAATTAGAAAAAAATAAAAACAATGAACCTCCTGAGTATATCCAGGATCCTGAAGATATCGTCGATATGCACGAGGACATTAAGAATCTAAATAAATTTTATGCATTTGTGGATCACTTTGAACAAGGGGAGAAAGACAAAATCAGGATAGTCAGTTATACGACGGAGGGTGCACCTATGCTGCACGACTTGGAGTTCGACGGGACAGCCATTCATTCAACCTACGATTCTACCAGGGACGGTTTCGGGCCTGGTAGTATTGAAGAAGATAGCTGCGACGAGATTTCAGTAGTGAATGCAGTCACACGCACTGAGTATATATTGGAGGGATGCAGCAACCAGGAGGATAAGGAACTGATTATGCTGGTGGTTGAAGAATAACATTAAAAAATAGAATACTGTTTATTAACAAAAAAGGAGGAATACCGCTTGTAATAATAGAAATTATTTATGTAAATATCAGTTGCACCTAAGTTCCATGAAAAATCTTTAGGAACTTTGAAAAGAAGAAATTTGATAAGGAGCGAATGAATTCATGATAAGTAAAATCGGTCAAATCATGTTGTACGTAAATGATCAAGATGCTGCTATTAAGTTTTGGACAGAAAAATTGGGTTTTGCAGTTAAAGCGGAGGAAGATAATGGGCAGGGATTGAGATGGATTGAAATTGCTCCAAGCTTTGATTCTGAAACAAGTATCGTACTGCACAATAAAGATTTCGTCGCGAAAATGTCGCCTGAACTCAATCTTGGTACCCCTTCATTACTGTTTTACTCTGATAATCTTGAGGAATTCAGAAGCGATTTATCAAATAAAAATGTTGTGGTCGGGGAAATTGTGGAGATGCCTTCCGGAAAAGTATTTAACTTTGCAGATGATGAAGAAAATTACTTTGCTGTTATGGAAAAATGAAAATCGTAAAGAACCACTGTGCCGTTTTCATCAAGTAGAAAGCGGTTTTTTGTTTGGCACTTTATTTTACCAAAGGCTTATGGAAAAAGAAGGAATATGTCATTTTGTATCGAATGATAAAACACAGTAGTAATGGATGAAATTAGGAGAATTATCGTTTCTTATACCATGATAGAATACTAACGCGAATACTTGCTTCGTTTAATGGAGGATATTATGAACACTTTTATATATATGGTGAGGCACGGCGAATCTCCAAAAATAGGAGACGAAAGAACAAGAGGGTTAACTGAAAGGGGAGTTTAGACTCAAAGCTTATAGCTGATTTGTTAAAATCGGAGCAAATTGACGCTGTGATTTCAAGTCCGTATAGACGTTCGCTTTTAACTGTCCAGCAGTTAGCGGACGACATAGGGAAGGGAATTATGGAGTTCGAGGAACTTAGAGAGAGAGTCTTTTCTCCTGATGGTAATAGAATACCTGACAATGAGTTATTACCTATATTAAAAAAGTCCTTTATTGACGAAAAATATGCATTAATCGGAGCAGAATCTAATGCAGATTGCCAGAAACGGGCTATAAAAATCTTAAAGGAAACTATGATTTCATTTAAAGGAAAAAAAGTGGTTGTAGGGACTCATGGTGCTGTCATGACCTTAATGATGGCTTATTACGACAAAAATTGCGGCTTGGAATTTTTACTCAAAACGTCTAAACCAGATATATACAGAATGGAGTTCGATGGTGAGAGATTAATTGAGATTAAAAGACAGTGGAATAAAGATTAGTATTGTAGTTTGTACTTTTTTGTCATAGAAAACGAGTATTAACCAGCTGACTTAATACTCGAATTCACTTTGGATTACAAACTATTAAAGAAAGTATTGTTTATACATAAAAAAGTTGGCTATTACTGATCCAATTAAATAGAGAATCGATCCGTAAAACGCATATGACGGAGAAAATTTTTCAGGTGATTGGTTCATCTTAATGCCAGTTTGACCCTGGACCTGCATATCAATACTGCGGCTTGTAACTCCTCCGGATGAGCTGAAAAAATAAATGATGAATACACTGGCCAATCCCACAAAAACTGAAACTTCTATAAAACTAAAATTAGTAATAATCGTTACTCCAAAGTTGATTAATCCGATGATTATCAAAGTAGCTATAAAGCTTAACATTTTACCGATTGTGATTACCCCCTTTGAAGTAGTTACGATTTACCAAAAGGAAAAGTTTCAATTTTTTGTAAAATCATAAGATACTAGCTGAAAAAGGGGGCACCATTTTGAAAAGGCTTGCGATTATTACTGTGGGCAAAACTCACAGCGGAAAGACTACATTCGCGCGTGCTTTGGAAAAAGAGTTATATAACTCTATGGTCATTGACCAGGACAACCACGCGGAATTCATTAATACTTATTATAAAAACTTACAACAAGTACACGGACCTAATATTCTGAAGTACGCTATATCCAGGTTGATTGTCAATTATGCAATTGAGCAGACTGATTGTCACCTTATCCTTTGCAATTCGAATCGAAGTCGAAAAGATCGATCTTACCTTATTGAGGAGTTGTTTCCGAAAGATAAATTTATACATATAATTGTCCATTTTGATATTCTGTACCATGTTCTTCAAGCTCGAGTTACTGAAAGTCAACGTAGTACGAATATATTCAGAGGTGCCTATACTAATTTTGCAGAGGTGTTAAATAGGCAGCAGGCAGATTCTTTAAAAGAGGATGTAATCGATCCAGTGGAAGAGGAAGCCGAGCACTTATTTGTGATTAAAGATAACGCAGAAGCTGAAGCTGTTATATTGGAGATTTTACGAATAGCACGACATTAAAGCGTTGGAAATTAATCGAAGTAAAGAATTACCGATGACGTACTGTCAATAAACTTTTAGTAAAGAGGAGGTGTTTTATTGGAAAAGAAATTTGTATATTATTTCTTGTCACTTATTTTTTTTATAGGTTATGTATTAATATTTGATTATTTCTTTAAATATGTTGAAATGATGTTTGTGCCTTACACACTGCTTTTATTCGTTTTCCAAATAGGCTTTTCCATTGTCATCCTCTTTCCTGCTTCGGTCGTAACCACTAATAAAATATTTGATATCATTCGAGGTTCTTAGATTAGATTTATAAACAAACGCCAATGACATAAGAAAAGCTAACACGACATTAAAATCCGTATTAGCTTCAATCATATTTATTTTCCATCATATCCAAAATTCATATGTTGATAGCGGCCTTTAATAATTTGGTAAATGCCGTATAAAATTAATCCCACTGCCACAATTGCCAGCAGAACCTGTCCGAACGGCTGGTTTGCTAATTCTGTTAAAGCACCGCCCAGTCCTTTTGATTCATTCGGATTATGTGTGTAGGCTGTGCGGATGAAGAAAAAACCAACCATACTTAGTACAATCCCTCGTGAAATCAAGCCAATCTTACCTGACAGTCGTGCGATTTTCAGTTCCTTATCATTCATTTCATATGTTTTGAATTTAGACATGAATTTCTCTTTTAGCCCACTATAAATTTCGAAAACACCATATCCAATAATAATTGCTCCGACCATTCCGACTAACCATATGCCAAATGGTTGTTCCATTAACTTAGCGGAAATGGTTTCCTCCGAATTTCCACTACCAGCGGAACCAGTGTTACTAGCTAATTTTATTGCACCAAATGCTAAATTCGAATAAATGAATCCACTGATGAAATAACCAGTCCTTTTTGCCAGCCCTTTAGCATCAGTTCCTTCATTTTCCGGATCCTTAATTGCTTTGATAAAATCCCACAAAATGTAACCGATTAAGCCAATTCCGATGATCCATAATGCAACTTCACCAAATGGCATTTCAGCGATTGATTGGAGAGCACCTGATGCACCGGTCGTGTCACCGCTTGGGCCGAATGCGGCTAAAGCTGCGAGTATCCCAATCATTCCGTACACAATTCCCTTGGCAACATAACCGAAACGACCAAACCGGCGCACCCATGGTTTCACTTCTCTCATTTTATCTTTAATTTCTACACTTGTCGGTGAATTCATATAATGTACACTTCCTCTACAGGTCTCTTATTGAAACAAGTTCCCTGTTTACCTAAAAAAGAAACAACTATAAGCATCAACCTGTTGACAAAGTCCAGAAAAATAGAAATTCCCATAATGTGTCCTCCGTAAATTGCACTTAAATGTTATTATTTGTTTTTTTCGTTTCAAATATTTGTTAGATAAAAATACTTTAAGAAGTGAATGATAAGAAGTGTGAACTTTGAAATTTGTATTTTTCACCATTTTTTGTAAATGATAAGAGAAAATATCTGAGGGGGCTGAATTCATATGGTAGAACACTTGCCTAAAATAACATCTGCTGAGATATCTATGTTGTGGAGTGCTTATATAAGTGACACCATGTCAATTTGCATCCTCAAACATTTTTTGCATACATGCGAAGATCAGGACGTCAAGCCTATACTTGAACTTGCCCTTAGCTACTCTAAGGACCATGAGGGAAAAATATCGGATTTATTTGAAAAAGAGGGAATTCCTCTGCCTGAAGGTTTTGGAGATCAGGATGTAAACTTGAAAGCAAAAAAGCTTTTTTCAGATGTAACATACATGCGTTACCTACACCACATGGCGAGAACAGGGTTGAATTCTTTCAGCCTTGCTAAGTCAATTTCCGCTCGGAAAGATATCCGGTCATTATTCAAGGAGTTCTTACATCAAGCAGAAGAGTTGTACGACCGAAATACAGAAATGATGCAGGAGAAAGGGGTTTTCATCCGCTCCCCTTACATTGATTATCCGGAAAAGGTAGAATATGTTACAGATAGGAAATTCCTTGGAGGCCTTATTGGTCACCGCAGACCGCTCCTTGCGTTAGAAATTGCTCATTTAGGGATTAATATTGAAGTAGCAAATGTGGCCAAGACTCTCCTTTTAGGATTTAGCCAGGTTGCCCAGTCCCAAAAGCTTAGTGACTACTTTAAAACTGGGTATGAATTAGGAAAAGATTTAGTTGAAGATTTAATGATCAAACTAAAAGAAGATGATAATTCCTATCCCTCCACATGGGATTCTACAATCACCAAAAGCACGGAAGCCCCATTTTCGGATAAATTAATGTTATTTCATACGAATGCACAAAGTGCCATCGGATTAGGAGACTTTGGTCTTGCAATTTCGGCATCACTCCGGAAAGATTTGACCGTTCTTTATGAAGGGTATATTCTCCGGTTAGGCTCATTTACAGAAGATGGAGCGACACTCTTGATTGAACATGGCTGGTTTGAAAAACCTCCCCAATCAATTGATAGAGAAAAAATCAGAAACCAAAGGTAATAGTGGGGCAGCTGCAGTAGCTTCAATAACACTTCCGAAAGACTTTCAATACAAAGCCTTTTGTTCATCTAATAAGAAACAGATCGAATAGTATTGTTTCAAATGGGTGCTTTTATAAAAAGAAAAGTGCATTGATGAGAGAACGATCAATGCACCTGGGAGGTAGGGAGCTACACAAATGATAAGTTTTTTTTGTTCGTTACTTATAACGACAAATGATGTCTATTTCTTTTTCTGGCGATAGAGATCAAAGGTTTTATACCCTTGTGATAAGATATCGACCATTATTGATTGGCGATTATCACGTGTTTTTTGTTGTTTAGCAGAAAAAATATAACGAGCCCAATCTTTTTGATAACCTGGTGTTAGTTCCTTATAAAATCTTAGCTCGTCGGGATGATCCGATAGCAGCTTTTCAATATCTTTTACTTTATCCTCATAATCTGCTACACACTGACTTGCTGCGGCACTCTTCTTTGCTTTCTTTTTTTCACGCTTTAATCCAATTACAGTAAATACCTCATCCATGCTCAACATTCGCGAAAATTTGATATCGCTGTCTTCCACATACCCGTCTTCGCCAACTTTCATTGCAGGAAAGATTTCATCCCTGTGAATGAAAGTTTCATACACCTTATTTCCTTTCTTGGGATATGCAAAAAATAAGTACCCTTTTTCTTGTAATTTTTGCTTATTGATGATGGTTTGAGTGTACTCAGCCATTTGCTCAAGAGTTTCTACAAAGATGAAAATCGCATCATGGTTTTCAGACAATACGGTTTTATAGCCATTAAACAAATCATAACCATTTGGTTGATTAAGTACGGCCAGATTTTCATACTTCTCGAGATTTAGTTTATTTATAATTGACATATTCATCTACCTCTTTAAAAAGAATCTACCTCACTAATCATACAAGGTTCATCTTGAAGAATCCAATATATTTATGATTATTCCCATCCTCTTCAGGTGACGGAATTGTAGGCTGATCATTTGTTGAATATGCTATACTTTAGATACTTAGAGCAAACTGATTATTCAGTCTTGCTCTTTTTTTCATGGGAATCGAAAATTCAATGAAACGTTTTACATATCCTGTTTGTCTAACAGTGGAAGAAGGGAGGGGCACTGGTTTGGCAGAGATCAAGAAGGTACGCCGTGCAATTAATGGGAACAAGAAGGCTTTCCAAGAATTGATGGAGGAAGAGAAAGTCAGGCTATATAAAATAGCTTATGTTTATATGAAAAATGAAGCTGATGCGCTGGAGGTTTTTCATGAAACAGTTTATAAGGCGCTGGTGTCTATTGGTAATTTGAAGGAGGAGCGCTACTTCTCTACGTGGATCACGCGGATTCTCATCAATAATGCGGTTGATCTTTTACGAAAAAAGAAAAGGGTCATACCGATGGAACGGAATACGCTGGAAAATAAGGCAGCTCATTATTTCGAGACTGAACGCCATCCGGAACTGCTTGAGGCAGTGATGGAGCTGGATGAAAAGTATAAGGAAGTATTGATTCTGCGATTTTATCGGGATTTGTCAGTGAAGGAAATTGCAGAAATCTTAGATTGTCCTGAAGGTACGCTAAAAACGAAAATCCACCGCGGAGTGGGTTTATTAAGAAATAAGTTAAAGGAGGATTGTGTGAATGAGTAACCAATTCCCGGATTTGAAGAGTGAAATGGATCAAATATCGGTGCCAGTGGAAAAGCTGGATGCGATTATTGCCAAGACGGTTAATGACACGAAAGTGAAAAAGCCTAAAAAACGTGTTATCTTCTATTCCATGAGTGCTGCGGTTGTCGGTTTCGGCTTGTTTGTCGGCTCGGCGATGGTTTCTCCTGCCATGGCGAAGGTCGCATCGAATATTCCTGTCGTTGGTACTTTTTTCAATGATGTAGGAGATGAGGGGCTAAAGATAGCCGGGAAAAAAGGATTAACACAGGTTATCGATCAGACGGCAAAAGATAATGGAATTACGCTGACAATTAATGAAGTTTTTTACGATGGCACCCGTTTGACATTAGGATACACACAGGAATCACTATTGCCTTTGGGTGAGCTCGAGCGTCCTGCGATAAAAGTGGACGGCAAGGAAATCAATTTCAGCTCCGGATATTCCGGTGAATATGTGACACCACAAAGATACAAGGGCGTAGTTGATATTACGCCGACTGAAGAGCTGCCTGAAGAATTCGAAATGAATGTTCGAATTGATGCGGTAGGACTCGTACCAGGCTATTGGTCGTACCAGTTCTCTGTCAGACAATCTAATGATGTGACAGTCATCAGACCTACCGTGATAAAAAAGCTTGAGGGTGCTGAAATCAGTGTGAATTCATTGAAGATTGGACCTGCTGGCACGGATTTGAATGTAAACGTTATTGCCGAAACTGAAATACTGGACCCTTACAGCCTGGATTTTTACCTGATTGACGACAAAGGGAATGTCATAAATCCCCTAAAGGGAAGCGGTTATGGAGACACAGTCGCTGGAAAAGAGCATGCAACCTTGCAAA
Source organism: Mesobacillus boroniphilus (assembly GCF_018424685.1). Taxonomy (NCBI): domain Bacteria; kingdom Bacillati; phylum Bacillota; class Bacilli; order Caryophanales; family Bacillaceae; genus Mesobacillus; species Mesobacillus boroniphilus. The sequence continues at coordinate 1,160,363 of NZ_QTKX01000001.1, forward strand.
GGCTTTATGAGCCCCTTGATGAGGGAGTGCGGAGCGTTAAAGTCATCCCTTATGTTTTAACATTTCCACAGGGAGATCTTAAAGAAGAATCTGTTAGTCTCGATGGAATTGAATTGCCTTTTACCATGAGCCAGGGTGAATTTGGGGACTTGATTATAACGGATATCAAGTATTCCGAGAACCGCGCAGTCGTGTACTTTGAAGTGAAAAGTGAGGCTGTAATTGATAATCGGACATCCGTGAATCCTGTTTGGATCGAGGATGAAAATGGAAAAAGGTTAATTGTCGATGAAAAACCATTTGCCGAACGAATCAAGGATAATCGTTTTAAACATGAGTTCGAAACAGGAAAGAAGAAGGGGTTGAAGCTGAAGACTCATCACCAGCCTATGCCGGAAATATTTGAAGGATTTGAGATTGAAATCCCCTAAAACGCATTTTGAGGCCAGTAACAAGAAAAGGACGCATACATTCAGTATGCGTCCTTTTCTTCATTAAATTGGTTAGGAATTGGATCCAGAGTTTTTCTGTGTTGGGGAATTTGAGAAAGCAATTCCAGTTTTATTTATAACTTGCAGCAGTCCATTTATATGTTACTCATGTGATGAAGTTACTACGAAGGTAAAATTGTATTTTAAAATACATGTTCAACCTCAATAAACGGATTAATATATTGTATCGTACCTGGAATTCCTTTGAATGAGGTGAATCATGTATTTCTTGAAATCAATTTCAGATGATGTCCAGCTTGCCCAATTAGAATTTGGTAAACATCACAAAACGAAGAGGCTTATTTTTGGATCCGTGCTCGCCTGTATGGCTGCTGTATTTCAGGCAGCGGGGGGCTATTTACCGGGAATCGGGTATTTGATCAGCCCATTAGCCACTCTGCCCATTTTGATTTGTGCAATGTTTTCCCTTCCGATTGGAGTATTGTCTTATATTCTTACTATTATATTGCTGATTATTGTGGAGCCAAGCGAACTAATCGTGTTTCCTTTTACAACAGGATTATTAGGTCTTGGAATAGGTGTTGGTTTTTCCTTTTTAAGAAAGAGACTAAGCATCATTTCTGTTGGTGCAATTTCCTTATTGATTGGTATCATGATTTTAATATATGTTTTCCGCTTCCCAATTCTTGGTCCGACCTTATCGGGTTCCATTTCATTCCTTACAACTGTGAGTATTTCTTCATTTGCTTTCTTTTATAGCGTGTTATGGGTTGAGATCGGATTATTCTTTTTTAAAAGATTACGGCCCATTGCGACATAGTGAGCCCATAGTAATTCCCATAAAAAAACAAACAAGGGAGGGCTCTCTTGTTTATCTTATATTTTGATTCAATTAGTATTATCGAACGATTTCAAAAACAGTACCCTGGTTGAAATCTGCTACTTTCATCGAGCCGTAAACCCCTAAATATAGCCTGGACTGATCCTGGTTGGTCCCCAAACTAACATAATAGGCAGATTGTGAGCCGAAATTATATTCCGTTTCAATAACACTGAAATCGTTCAGTTTACCATCTGTTCTTAACCTGGTATAAGCTAAAAATCCTCTGCCAGGACCCTGCCTTTTTTCCTTCCTGGCAAGATCGGTAAACACCACGGTTCCCGTTAAATCCGGGATTCCATTCCCGACATATGGCTGAACTCCTGTAAGTGCTGTTCCTCCGAATCTATCAGATCGAGGTTCATCATGAAAATAACTCGTTAAAGGCAGAATACGCCTAACTGAAGATTTTACTGCTTCATTATAAAAGGCAATAGTTTTTTCATCCAGTGTCGAATTTTCCGAGCAGTCCCTTATCATCGAAGTAGGGAAAGCACCTTCCCACCCTCGCCAGCCCAAGTTAATAAACCCATCCTGATTTGGTTCAATTCCCATCGAATAAGCTTGAATAAGCTGCGTAACCGGTATTGGTTTATATTGAATGAATGAAAAAATCGACTCAACCAAATGCTGACCGACATTTCCAGCATACTTGATATACTGGTTATATAACCTTTGAAATGAGATGCCTGGAATATTCCGAACCCCTTTGGCAATGACCGTAAGAGTTTCCTGAATAGGTAAGGGAAGTTCATTAAAACGGGTCACTGCCGGTGGATTATGGATAAATGTATTATTGTTTGTATCAATTTCAATGATTTTTCCGGCAATTTCCATATCATCCTGGCTCAAATTAAATGGATCATAGCCGGATCCACCATCTCCAGTTGTTAAAACAAGTTTTCTGTTTCAGGTGAAAAGTTTAAGCTATTGACTCCATTATGATTGGAAAAGGGTCTTCTTAAGTTAAGCAATGTCCGACGTCTTTGAGGCTGGCCATTCGATTTCAAAATCCATTCTTCAACTGTATCAATATGATCATATTGATTTTCTCTATTCTGCCATTTTAGATTTAAGGTTTTCGGATCACACGGGTCAGGCTTAAAAGAGTCAGCAGGAGCACCCGGCCCCTGTGTTCCAGCTACAGAATAATGAAGGTAAAAAAGACCGTTATAATTAAACCCTGGATGAAATGCAAGTCCTAACAATCCCCGTTCATCATATCCGCCACTAGTTTCACCTAACTTTATGATTCGCGGGCGAATATCAAAAAAAGTCTTAATAACACCGTTTCTTATGTAAAAGATTTCTCCAACCTGAGTTACAATAAATAAACTTTCAATTGAGTCGCCCGGAAGTATAGCAGTTTTCAAAACAGTGGGTAAATTGATTTTGCTGACAATGGGCCGTAAACCAACCTTAACTTTCTTCACCTGATTTTACCCTCCTTGTTTATGGTTTTCTTTTATAAGAATATGATTGGAACTATTTTATAAGTACCACTCCAGGATGAGGGTATATTTGATAATAAATGATGTGTGCAACTGCATCCGTTATTTTAATGGAAAATTCTGCTGATTTTATCCTGATAAAAATTTATACTAGAAAAAGAGAGTTTTAGATAATGAGGAGTTCTGATTATGTACAAAATCATGCTTATTGAAGATGATCCGCAGCTTTGTGGACTTATCAAGGAAAATTTGGAGCGGTATGGGTATAATGTGGCTTTGCCGTCTAATTTTATGAATATAGAAGAAGAGTTTCTGACAATTGATCCAGATCTTGTTTTGTTGGATATTAATCTGCCATATTATGATGGCTATTATTTATGCAGGAGTTTCAGACAGAAATCCACTATACCGATCCTGATGATTTCGGCTAGAAGCCAGGAGATGGACCAGATCATGGCGATCGAACTCGGAGCAGATGATTTCATTACGAAGCCATTTACGTTCGACATGCTACAGTCCAAAGTAAAAGCTACAATCAGACGGGTGTACGGGGAATATGCTTTCAAGGATGAGAAAAACTCCTGTGTAGGTCCATTATGCCTGAAAGAAAAGACATTGAGCCTGGAATACATGGACACCAAAGTCGAGCTTTCTAAGAACGTCTTTAAGCTAATGAAAAAATTGATGGAGAACGCGAATTCATTTATCTCCAGAGAAGAGTTGATTGAAGAAGTTTGGGATTCGGTTACCTTCGTCGATGATAATACACTTACAGTCAATATGACGAGGATTAAACAAACTCTGTCAGAGATGGGACTAAAGGATTTGATCAAAAGCAAAAGAGGAGTAGGATACATGCTGCAGTATCCTGCGGTTGATTGACATGCTTAATGCTTTCTTAAAAGATCGATTGCTGCTTATTTTACTTTACATATTGAATTTGACCTGCATTTTATTGTTTTTCTATCTTAGTGTGCCGGCGGATACTGAGTTTTTTTATCCATTGTCAATCGGACTATTTTTGCTGCTGATTTTTTTACTTATTGATTGGTTGAAATTTTACCCGGCCTACAGAGCAGCTGCTCAGCAGATTAGGGGTCACGACGTCGAGCTGCAGGCCCATACGGAGGAACAGAAGGTTTTTAAGCAATTATTAGAGAAGGCAGTTAGTGAACAATCTCAAAAATATAACAATTTGAAAGAGCAAAATATGGAGAGACTCTACTTTCTGTCCCATTGGATGCACCACTTAAAGACTCCCGTTTCAGTGATCGAGCTGATTATCAATAATGAAGAAAAGTCACAGGTGCTGGAAAAAATCCAAAAGGAAAATAAAAGGATGCATTCTTCGATTGAACAAGGGCTTACGATGATTCGTATGGATAGCTTTGAAAATGACTTTGAACTCAAGTCTGTAGACGTACTCGCTACTTTACGGAAGCTTATTAATGGGAGGAAGAGGGAGTGGATATATAATTCTATTTTTCCCACAATCGATTTTGAGGAGGAGAATGCACTAATCATCACGGATCCGAAATGGAATGAGATATTAATCGAGCAAATTATTTCCAACGCTATCAAATATTCAAGTGTGAAGGAAGGAAGCAAGAAGCTAGTTTTTAAGGTTGAAAGGGTTGGCGAACATATCCACCTATCAGTCATAGACGAGGGGGTAGGCATTCCCGAATATGATCTTGAGCGAGTTTTCCAGCCATTTTTCACAGGGGAAAACGGAAGAAGGCATTCAGACTCAACCGGTATAGGGCTTTATCTCAGCAAAAGAATCGCTGATCAAATAGGGGCATCAATTGAGATCAAATCTTGGATAGATAAAGGAACAACTGTCAAAATCAAATGGTTAGCTGGAAAAAAGCCATGATCCTTTTCTGATACCTTACAAAAGTGTAAGGTATTTTTTGGCTTTGTCGATGGCTGATTTGATTAGAGTGACTTAATATGAAGTTATAAAAGATTAGGTGTACGAGGAGCCGCTTGAGACAAAATATCGGGAAATAGTCGTGAGAATGTCTGAACCTGGGCCTACTTCGGACGAAAACCAAAGGGAGGAAAAAGAATGGCTATTTTGGAAGCTAATAATATCGTGAAAGTATATGGTAGTTCGAGCGGAGAAGGTTCGACAACAGCACTTGACGGAGTCAGTCTTTCTGTGAAAGAATGGGAGTTCGTCGCCATCATGGGACCATCGGGCAGTGGGAAAACCACGTTGCTGAATATTCTTAGTGGTATTGACCAGCCTACTTCTGGTGGAGTGTCGATCGCTGGTCAGGAAATAAGCGAGATGGCAGGAGATGAGCTTGCACTGTTCCGCCGTAAACAGTTCGGTTTTGTATTTCAGGAATTCAATCTTTTAGACAGCTTGACAGTAAAAGAAAATATAATGCTGCCAATGGTACTAGAAAAGAAACGGGTTACCGAAATGGAAAAGAAAGTCCAAGATCTGGCTAAGCTTTTTGACATAGAAATCATCCTGGGAAAATACCCCTACCATATATCTGGCGGCCAACAGCAGCGAACTGCGGTCAGCCGGGCACTCGTAAATGACCCTGGAATCATTTTTGCCGATGAGCCGACGGGAAATCTTGATTCTAAATCCTCTGCGGTCATTATGGAATGCTTTGAAAAAATCGTTGAAGAGCTTGCGACAACGGTCTTGCTTGTTACGCATGATGTTTTTGCAGCCAGCTATTGTCATAAAGTTGTTTTTATTAAAGACGGAAAGATACATTCTAGCATTGTTAAAAAAGGGACCAAGAAGGAGTTCCTGGACCGAATCATGGATCATCTCGCTGTCTTGGGTGGAAGAACCTATGACATTTAATCAAGTAGTCTGGAAGATGGCGAAGGTTGATTACAAGAAATATATCTTTTATTATCTCTGCAACAGTTTTGCCGTGATGTTCTTCTTTATGTTCTCAACTGTTTATTTTAACAGCAGGGTCGAGCAAGGGAAGAAACTGGAGAGTCTTCAGGATGCGCTATCCATTCCGGGAGCTGCACTGATTATATTTACGGTTTTCTTCATCAGCTATGCCCACAATATTTTTATGAAAAAGAGAAGAAGCGAGTTTGGCCTTTTCTTGACCTTGGGCATGGCTAGGCGGGATCTTATCAAATTGCTTGTCCTGGAAAATGGAGTGATCGCCACCCTATCCATTCTTTCTGGCCTTCTGGCTGGCGCGGTATTCTCGAGACTGTTTTTCATGCTGTTAATGAACCTTATTGACATAAAGGAAGTTTCATTCCATTTTTCTGCAAAAATGTTTTTTTACACAATCGGTGCTTTCTTGGCCGTTTTTTTGCTGGCTGTCGGAAAATCGCTGTTCCAGACACTTAGAAGCACTGTGGTCCTTAGCATGAAAAGCAACAGGTTTGCAGAAACGCTTAAAATGAAAAGTCCTCTTTTGGGTGCATTAGGGCTACTGGTGATGGTCGGATCACTCTTTATTCTTTATTTTACCTATGAGGATTCTTCTGGCGCATTCCTTCCGCTTTGGACACTGGCTATGTTTCTGGGCCTTTATATTTCCCTTAACCAATCTGCCAGTTTTCTAATCCATCTAACTAAAAAATTACCAGGATTTTATTATCGCAGATTGCTTTTCCTGAGCAGCCTGGACTATAAGTTTAAACAGATGACTTCCATAGTCATGCTTGTGACGGTAATGATCATGATTACAATCTTTTACAGCACACTATTATTGACATTTTACAAGGCTTCAGAAAAAGACGCAGTAAACAATAATCCGTATGATGTCGCTTTTTATCAGACTGATACGAAAAATACCATTAGCCTTCAAGAGCTAAATGATGTACTTGATGTAAAGGAACAAATTACTATTCCAATTTTAAATTATTATGAAAAACTTGAATATGTCGATGGCTATCAATCTTATGATTTTATGTCACTAGAAGATTTCAACACATTGACTTTGCAACACTATAAGTTGGGGGATAACGAATTCCTTTTCTTTCTAAACTCTGAGCCTGAATATGCCAATTTTGATGTCGCCAAATCGATAAATCTGTCTGCAGGGAATGAAGAGTCAACTTTTAAAATGAAGGATAAAGTGTCGGAAAGAGCCATCAATCTGCTGCCAAACGCATATGAATTCATTGTCGTAAACCCAGAAGTATTCGAGGATTTGAAGGCGGGCGTTAATGGATACACGTTAAATCTTCAATTAATCAATTTAGAAGATTGGAAAACAAGCAAAAATGGTGTTGAGCGATTACAAGAAAAATTGCGAACTGGTAATCAGGAGACGGCCCAAATGGATTACCCCGATCTGGAGTTTACTGCAGAGGAAGAATTGTTTCGAGTTGCCTCCAAAATGGGAGATTATCACCAGAATAAATCGACAAATGGAATGATGTTCTATGTTACAACATTTTTAAGCATCATGTTCTTTCTGGGAACCTTTGTCCTTCTTTATCTCAATCTTTTTTCCGAAGTGGATACTGAAAAAGAAAAGTACAGGAAATTATATAAGATAGGCATGACTTCAAGAGAAGTAAAGGCAAACGTAACAAGGGAATTACGGACAATCTTCTTCGTTCCAACGCTGCTGGGAACGACGCTGGCCTTCCTCTACATCGTTATTTTGTCCACGGATGTCGGAGGACTCATGAACAATCCAGATCTGCTGAACCACTTCATTATGATAGCCGGAATATACCTGGTCATACAGGTTGGATCATTCTTTTTTGCAAGGAAGAAGATGTTAATGCAGTTATTTCATTAAGAAAAACTTATCCGCTTTCCATAAAGGAAGGCGGTTAATTTTTCTACCATAATCGACAGCTTTATTTTATAATTTGAAAAAGGAGGTGAGAAAAATGTCAGAGGAAAGATTCGACCGTTTAGAAGGTATGATGTCTCAGTTGATTACAATGCTCGGCAATATGCATAAGGCAATTAATGGTATGCAAACTACATTGGATGGAATGCAAACGAGAATGGATGGTATGCAAACTACAATGGATGGTATGCAAACTACAATGGATGGTATGCAAACTACAATGGATGGTATGCAAACTGTTCAAATTGAACATGGCAAAAAGTTTGATGCCATTGATTTAAGATTGGACAATTTGGAAACAAAATTAGACAAAATGGAAACAAAGTTGGACAAAATGGAAACCAAAAATGATTTAAGGCACCATGAAGTGTTGAATCAAATCAAAAGATTAGAAAAAGACCAGGACTTCATCTGGGAAAAGGCAGTCCGAAATGAGTGAGAACTTGAGATTATGAAAAGAACTTTGGAATCGTAATCTGTCCTTCATTTGCTGCCAAGCTCACCTGTTTTCCGCAGGCTTGGCTAACTTAGTAGTTACCACCAGATGGCTCACCATCGAACTTCTCCAGCAACTCGATTATTCGTTTGTAGCTCAACTTGAATCTCCGAATTCTTATTCAGCTGATAAACCCATTTAAACAAGAAGACAAATGAAACCAGTATCAAGCGGCAAAATGTCAATTAAACTCTACAACAATCACACTCCAAAATAGCAATTTCTTTAACTGCACCCATCATTCTCTATTTTTGCGCATAGATACTCCAAAAATGGTACAATTATCATAATTATTAGGAAAATCACCAATTAAATAGAGGAAGGTGATTATATGCATTTTCTTCGTTACCAGTGGGAGCCTTACTTGTCGTATGGGCAGCTGTTTGAGTTTGAAAAGAACAAAGTTGTCTATCTTCAAGGGGAGGCGGGCAGAGGAATCTATTATTTGAAGCAGGGGGAAATTAAGATTACGCTGTTGTCGGACAAGGGTGATGAGCGCATTATTAATATGGTTCCTCCAGGGATGCTTTTTGGTGAGCATGGTGTTCATGGTGAGCCTTATTTAACGAGCGGAACGACAACTTGTTCATCAACAATCTACTATTTTTCAGATGATGTAATTGCCTCAATTTGTAAGGACCATCCTGAAGCGGCGGGGATTTATACCGACTCGTTAATCTATAAATTCAGGACTCTTGCTGAAATCATTGCTCATCTGGACAGTCCGGTAGAGCAGCAAATGGCATTTTATTTGCTTAAGCTTGTTCAGGAGAACGGGAACGCCTCGATGAACCAGACGGCCTTCTCTAAGTACATCGGCACGTCCCGAATCACCGTGAACAAGATTATTCAAAAATGGAAGCAAAAGGGGTACATAGAACTTCATAAGCGTGAAATTATTATCATTGATTTTGATAAAATCAGGGAGATTGCCAATAATCCACATGTGAATTAACCAACCAGGTTTCTTAGGAAATCTGGTTTTTTTATGAAGTATTTTCTGTTGTCAATCTCGATAATGCCAGCTTCCTGCCATTGTTTGAGCACTTTATAGACAGTGATTCTTGTGAGCCCGGTGCAGCAGGCAAGGTCTTGCTGAGATATAGGAATCTCGTAATTCTTGAATTCATCACAGATGTTGTGGAGTAATACGGCTAGCTTTTGTTCGGATGTAAGCGCATTCAAATTTATCCGATCTAAAAGAATTTTCATTTTGTGGATGACACTTTTCGAAAAAAGTTTGAAGAGTTCTGGGTTGGTGATCATCAGTTTTCGGAATTCGTCTGCCGAAAAGTGATAAACTACGGAGTCTTTTACTGCGATTGCGGTTGTGAAATGAGTTTTCTGGTCGAGTGACTGCACACCTAAGAGCTGGTTCGGGATGACAATGTTCAGCATATTTTCTTTTCCGGCTGCTGATTCTGTCACGATTCGTACAAGGCCCTTGTGCAGGTAATAAAAACCTTCTCCCATTTCTCCCTGTTTATAAATGCATTCCTTCTTTTTGAAAAACTGGCGAGTGCCGTATTTCAAATAATTCTCCCAATGGAAGACTTCTTCATAAACCGTAACCATACCATAACCTCCCTATGAGTGAAGTTGATATCTAACATTATCATAGGGGAAATAATAAAATAATTCTACAATTTATTAGATAATTTAGACTTTTAAGAAAACTATTTTCTGAAAAACGTTAAATAGGCTACAGTTACGTTTGAAATTTAGTATTACAATTCATTATGAATTTTCAATTAATTTTTTCAGGAGGGTGAATATGGGAATTAGGACTGGGGCTCAATATATCGAAGCGGTTAAAGCACGTAAACCTGAGGTTTGGCTTTCTGGTAAAAGGATCGAGAATTTATTTGAGGAGCCGGTGTTTAAGCAGCCGATCCTTGAAATCGCAAAGCTGTATGACATGCAGCATGATCCTGAATTCCAGGATAAAATTACTCACGTTTGTGAGGAAACCGGTGAGCGAGTGAATAATGCATTCCTCGTACCGAAATGCTATGAAGATTTAGTCAAGCGTCGCAATGTTTTTGAGGCGTTTGCAAAGGCAACATTCGGTCTCATGGGAAGGACTCCGGATTTCTTGAACGTCGTTGTGACATCCATGTACTACAATTCTTGGTTCTTTGAAAAATACAATAAAAATTGGGCAGAGAATGTCCGTAACTATTATAAATACATGCGTGACAATGACATCTTCTTAACCCACGCGATCATCAACCCGCAAAATGACCGCAGCAAGACTTCACATGAGCAGAAGGACACGTACACTCACCTAGGTGCAGTGAAGGAAACACCAGACGGTTTGGTCGTAAGGGGAGCGAAAATGCTTGCAACGCTGGCTCCGGTGACAGATGAGGTAATCATCTACTCTTTCCCTGGATTCGCACCTGGTGATGAAAAGTACGCCCTGGCCTTTGCGATTCCAATTGACACTCCTGGACTCCGCATTATTTGTCGCGAGCCGATGCAGGATGGACAGCGCTCATTCTTCGATCATCCACTAGCTTCAAGATTCGAAGAAATGGATGCCTTGCTTGTATTTGATGATGTGGTCGTTCCTTGGGATCGCGTATTCCTATATAACAATGTCGAGGCGGCAAATAAGCTCTATCCAATGACAGGTGCTGGACAGCAGCCGGCACACCAATCAGGTGTAAGGGGTCTCGTAAAATTGGAATTCGCAACACAAGTGGCGATGAAGGTTGCCGATACAATCGGTGTGGATGGATACTTGAATGTTCAGGATCAGCTTGGTGAGCTTGCACAATCACTTGAGTCCATCCGGGCTTTACTGAAAGTTGCAGAATACGAGCACACAATGACAGAGCATGGGGAAGCGATGCCGGCTTATGTGCCACTTGAGACAATTCGCGGATTACTGCCAAAAATGTACCCGCGCGCCATTGAAGTCATTCAGATTGTCGGTGCAGGCGGCTTGCTGATGTCTCCAACAGGTGCAGATTTTGAAAGTGAAGAATTAAGAGGTTCGATTGATAACTACTATGTTGGCCGAGAAGGAATTTCTTCATTGGAACGTGTCAGCATATTCAAATTAGCCTGGGACCTATGCGGAGAGGCGTTCGGACAGCGTCTGTTGCAGTATGAGCGCTACTACACAGGAGATCCAATTCGTAAGCGTGGAATTTTTTATAACAACTATAAGCGCCAAACACCACTAACGATGGTTGATGAGGCGTTGAAGGGCGCACAGCTTGATAATAAGGAAGCACTTACAAACTAGCCTGTAGGAGGAGAAGGACGAATGAAAACACATATTTATTCTTCATTGGAACTGCCTCAATCAATCGTGGCGATTGGAGCCTTTGACGGAGTCCATCGGGGACACCAAACGGTAATCCGGCAGGCAGTACAGCGAGGAAGGAAACTGAAGGTTCCGAGTGTGGTGTTTACATTCGATCCTCCACCGCGGGTGTTTTTTCAAGGAGCAAGGATGCTGACCACAGTCGACGAAAAGCTGGCGAAAATCGAGAAACTCGGTGCTAAACATGCTGTAGTTGCAAGATTTGATAAGGTGTATGCCGGACGGAGTGCTTACGAGTTCATCGACTGCCTGGCGAAACTTAACCCGGTTGAAATTATGGTTGGAGGAGATTTTCGTTTTGGCAAAGATCGGATTGGTGACATCTGTCTCCTCGAAAAATATTTCAAGGTGCGCGTCACTCAGCCAGTCTGCTGCTCTGAAGGCAGTATCATTTCTTCCAGCAGGATTCGCCAATTGATATCTGAAGGTGAGATTCATATCTCCAATTCATTACTCGGCTGGCCAGCAGGAAAGTAGTTTTATATTTTTCAAGAATAGGAGGGATACTGCATGAAATTGCTTGGGATTTCAGGCACAATCATCGGAGCGAAAACAGGCATTGTTGTCCGTAAAGTGCTTGATGATGTGAAGAAGAAATATCCTGACATCGAGGTGGAAATGCTCGATATGATGGATTACGACGTCGAGTTTTGTGACGGTCGACCGCCAGAGAAATATTCAGTTGATACAAGAGCTGTGATAGAAAAAGTCTCTTCTGCCGATTTTTATGTGATCGGTACACCTATTTTTCAGGGGTCCATTCCCGGGGTGTTGAAGAATCTGTTTGATCTCATTCATCCTGATGCATTCAGGAATAAGGTGATGGGATTCGTCGCAAATGGCGGGACATATCAGCATTTCCTGGTCATTGAAAACCAGCTTAAGCCAATTGCTGGTTATTTCAGGGCATTCGTAGCACCTAGCTATGTGTACGCCAATTACGACCACTTCAACCGCGAAAATGAAATCGTAGATGAAGATTTGCTGAACCGGATTTCAAGTTTGGCAGATGAAGTGGTTCATATGCAGAAGTCATTGAAAGGCAATACCGCAGAGGTTACGGACTGATTTCTTAAAACATGCCAAGGGTTAATTATACAAGAATCGAAGGGAGACGAGAAAATATGAAAAGCCAATTTGTTCCTATCAATCTTATGAAATTTATTGAGGAAAACCGCGATCAACTGAAGCCACCGGTCAATAACAAGGTCATCTGGAAGGATGCAGAGCTGATGGTGATGCTTTTGGGCGGTCCGAACAAGAGACGGGATTTCCACGTTGATCCGTCTGAGGAAATCTTTTACCAGATCCAGGGGAGCTGCTATGTTGAAGTCATCAATGCTGAAGGTAAGCGTGAAGTCGTTGAAGTAAAGGAAGGCGAAATGTTCCATCTCCCTCCGAATGTGCCGCATTCTCCTCATCGTGTAGCTGACACAATTGGCCTGGTAATCGAGCGTAATCGAGCGCAAGGTGAACTTGAGGATTTCGTTTGGTTCTGTGACAACTGTGATGCTGAAATGCATCGTGCCACGATCCAGTTGACAAATATCGAAAAGCAGGTAAAGGAAGCAATCACAAGCTTCAACGGAAATGAAGAGCTGCGCAAATGCAACAACTGTGGACATATGATGCCGCCAGAAGCGAGTGAATGGAAATGCGAGTAGACTTCCATACTCATATCATTCCTGAAAATTTCAGTGAATTGACGAAGCGTTTCGGCGGGGAAAAATGGCCGACTCTTGAGCGTACATGTGCTTGCGGTGCCAATATCATGATTGCCGGCAAGGTGTTTCGTGAAGTGACCGACCAGGTGTGGAGCGCTGAGAAGCGGATCAACGATATGGAGCGGGAAGGCGTCGATATGCAGGTGCTTTCCCCGATCCCTGTGACGTTTTCATACTGGGCACCCGCAGAAGATGCGGAAATTTTAGCACGTGTCCAGAATGATTTCATTGCGGATTTGGTTAATCAGTACCCGACAAAATTCATCGGTCTTGGTGCTGTTCCTCTGCAAAATGTTGATGTCGCAATCCGTGAAATGGATCGTTGTAAGCATGAATTAGGCTTGAGCGGGATTGAGATTGGCACGAATGTAAATGGCGTGAATCTCGATGACCCCCGGTTTATTGAGTTCTTTGAAATGGCGGAGAAATGGGAAGTTCCATTGTTCATCCATCCTTGGGAGACGCTTGGAAAAGAACGTATGCCGCGCCACAACCTGATGTACACAGTGGGAATGCCGAGTGAAACAGCGCTGGCTGGAGCAAGTTTGATCCTTGGCGGGATTATGGATAAGTTCCCTAAACTGAAGATTTGTCTGGCTCACGGTGGTGGAGCGCTTCCTTATTTGCTCCCACGTCTTGACCAAGGCTGGAAGGTATGGCCGCATTTGCGTCTTTTGGATAAGCCGCCAAGCTATTACGCTAAGCAATTTTACTATGATTCGCTTGTAAATGAGCCGGTAAATTTGAATTATTTAGTTCAAAATTTTGGTCATGAGCGGATCATCATGGGTTCTGATTATCCATTCTTGCTGAGGGAGGTTCCTCCTGGAAAGGTAATTGACGATACTGTCGGATTATCAAAGGAACAGACCGAAGCGATGCTCGGTAAAAATGCTCTCAGGTTCTTGAACATTCCGGTAAAGGTGGGGAGTTGATTTTATGGAAAAGGCCTTAGTTACACCAGAAGAGCGTTTGAAAGAGTTAGGTCTGACCTTGCCAGCTCCCCGCCAGTCGGCTGGGAATTATGTAAGCTGTGTAAGGACTGGCAACTTGATCTTCACATCGGGACAGGGAACGAATGAATATCGTGGTCGGCTTGGCGAGGATGTCACGATCGAGGTTGGCTACGATGCGGCAAGGCAGTGCATGCTGAACTTACTGACGGTGCTGAAGCAGGAATTAGGCGAACTTAGTAAAGTAAAGCGTGTGGTAAAAGTCCTTGGCTTCGTGAATAGTTCACCTGATTTTACCGATCAGCCGAAGGTCATGAATGGCGCATCTGACCTGCTCGTACAGGTGTTCGGTGAACGTGGAAAGCACGGAAGGTCTGCTGTCGGCATGGCACAGCTTCCGTTGAATAACGCAGTGGAGGTCGAAATGGTCGTTGAAGTTGAGGATGAGGAGGTTGGATTAGGATGAATCTGGCTCAACCACAGGCAATAAAAGATGCAAAGCTATTTATTAATGGTGAATATCGTGATGCGATGTCCGGGGAGACATTTGATACGATTGACCCTTCGACTAACAAGAAGCTGGCCTCCGTCGCAAAGGCTGGTGTCGAGGATGCGAAGCTGGCGATTGATGTTGCTCAGAAGACGTTTGAAAGTGGTATCTGGAGTGAAATGCCAGTTGCCGAACGAACTAAGATCCTGGTCAGGATGTCCGATCTTGTCATGGAAAAGGTTGATGAGCTGGCGTTTGTAGAGACACTTGATGTCGGAAAGCCAATTAAGGAAAGCAGAGGGTTTGATATCCCCCGTGCCGCTGCAAACCTGCGCTTTTTTGCCGAAATGGCGAACTACATTAACCATGAACATTATGATCAGTCTCGATATATGTCTTATTCCAAATACGCGCCGGCTGGTGTGACCAGCTTGATCATTCCATGGAACCTTCCGTTCATGCAGATGACTTGGAAAGCATCGGCTGCGATGGCGGCAGGCAATACGGTTGTGGTAAAGCCGGCTTCATATACACCATTGAGTGCGGTGATGCTCGGCGAAATTGCCAATGAAGCTGGATTGCCGCCAGGTGTGCTGAATATAATCACGGGTCCTGGCGGTACCGCAGGAACAGAGATGACTCGTAACCCATCAGTGCGGAGGATTTCCTTTGTCGGCGACAGTACGACAGGCCGCACGGTGATGCAAAACGCGGCTTCACAGCTGATTCCAGTTTCACTTGAGCTTGGCGGGAAGTCTGCCAATATCGTGTTCGAGGATGCGAATCTCGATGAAGCAGTTGCTGGATCGATTGAAGCCATTTTCAGGAACCAGGGAGAGATTTGTCTTGCAGGTTCTAGATTATTGGTGCAGGAGAGCATTTACGATCAATTCATGGAAAAATTCGTTGAAGCAGCTCGTGCTTTAAAGGTCGGAAATCCACTTGACCAGGAGACGGATATGGGAGCTCTTGTTTCAAAGGGGCATTTGGAAACCGTCGATGAGTACGTCCAGATTGGCTTGGCTGAAGGTGCGAAGCTTGCAACAGGCGGGAAGCGTATTGCTAGTCTTGGAAAGGGCAACTTCTACGAGCCTACTGTTTTTTACGATGTGGATAATAAGATGCGCGTTGCACAGGAAGAAATTTTCGGCCCGGTACTTGTTGTGATTCCATTTAAAACAGAAGAAGACGCTGTTAGGATTGCAAACGATTCGATGTATGGATTGGCTGGCGTCGTCTGGACGAATGACCTGCGACGTGCCCATCGTGTGGCTGCTAAAGTGAATACGGGCTTGTTGTGGATCAACTGCTGGTATTACCGTGACCTGCGCACACCTTTTGGCGGATCAAAAGCAAGCGGCATCGGACGCGAAGGCGGCAGGCACAGCTTCGAGTTTTATACCGAAGCGAAGACGATTACGATGAAGCTTTAAAAATAAGGGGCATTTTTTTTCAAAGTAATTCGTCTGGATAAAAATTGACCAACCAGAGGTATATTTGCTCAAACCGGAGAAAAAAGCTGTCAAACCGGAGATATATTTGCTCCAACTGGAGAAAAAAGCTGCCAAACCGGAGATATATTTGCTCCAACCAGATAATAAGGCAGTTTATCCATGAATATATAAGCCCGAACTCGGAATAAGAAGTTCAACGGGGTATATCTTAGGCCCAAACGGTGAAATGGCAGTCCAACTGGTATTAAAAGTCTTCCAACTGGTATTAAATCGAGAATAACTAGTATTAAAACTAGCTGAACTGGTATTAAATCCATTTCAACTGGTATTATCGCTAAATGAGTGATGAGCTCATTTGTTCTATAAACCATTTTTAAAAGAAAAGGAGGGTGATTTCATGAACGCAACGATTGAAAACATCGCCGATACGCTTCTTGAGGCGGAAAAAAGCAAAAGTGCTATACCTCCGCTAACAGCACAGTATGAAAACCTTAATGTAACGGATGCTTACAATGTCCAACTTGAAGTTTTAAAGAGAAAGCTCAGCCAAGGAAGGACGGTTATTGGCAAAAAGGTAGGCCTTACGAGTGTAGCAATGCAGAAGATGCTTGGAGTAGATGAGCCTGATTATGGTCATTTGCTTGATGATATGAAGGTTGAAAATGGAGCTACAGTGAAGGTAAGTGACCTTCTCAGCCCAAAAATCGAGGCAGAAATTGGCTTCATACTAGGAGAAGACCTAAAAGGACCTAATGTGACCTTCCTCGATGTCCTGATGGCGACCAAATCTTTGGTACCAACGCTTGAAATCATCGACAGCCGGATTGCAGATTGGAAAATTGGTCTCATTGATACGGTTGCAGACAATGGATCTTCAGCAATGGTTGTTGTTGGAGAGCAAATGACAGACATAAATGGAATTGACCTTCGCAGTGTAGGTATGACGCTATCTAAAAATGGTGAAATGGTTGCGACCGGCTCGGGTGCAGCTGCACTTGGCCATCCGGCACATGCGATTGCCTGGCTGGCAAATAAACTGCATGAGTTCGGAATTACGCTAAAAGCTGGGGAATTGATTTTACCAGGAGCGCTTTCTGCTGCGATTGCAGTTGAAGCAGGAGACACGGTATCAGCTCAGTTCGGTCCGGCTGGATCAGTATCGGTCACTTTTGAGTAGGGGGTGTGTAGATTGGCAAAAATCAAAGCAGCTATCATTGGTTCTGGCAATATCGGAACGGATCTTATGTATAAGCTTGAAAGAAGTGATGTCATCGAGCTGACAGCGATGATTGGAATCGATCCGGAATCCGATGGCCTTAAGCGGGCGAAGGAAAAGGGGTATCTGGCGTTCCATAACGGAATCGATGCATTGAAGGACAATCCTGATCTGGCGGACATCGTGTTTGATGCGACTTCAGCAAAGACGCATGTAAGGCACGCGAAGGTCTTAGCAGAACTGGGAAAGCTTGCAATAGATCTGACACCAGCTGCCAGAGGGCCATTTGTATCTCCAGCTGTTAAAACAGATACTTATCTGGATGAAAAAAACGTCAATATGATTACGTGCGGCGGCCAGGCGACAATTCCGATCGTCCATGCGATTAACTCGGCAGCTGATGTCAGCTATGCGGAGATCGTAGCTACTATTTCATCCAGGAGTGCAGGCCCAGGAACTCGCGCAAACATAGATGAGTTCACGATTACGACGCGTAGAGGAATTGAAGAAGTAGGGGGAGCCGACAAGGGGAAGGCCCTCATAATCCTTAATCCGGCCGAGCCTCCTATTCTGATGCGGGACACGATCTATTGTGAAGTGAAAAATATGGACGAAGGTGCGATCACGAAATCAATCGAGCAGATGATTGAAACGGTGAGGCAATATGTGCCTGGCTACCGCCTCAAGCAGGATCCATTATTTGATGGAAATAAAGTGACTGTTTTCATAGAGGTTGAGGGTGCCGGGGACTACTTCCCTGTTTACGCAGGGAACCTGGATATCATGACAGCGGCGGCAACCCGGGTCGCTGAGGATTTTGCGGTCCATATGCTTGAAAAGCAGAGTGTGTAATCGAAAGGCTAGGTGAAGGAATTGAATCGCAAAAGTGATAAGCCGATCAAGATCACAGAAGTTTGCTTGCGTGACGGAAGCCATGTCATGCAGCACCAATATACAGAAGACCAGGTCCGCCGCGTGGCACGTGAGCTTGATGAGGCGGGAATGCACTATATCGAAGTAAGCCATGGTGACGGACTGGGAGGCTCCACGCTTCAGTATGGAAAATCGCTCGTAGATGAGATGAAGCTGATTGAAGCAGCGGTTGATGAGTGTCAAAACTCAAAGGTAGCTGTCCTCCTTTTACCAGGAATCGGGACTGTCAATGAACTGAAGCAGGCACATGGACTAGGAGCAAGTCTTGTCCGTGTGGCGACCCATGTAACGGAAGCGGACGTTTCCGCACAGCATATCAGCATGGCCCGAGAGCTTGGTATGGAGACACTCGGATTCCTGATGATGGCCCATATGGCTCCGACTGAAAAATTGGTCGAGCAGGCGAAGCTAATGGAAAGCTACGGTGCACAGGCTGTCTATGTGACGGACTCTGCAGGAGCACTTTTACCGCATGAAGTAAAAGATAGAATTGCTGCTCTTCGAGACTCGTTGTCTATCGAAGTAGGATTTCATGCCCATAATAATCTATCATTAGCGGTTGCCAATACACTGGCTGCGATTGAAGAAGGCGCGACAAGGATCGATGGCAGCATCCGCTGTCTCGGTGCGGGTGCAGGGAATGCGCAAACGGAGGTTCTTTTATCCGTATTGGATCGAATGGGAGTTAACTTAGGAATCGATATTTATAAAATGATGGACCTGGCTGAGAATACGGTTGGTCCAATGATCCCGAGACCTCAGGAAATTAATAGAGGCAGCCTAGTGCTAGGTTACGCCGGAGTGTATTCAAGCTTCCTATTGCATGCTGAGCGTGCCAGCCAGAGATTCGGAATCGATTCAAGGGATATTTTGATAGAGTTGGGTAAACGGAAGGTTGTGGGCGGCCAGGAGGACATGATTCTTGATGTGGCTGCAGAACTGGCAAAAGCCCGGAAGCTGGAGGTGTAAGAATGACTATTACAAAAGGTGTTGACCTCGAAATTGTGGAATATTTGTATTCTGCTGAAAAAGAGCGTCGTGAAGTTGTAAAAGTAACAGACCGTTATCCTGAAATGAGCTTTGCTGACGCTTATTCTATCCAGGAAAAATTGATTGAGAGACGCGAAAAGGATGGCGCTCGGAAAATTGGCTTGAAGCTTGGATTGACAAGCAAGGCGAAGCAGCAAATGATGGGTGTCCATGAAGCGATTTATGGGTATCTGACAGATGATATGCTCGCTTTGGAATGGGAACCTCTTGATTTTACATCTTTCATCCATCCAAAAGCGGAACCTGAAATCGCGTTTTTTATAGAAGAGGATTTACAGGGGACAAACGTAACGGCTGAGGATGTACTGCGCGTAACAAAATTCGTGGCACCGGCAATCGAGATCATCGACAGTCGCTATTTAAACTTCAAGTTCACACTGGCTGATGTGATTGCGGATAACTGCTCTTCGTCAAAATTCTTAATCGGCAGCAAGTGGATGTCACCAAACGAATTGGACTTAGGGCAGCTAGGTATGGTGATGTCGAAAAACGGACAGGTGGTCCAAACTGGATCCAGTGCTGCGGTACTAGGACACCCGGCAACATCGGTCGCATGGGCAGTCAATAAGCTTGGTGAAGTTGGAAAAGGGATTAAAAAGGGAGACGTCATTTTAAGCGGGGCAGTATCAGAGGCGGTCACTTTCGAGCCAAATGATAATTTCGTCGTACAATTCGCAGAGCTTGGCAGTGTTTCTTTCACATGTAAATCTAGCACTTAGTTATCAAGACTAAGTGCTTTCTTTTTAAGTTTAGAATATTCGAAATATAAAGATAAAATTTACATTCTATGTTAACCACTTTACACTTTTGCTAGTAAAAAGTGATTATAATCACAGTTAGAGACAGGTTGGGAAATTTTTATGATAGCGTTTTCAAAAAGAAAAAAAGGGGTGCGAGAAATGAAAAAGTTTAAAAAGATTGGGCTTACACTATTAATCTTTGTGCTAATTTTGACGACTGCGGCTTGCAGCAGCGAGACGGATGCCAAGCCTAAATCAGGTTCGGGTGAAAAGTACTCATTCAAGCTTGCGCATATTACCCCGACGGATCATATGTGGCATAAGGCTGCAGAGAAGTTTAAAGAAGAATTGGATAAGCGTTCTGATGGCAGGATGCAGGTAGAAATCTATCCTGCGAGCCAGCTTGGTACTGAAGCAGATATGGTACAGCAGATTTCTTCCGGTTCAGTTGATTTTGGATTCATTACGGCTGCCTACTTGAGCTCTCGTGCACCTGCCTTTACAGCATGGTTCTCACCATACGCGTTCAAGGACTTGGAAGCTGCGAATGCTGCACGTGATACAGAAGTAGCGAAGAAAATCCTCGGAACTTTGGATGGCCAGGGAATCAAAGGATTGGATTACTTGTTTGCAGGGAACCGCGTGATGCTTTTCAAGGATAAGGAAGTAAAGAAGCCAGAAGATATGAAGGGTCTGGCATTCCGCGTTACTCCTAGTCCACCGCTTCAGGATTTCTACAAATCAATGGGTGCTTCACCTGAATCATTGCCACTTCCAGAAGTATACGCAGCAATCCAGACTGGCGTTATCGATGGAATGGATATGGACCTAGATGCATCAATCACAAATAAGTACCATGAAGTTGCAAAATATGGCGCTGTAACGAACCACATGGTATGGCCAGCTGTGGCATTGATGAACAAAGATAAATACGGAAAAATGTCAGATGACGATAAAAAAATCATTGATGAGTCCATTAAAGCAGCTGCTGAGTATGCGGTAAAAACTCGTTCCGCTCAGGAAGAGGAGTTCAAGAAGACGCTTAGCGATGCTGGGATGAAGATTTATGAAATCGATCAGGAATTATTTGAACCATATATTAAGCAATTCGATGAAAAATATGGACCAACTGATCCGCTCATCCAGGAATTCATCGATACATTCCGCAAATAACCTATTGGAGGGAAATGCGTGAAATATGTCAGCAATATGGTAGCCAGTTTCGAAAAGAAACTGGCTATTATCCTCATGTTCGCAATGGCTGTGATTGTCGCTGCTGCAGTCGTTTTTCGCTATGTATTCAAAGAACCGTTGTTTTGGGCAAGTGAAGTATCGGTTTTTTTGCTGATATACATAACATTCATCGGCGGCAGCCTCGGTCTCAAATATAAGACACAGGCGGCAGTCACACTAGTAACGGATTATCTTCCGGAAAAAGTCAATAAATGGGTGGGAGTCCTGGCCCATGTTTTCATGCTCTTATTCATGTCAATTCTATTATTCTATTGTTTTACCTGGATTGCTTCCCCATCGGTCGCGATTCAAAAATCGAGTGCGATCCTGCTGCCAATGTGGATCCCTTATGCAATCCTGCCGATTGGATTGCTGTTCGCAACGATTCATTTATTAAACAATATGTTAGAAATTATCAAGAATCAACATATTGATAGCGATATGGTTTCTAATCTCCATGCTGCTGCAAAGGAGAGTGAAGAAGAATGATGGCTCTAGTTATTATAGCGTTCGTTGTATTTTTGCTGATGGGCATTCCTATCTCTCTAGTTCTCGGAATGACGACAATCGTCTATTTTCTGGTGACTGGTAATACGGTCCTGCTGGAATCTACTCCACAGCGTCTGTATTCCGGAATGGAGAACTTTGGCTTGCTGGCGATTCCCTTATTCATGCTAACAGGGGAATTGATGAATAGCGGCGGGATTACAAATAGACTAGTTGTTTTTGCAAGAGTGCTGGTTGGCCATGTTCGTGGAGGGCTCGCCTATGTAACTGTTATAGCGAATATGTTTCTGGCATCGATTTTAGGGTCGGCGAATGCGCAGGCGGCAATGATGAGTAAGGTCATGGTTCCCGAGATGGAGAAGGAAGGATATAGCCGTGAATTTTCGTCTGCCCTTACGCTTGCAAGCTCGATCGTTGCCCCAATCATCCCACCAAGCATGATTTTTATCATTTATGGAACATTGTCTGGAACGTCCATTGGCGGCTTGTTTATGGCAGGGATTATTCCCGGTACGATTTTTGGAATAGGGTTTGTGGCGTTGATTGCCTATTTGGGCTACAAGCATAATTTTCCGCGCAGTAAAAGAGCCAGCTTTTCGGAAATCTGGAGTTCGTTTGTAAAAGTGCTTCCGGCTATTTTAGTGCCATTTGTAATTACAGTCGGAATACTAAGTGGTGCGTTTACTGCGACAGAATCTGCAGCAGTCGCAAGTGTAATCGCATTCGTTGTCGGAATGTTTTTCTACAGGGAATTGAAGTGGAGAAGCCTGCCGATGATCCTGGTGAACACGGTCATCGGTACTGCCACTGTGACATTCTTGATTGCAATGGCCAACTTATTTGGCTGGTTGATTGCCTTTGAACAGATTCCGCAATTAATTGCGAATTCGATGCTGTCAATTTCTGATAATCCATTTGTATTCCTGCTTCTGGTTAACATCTTCTTGTTGATTATCGGAACGTTATTAGATGGAATCGCCGCATTGATTATTCTCGTTCCTGTTTTCATGCCTCTGGTGACAGG
Organism: Mesobacillus boroniphilus; assembly: GCF_018424685.1. Taxonomy (NCBI): domain Bacteria; kingdom Bacillati; phylum Bacillota; class Bacilli; order Caryophanales; family Bacillaceae; genus Mesobacillus; species Mesobacillus boroniphilus. Next base: position 1,183,123 of record NZ_QTKX01000001.1, read on the forward strand.
ATTTAATATCGACCCGATTCATTTCGGTGTTATCATCTGTATAAACCTGACAATTGGACTACTGACACCACCGGTAGGAACAGGACTGTTTATCGTTTCCTCCATAGCCGAGGTCAAATTCGAACGGCTGATCAAAGCCGTTATGCCAATGCTTCTTATCGGTATCGCCATGCTATTCATCGTTACCTACTGGGATCAAACAACCCTGTTCATCCCAAGGTTACTAGGATTCTAATTTAGGTTGTGCCTGTCTCCACCCAGAAATTGTAGAAAAGGAGAGGTTGTTTTGCCGATTATTCAGGTTCAGGTTCTCGAGGGCCGTAGTGATGAGAAGATCAAAGAATTGATTGCCGGAATTACGGATACAGCGGTTCGGACACTTGAAGTGAAGCCTGAGCAGGTTCGTGTCATTGTCCAGACAGTTCCCCATAAATATTGGGGTGTTGGAGGAGTGACGAAGGATGAAGAAAAATCCCAACTCTAATATAAGAGTTGGGATTTTTTAGTAAAATATTAAAAGGATTTTGTATTTTAGAAGCGAATAGATAAAAAGGTTAGCACTTATTTAATAGGAATAATTGGTGAATTAAATGGTGAAATCAACTGAGCAAATCCTAGTTGTTTCAAAAATAATTGAATACATGAGAAATATATCACCGAGGAAGCCACATTTTAATGAAATGGAGTGATGTTGATGTTAAACAAAGTATGCGTTTTAACGATTAAGGTTGATGACATGCAAAAAGCTCTTGAATTTTATACGAAGGTACTAGATTTCGAAGTGTCCAAGCATTATGGGGAAAATATCGTTTCACTTGTACATAACGAAATTCCAATTGTCCTGGAAAAATCAGATGATCGAAGCAATGCAGTCGGCCAGAATGTTTTATTAGGTATTCTTTCCGAAAACCTTGATGAGGATGTTACCCGACTTCGCGATAGGGGAGCTAAAATCTTATTTGATGAATCTAAGCCATGTCCCCCTGGTAGATACAACATGATTGCAGATCCTTTTGGCAATAAACTGGAGCTCGTTGAATTTTCGAATTTTAATTAACGTCTGTATTAAATATGCTTGTTAAGCTCCCTTTTTCGGTGATAGACGAAAGGGTAACAGCCTTTTAGCAGGAGCCTCTGCATAATCCTTATACGAATCTCCATTATTGCGTCCTTTTAAGTTTTCCATGTTAAAATGATAGGATAGTACAACATCGGGAGGACGCAGTTTTGAATAAGGAATTATATAAGGAAGCAGAGGACTTCATACTCAGTTGTCATCAAGAATTGCAAAAAACGGAGCAGGAGATGATTAATAGGCTAGAACAGGTTAAAGGTGAAATCAATAAGACAGGTACTTATATACATACATATGAAGAACTGGAGCACGGTGCAAAAATGGCGTGGAGGAACAGCAATCGCTGTATTGGTCGTTTATTCTGGGAAAGCTTGACTGTCTTTGACCGTCGGTGTTTAACGAAAGAGACCGAAATTAAGGATGCCCTGTTCCATCATATCGAATATGCGACAAATGAAGGGAAGATTCGGCCGTCCATTTCGATTTTCAGGCAAAAAAGAGGAGATCAAGAAATTCGGATTTGGAACCATCAGCTGATCCGTTATGCCGGCTATGAAACAGAGCATGGTATTTTAGGCGATCCTCATTCGCTTGATTTTACGAAAAAATGTGAGGAAATGGGCTGGAAAGGTGAAGGAACCAGATTTGATGTGCTCCCGCTGGTGATTCAGGTTGATGGAAAGGAGCCTGAGCTTTTTGAAATCGATAAAAAAATGGTGTTGGAGGTTCCTTTGCGACATCCAGAATACTCTTGGTTTGAGGAGTTGGAATTAAAATGGTATGCAGTCCCGTTCATCGCTGACATGATGCTGGAAATAGGAGGTATCAAGTATACTGCAGCACCTTTTAATGGCTGGTATATGGGTACAGAAATCGGTGCCCGAAATCTTGCTGATGAATTCCGCTATGACCTTTTGCCTTCGGTCGCTGAGCATATGGGCTTAAACTTGAAGAAAAACAGTACTCTTTGGAAGGATCGTGCTCTTATAGAGTTGAACACGAGCGTACTGCATTCATTTAACGAAGACAGGATCGCCATCGTGGACCATCATACGGCAGCGTCGCAATTCAAAGTTTTTGAGGAGAAGGAGGAGGCTGCTGATCGAACTGTAACGGGAGATTGGACTTGGCTGATTCCACCTGTTTCTCCAGCTTCTACCCATATTTTTCATAAGACTTATGAAAACAAAATAATGAGTCCGAATTATTTTTATCAGGAGAAACCTTTCTAATGGAAACACCACCCGGATTGGGTGGTGTCTTGTTTATTGTGCTGGATCTTTCCCTTTAGCAATATCCGCAGCGTATGGAATGATTCCTTCTGCTTCGACACCGAATGTATCGATTTGCTGCGAATGGAGAACAGTGCCATCCTTATCAAGAACAGCGAAGCCTCGTACTGCTATTGGTGCCTCAGGATCCAACATGTTTGTCTTTTTGATTAATTTCAATTTCTCATCTGAGATAACTGGATAATCAAGTCCCAACTCATCTTTCATAGCTTTATGTTCCTCAACGGAAGATGCGCTAACCGCGTAAATATTGCCAGGGAACTGGCTGAATGAATCTTTTCGGCTCTGCAGCTCGACCAGCTGCGATTTACAGAAGTCTCAACCAACTCCGGTAAAAAAGAATATTAGCGCAGGCTCTTCCATATTTTCAAAGGATACTTCCTCACCGTTTTCATCTGGAAGGGAAAGGCCATTTGATTCAGGTTGATCCCCAGAACATCCACTAAGGAAAGCGCCGATCATTAATAACAGGATAATAAAAATAGATTTTTTCATGGTGCACCTCCTTATGTATATCTTCAGTATATATGGTTTTGCTGAAATCTCATTATATCATTTATAGAGAATTATTATAGAATGCGCAGCTGCTCCTCCTAAATTCCTATTTTCAGTAAAAAGAAGCCTTCCATTTAGTTAAAATTCAGAAAATATGTTAGAGTTGTATTTAGTAACAGGTCATAATATCTAGTATTTAATATGGAGGGACTACATTGCTGACGAATCATCTGGATTTTCGGCTGGAACCAAGGATTAGGGAGCTTTATGAGGAGCATAAGAAGCGGGCGGAAAAAATCGATTGGGGCTATCATGAATTTTTGCCATGGGATAAAGCAATGGATTTCAAGCGAGTGCCATGGCATGAAAGCCAGGTTACGCTGCCTGCACCAGTGATTACTGCGATAGAAACAGCATTATTAACAGAAGTGAATCTTCCATGGTTTACTTCTTACCTGGATCAGACTTTTAAAGGTTCATTGTCGGTGATCAAGGATTTTGTCCATACATGGACAGCTGAAGAAGATCAGCACTCCAATTTGCTGGAGACATATCTGCTAATCACGAGGAATGTTGAGCCGATGCGTCTTCATCAATTACATAAAATGACGCTTGAGAATGGGTGGGATCCTGATTTTCATACACCATTCGAGACAATGGTCTACACCTCGATGCAAGAGCTGGCGACGATGGTGTTTTACAATAATGTCGCAAAGGTAGCAGGCCCGCATGATCGTGAATTGGCCACGCTTCTCCGCCGGCTTGCAAAGGATGAGACGCTTCACTACGCATTTTATCGTGATGTCATCAAATACCACCTCGAATTAGAGCCAAATTATTGCTACTACTTGGGCAATGTGATCATGAACTTCAAAATGCCAGGTGCCGTCATGCCGGATTTTGAAGACCGGATGGCCATCATCGCTAAAGAGGCGAATTATGGGCCACTGGAGTATTTCGATCAAGTTCTCGATGTAATCGTTGATTATTGGGATATCGAGAATCTAAGGCCGATCGCACCAGAAGCTGAAAAGGCCAGGCTGGAAATCTTAAATTATCATGCGCGCTTGAAAAGGGTTAGGGAGAGGTTTTATAAAAATAAGTAGGAAGAATGGAACCAGCAATGAGGGTATGCTGGTTCCATTTTTATTTACAGGGAGAAAGCCATAAAGGAATTTCTCAATTTTTATAGAAATGGTTATGGAAGACTTATATAAAAAGGAGATTCTATGAAAAAGGGAACGCTATTATTTATTGGCGGCTTGATCATGTATATGGCAGGCATCTATTTATCTACCATTTGGACAGTTGCTGGTTCGGCTATTGGTGTTTTGGGCGGAATGATGATGGGAGCCAGTACTTATTTTTATGTAATGAATAATAAAAGACAATCATAGATTACTTCAAATCCTCGTAATGTTCGTTGAACACTTTAAAAAGCCTTTCGTCGCCGCCTCGGTCGGGGTGGAGGGCTTTAAGCAGTTTTTTGAATTCTTTTTTGAGTACCAGGCTGCTGGAATTTTGGCTAAGACCTAACAGCTTTTCCAGTTGGGACGGGTTAGCATTTGCCGCTTCAATCTGGCTGTTAAGCATTTTTTTCAATGTGCGAACCTTGGATTGTTCAATATGCAGCCTTGTATTTAAGAGATCCAGCTGTTGGGTCAGGCGGCTGTTTTCATGACTGGCCTGATCAAGCTGTGCGGATAGTGCTTCGGTATGTTTTTGGATGATGAAGTCTGTCAGGTCTTTTTGGTTGATTTTATATGTAAGGTTTCTTCTCTGGTTCAATACAGCATTTATTTGACCGCCTTCAATCCAATCCAGGACGTCTTGCTCGTTTGCAACAATGCCCGAAGAAGTTAGTTGTTCAGCAGCTTCCTTTATAGTTAGCATCTCATTCACTCTCTTTATCAAAAAAAAATTTTCAGACAAATCTATCATACCATTGAATTTTTGCAGGAAAAGAACAGAAGTATGACATTGTGTTACATACAAATTCTCATATGAAAATATGATGAATTAATCGGTACTTATTTTGAAAAGGCAGGTGTAAAAAATGGTGTTAAACATGAATGAAGCATTTGAAATCCTTGAGCGGACGCCTAAAACCCTAGAAGCTTTATTATCAGGTTTATCAGAAGGCTGGGTGACGAGCAATGAAGGGGAAGGAACCTGGAATCCTTCTGAAGTAATCGGACATCTCATCGATGGAGAAAAATACAATTGGATTCCGAGACTTAAGATCATGTTGACGGAAACAGAAGAAAAAAATTTCCCGGTTTTTGACCGTTTTTCCCATTTAAAGGATTATGCGTGTCTGTCGATTGAGGATAAACTTGATGAATTTTCTTCATTGAGGAAGGAGAATATCAAGAAGCTGAAGGAACTTATCGTTGAGGAGAGGCAGTTTGAATTGACGGGAGTCCATCCAGAATACGGGGAAGTAGAGGCAAGACAGCTAATCGCAACATGGGCAGTCCATGATTTAACGCACTTAGCTCAAATAACCAGAGTTTTAGCTAAAAGATACACAAAAGAGGTTGGACCGTGGAAAGGTTACCTCGGAATTTTGAATAAATAATTTGTAAGTTTTCATTTGTAAGTGCTCAAAATTAAGCCCCTGCGAATTTCACAGGGGCACTTCTTTATCTTATCGCACCGTGCGGCAAAACCGCATGCACACCTTTAACACCGTTTACTACCTGTGTAACTCTCAAATCGACTGTCACACTGGCCAGAGCGAGGGCCTCTGTGCGTTCGATTCCATGTAGTTCTTGCAAAAGTGAAACCATCTCATCCAATGCCTGTCCGGCAGCCAGGTTAAGGTCTTCATTAAAGCCAAAAGTTATCCATCCCGCTGGCGTGTTTGCCCGCGGCATTTTTAGCTGAAGATCATCTCTGATTGTCAAGGTGATATCGACCAGATCCATCGGGCACTCGATTGCTGTGCCGGAAACTTCTCCGTCGCCTTGTGCAGCGTGCCCGTCACCAATTGAGAACAATGCTCCGTCAACTGAAATCGGCAGGTATAAGGTGCTGCCTCTGCCAAGCTCTTTGCAATCGATATTCCCGCCGCAATAACGGGGAGGAGAGGTGTGGTGGACACCAGGTTCTGCAGGTGCGACTCCCATCAAGCCGATGAATGGATTAAGCGTGACACTCACCGGCCGTGAACCAACTTCGGTCGTTGCAGTCATAGTGTCACGATCCAATTCCCAGTCAAGGCGAATTCTTTCAGATTCGGTCAAACCGACTGCATCGTTTTGCCAGCTTTTCTTGCCGCCTGCCCAATTTGTGCCATACCATCCGGGCACCACATCATTCAATTTCACTTCAAGTACCATGCCTGTTTTTGCCCCAGTGACTTCAATTGGTCCAATCATCGGGTGGAGGGGAGTTTCTTCTTTTACCGCAGATTCGAAAAATTTTCTTTCTATGCCTTTTGTTTCCGAATATCCCCATTCAATATCGGGTGTCTGCATGCGAATGCTGTCCCCAGAATTCACTGTTAGGATTGGCTTATATTCACTGCTGAAAGAACCGTGCAGGTTTTCGGATTTCAAATCAATTTTATGAATCATGGGTGCAACTCCTTATGCAATTTCGTTTTTTACTATCTTTGCTGTTTGCTTCTTTTTAAAAAGCCGCGGGTTTGTTCCAATATAAACACCGGATAACACGAGGGCTGCTCCGATCGCGTGGGCGGCTGTGAAATTTTCACCTAAAAACAAAGTAGCCATAATAACTGCAGATACCGGCATTACATTTATGAAAATGGAGGCCTTCGCAGCGCCAATTTCTTTGATTCCATTATAGTACATGACGAACGAAACTACCGTAACCAAAACACTCATATGAATAATCGCAACCCATGTTGTACCTGTTGCCAGCTGGACATCCTGCCAGGTTGTTTCAGCAAGAACAAACGGCAGCAGGAAAAGTGTACCGAAAGCCACAGCGTAGGTCGTAGACTCAACCGAGCTGAACTTTTTCAGAACAATCTTACCAACGACACTGTATAATGCCCAGCTGATGACTGCGCCCATAAGAACAAAGTCGATTGGTTCAAATCCAAGGCTGAACAAGCTCAGCAAATGTCCATCGGTAATGATAAAAAAGGCCCCAGAAAGTGCGATTGCCAATCCTATAATATTGTTTCGGGTGATCGTTTCTTTTAAGAATAGAGCCGATAAAAGCACGATCAACACCGGATTGGAGGCGATGAACAGAGAGCTTTTGATAACAGGGGCATGTTTGCTGGCAAGGAAAAAGAAGATATTATAGAGGGCTATTCCTGTCATGCCAAGTACTGCAAACAAACCATAATCCTTTAAATTTGGTTTTTGACGGTTTTTCTCCATTACAAACATCAAAGGGAAGAGCAGAATTGCAGCTCCAAAGAATCTGAAGAAAGCTACCGTAGCCGGTTCAAAACTTTGGACCGCAAATTTCCCGGCAATGAAAGCACTGCCCCATGTTGACGTAGCAAAGGTCAACATCCCATATGTAAGCCATAATTTTTTGTTCATTGCATTCCCTTCATTCTTTTAAATTATTTAAATAGTATTGTAGCATCTTTTTCGAAAAGCGAAATAGAATTTTGAAAATACATGCAAAAAGAATTTTCCTCCAGTTAATGTACCAATAACTGGAATTTAGTGGTAAAATAACTCATGAAGGAGTGAGTTTATGTCAGGATTAAAATTCCTACTGCTTTTTATCGCAATCATCGCAATAGTAGCCGTATCAAAGTTCGTTTTAAGGAAAGTTTTTAATATAAAAAAAGTGAAAAAGAAGGCATTTTCGCATAATCATATTAATAGCACTCATCGGAAAGTGGATTGGGCTGTTCGAATTACCGCGTTAACCGTGTATTTAATTTTAGCGTATCAATTATACTTTCATGAGTTTTCTATTAATCTTCTTTTATTCATTATGACTTTAATTATTACTTCAGAAAATTTTGTCCGTGCATTTTTTGAATGGAAGTTTTCAACGGACCCAAAGCAATCGATCCTATCCCTTGCTGAGGGGATCATACTTATTACAATTGTGCTGATGGTCATTCAGTTTGATGTTTTGACATTATTATTTCAGTAATCGAAGGAGGAAGCAGCGATGAAAAGAAGAAAGATTTCACTTTCACTGATCTTCCTTTTACTTGTATCTTTTATAGGAATTATGTATACATTATTAAATCGACCTGAAAAGATGTATACAAGCACCACCATGATGATGACCATTGAAGAAAAGGAACACTACATAGAACCGGGTAAATACCAAAAAATGTGGGTAATGGGCACGAATGCGAATGACCCTGACAAAAACAAAGAACGGTTCAAGGTTATGATTGGGGATTCCAGGATTTACAACCTGCTGGAAGAAGGGAAGGAATATTTCGTTACCTTTCAAGGAGTCAAAAAAAATGAAGAGAGCGAATATATCTTTACATTTAGCCAAATAGGCAATCCGGAGGGAACCCAAATGAGTGGAGATGGAATAATAGAAGAGTAGGAGTTGGAAGTCCACTATGTTAAAGAACAAAAGATTTTTGATTGTAGCCGTCATTTTTTTCTTTCTATCGATTGCACTCAACTTTCCTTTCCCTCACGAATATCCTATTGGACAGGAATTGAGTTCAGCTTTGAATTTTCCAATCAAAACTATTAATGGTGTTAATTATATCGGGATCACAGGTCTGGTTTTATTCGGCATTAGCTTATTTTTCCTCGTGAAATCGCTAGAAAAATTCCATCTCCGTATGGTCTTAATCGCTTTTTTAATGGTGGTCTTCCTGCCGATGGAAATGGTAAGTGCATATCAGAAAACGTTTGCGACAGGTATAAACGCCGTCGAGTACGAGAGAAAGAGCAGCATGTGCCTATTCGAGATGAAAGACGAAATCACACTATACGCTAACTGCCAGCTCCCATTTGAAAATCACAGCAATCAAGCAGTCCAATTCAACATCGAATTCTATGAAAAATACCTATTCGAAGATGATTATCCGATGCTATCTCTCTTGAATGATGGAGGCCCATATGAAGTCATTCTTCATGGAAAAGAGAGAAAAGTAGTCACAATTGAGACTGAGATTGACTTATCCAAATCAGGAAGAGGTTCATTGAGCGGGGAAGCCTGGGGGGTCAATATTAAGATTAAAGATGGGGATAGGGTCAGGAAATTATAATGTAAAACGTTGGGTGAAGAATGCCTAATAGTTATAAGGAATGCCAGGTGTTATGCTCCTGGCATTTTATTCATTGTCTTATCATGGTGGAATGTAAATTTGTTCTTTCCTGACCTTTTCGATGTATAGAGTGCTTCATCGGCATAGCTTATAACAGTAAATGGGTCTTGATCGTGGGCGGGCCAATTAGCGATACCGATACTGCATCCGACATAGATTTCGGTATCTACCATATCATAAGGCTTGTTTACGTTTTGAATCAGCTTATTAGCAATTTTTGAAATAAATAATTCCGGAGTGTCATTGGCTACTTCAACAATAACAAGGAATTCATCTCCACCAAGCCTGAAGATTTTATCTTCTTTACGAATGCTTTCTATTAATCTAAATGCTACTTCCTTTAGCAGCTCGTCACCAGTATGATGACCATAAAGGTCATTAACATTTTTAAAGCCATCCAAATCTAAATATAAAAAGGAAAGCTGATTTTTAGCAAAAACGGCCTCCTTAATAAAGTGATCAAGGGCAACGCGGTTCCCAAGTCCAGTAAGGAGGTCATTGTGCGCTAGTGTTTCCATTTTCCCTAAGTTTGATTCTGTAATAACCAAGGAGTCCACAAGCTCCCCAAGAGAACCTGAGAGAACTTCGAGATCTTTAATACCTTTAATATATGGGATATGTACTTTATCACCCAATCTTAGGCTATGGGCAGCTTTTGAAATTTTCCTTAAAGGGTTCGTAATAAAACCTGCGAGCACCCAGCCAATCAAAGCAAAGAATATAGCGGCCATCGTCCCGAGTTTCAATATATAAGACTTTAAGCTCTCAACGGGAGCGAATGCATTTTCTTCAGGTATGCGGACAATAACCGTCCAGCCAAGCCCATCATAATCATTATACCCATCACCAATTGCAAACCCTGATAAGTAGTTTTTTCCGTCAGGCCATTTCTCGACTAGCCAGCTATTTTCTCCCTTCCTTGCATTTTGTAGACTATTAATCTTAAGCGGCATGCCAATCATATTTTTAGGACCAAGAAGGACAGTATCGTCACTTTTGCTCACGATGAAGATTTCCGCTCCAGTCAATTCATCCTTTAGTGGCTCAACAATTTCATCCTGCATCTGTTTAGACCACTCCCAGCTAAGGTGGGCTGCCAAAATACCAGTCAGATTTCCGTTTTCATCAACTATCGGCTTACTGATGTCAACGAATTGTATCGGTTCTCCCGTAGGATTAGGCAGCAAATTCGCAAGCAGGACGGCATTATGGACATCACCAATGAAAAGCCCTTTTTTTCCCTCCAGGTAAACTGGACGTTTTGAAATATCTGATCCTACCAAAATCTTGTCTGTTGCTGCAAGTACTTCTCCGTCTTCATCCGTCAGTCCAATCCACGAAAAGACGGGAACGCTTGCCTTAAGTTGGTCTAGCAGTATTTGTGCATTTCCAATGTTACCAGCGTTTTTAATATCGTCAATTTGACTTAAAACCTCTACCTCTCCAATTCGTGACCACATAAATGAATCTAGTTTATCAGCCATATGAAAAGCGGTTGTTGATAAACTGTTTCCTATTTCTCTTTTAATTATATCTCCTGAATGCTTGCTAATCGTTATACTTAACAGCATCGCAAGGGCAATAATGATCACCCCAAAAGTTAATGCAACATAAGTTCGAAGGTTAATCTTCACTCGATAAAATCCTTTCTAATACCAAAACTAAAAATCCTCTACCTAGATATTTCGACATATTTTTCGTTTTTTCAAGACTCAATATCAAAAAAATATATTTTCATGAGAAACAAAAGACAAAGTCAGCTGCAAAATTAGGCAGTGAAAGGAACAAAGTTTTAAAAAAAGAGCCTTTAATTATCAGGGAAAACAGGAATTACAATCTACTTACGCGAATAGCTAGGGAAGAGAGTGGGAATTCTCAAAACAGATTTGTACTACAGGAGTTGTTGTGGATGAAGAAGGCGTGGCTAGCAGGATTGTTGTCAGGTATGGCTCTTGGCCTGTTCTTAGGTGTAATTGAATACGTTTTTAATATAAAAGTGTATACATTATTGGTGAATGTAGATTATGTTCCTGTTTTAAAGGAGTTCGCTTTACCAGGAATAGTTGAGTTTGGCTTACACTTGATCATTTCCGTTGCTCTCGCGGCTGGAGTTGAGTTTTACGCTACGAAAAGGGAGATAGAATTGGAAAGTAAATTTCGTTTAATTTTCATGATCAGCTTAATCATTGGTCTGGCCCTTTATCCAACAACTGTCTTGTCAAATAGGACACCGCCGATCTCCAGTCTATACTCATTCGTATTTTGGATGCTTGGCCATGGCCTGTATGGTCTAATCCTTGGATTGTTGTTAACCCCTGCGAAGAAGAGAGGAAGTTTGCCAAGAAAGTACTTTTATGTTCTGTCGACTCTGATCTTAGCTATAACATTCCTTGCCAGGTGGGATGATAACCGTGAGAAGAACTTAACGGAAGTCCTTGATTCCAAACAAATCGAAAGAGTCTTGTTTACACAACGGTCTTTAGAGAATGATATGGGACAATACAATCGAAAATTATCCGATAAAGATGCCATTGAAGAACTGATCAGCTTTTTAAGTCAATACAAAGTTATTAAGGTAGGAGACCGGAACTTCCATTCCGAATATCCTGAAGAACAATTCCAATTTCTACTGAAGTATAAAGACAACCGAATTACGATGCCAGCGTTGATTGAGAGGAATGTTTTACTAAATGACATGTATCAGTATAAGATCACAAACGGCCCTTTTGATTATGAATGGATGGAAGATTTTTTAAAAAGGAAGGGAGAAGAATTGTAACTAAATGGTTCATTACACATTTAGTTGAAACCTTTTTTCACTTCTGATGCGTATTTCAAATGATCTAATCTTTTGACTTAAGGTGCGTTAAATAAACCGTATTCCCACTAAAATAAATAAAATGATAGTGACTTTTATTAAGGAATCTGTTCACTTAAAGGTGAAAGTGTGGATCGATGAGATGGGATAATCAACCACAAAACCGTGTCAGAATAAACCGCAGACGCAGTCAGCCAGACGAGCAGTAATAAGAATATAGTCAGAACAATGTCATTATTTTCACCTTATTAAAAGCTCAGGATATCCCTGAGCTTTTAATAATGCTTGGTTGAACGAATAATGCATAAATGAAGGTTCATTTAGGATTACGGCAAATAAACGCTTTTAAAAGGCGTTTATTTATCTGTACCTTCAATGAGTATATAAATCTCGGCAAAATGCCCTATTAATCTTTTGAATCTACCTTCCTATCAACTTCCTTAATTACTTCCATATAAAAACTGATCGCATTCAGGTAGTTGTCAATACTAATATGCTCGTTCGTTCCATGCATCCTGTTAAGATCCTCCGATGTCAGCTGGACAGGGAGGAACCGGTACGTGTTTTCGGCGATGCTGTCGTAATGTTTGGCATCAGAACCTGCAAACATCAGATAGGGGGCTATGACCGCTTCGTCATAAACATTTTTCGCGCTTTGCTGGATCGATCTGAAATGCCAGCTGTCAACATTAGATACTCCAGAAGCCTCTGAGCCTTCAATTGTCACTTTGATTGCATCGTCGTCAATCGTTTCTTCTATAAATTCCTTCACTTCCTCCAACGAATCACCCGGCATAAGGCGTAAGTTGATGATGGCCGAAGCTTTCTCTGGAAGGGCGTTGTACTGCTCGCCGGCATGGAAAATCGTTGGTGCAATCGTCGTCCTGATCAGCGCGGCAGAAGCGGGCTGCTGCAGAAGGATTTTTTCAATGATTGGTTCGAAAATAAACTTGTTGGCAAAGACATATCTCATGGCAAAGCTCATTTCAGGAGCTACAAACTCAAATAAATCCTCACCTGGCCCTTTCAGGTCGGCAGGGAACTGGGTTTCTTCCAGCTTAGCGATCGCGCTGGCAATCCTGCCAATATTGGTCCGGTCCTTTGGCTGTGAAGAATGGCCGCCGCTTCCTTCAATTGAAAGCTCTGCTGTCGCTGACCCTTTCTCGGAAACCCCAACAACACCGACGGGCTGCTCGACACCCGGAACCATGTTTTCGACGATGGCTCCTCCTTCATCTAAAACGAAGTCAAACTTGACGCCTCTTTCTTTAAGTGAACTCACAATCTTGCTGGCACCCTCATCACCGCCGATTTCTTCATCATGCCCGAACATTAGATAGATGTCTCGTGAAGGCTGATAACCTTCTGTAAGCATGTGTTCTGCAGCTTCAAGAATCCCAATCACACCAACTTTGTCATCCAGTGTACCGCGACCCCAAATCTTTCCGTCTGCGACAGCCCCGCTAAAAGGGTCTTGTTCCCAGTTTTCTTCCGTGCCTTCAAGGACGGGTACAACATCGTAATGGCTTGTCAAACCAATAGGATTTTTCGTGGAGTCTGTTCCATTCCATTTATACACAAGCGCATAGCCATTCACTTTTTCAAGCTCCAGCTCTTTATGTACCATAGGAAAGCTCTTTTCTAAAAAGGAAATGAAGCGGTCGAATTCCATCATGTCCATTTTGCTGCGGTCCTGATAGGAAATCGTTTTAAATTGAACCGCTTTTGAAAGGGTATTGATCGCATGGTCTTCTTTAATAGTGCCATTAAAGTGTTTAGGTGAGGGCTGTCGGGATTCCAAGGTGAGGGTATTGATCATGGTGGCAACGATAAATATAAGAAGCAGGCTGCTAATTATTATTAAGAAAAGCTTTAGTTTGTTCATAGATTATTAGAGAACCTCCATTCATTTTTTCAAAAAAAGCCCCCGGTTTCCCAGAGGCCGTTGTTTAGGCAATTTCAGGTGCTTGAGGCTGAGCTTCAGGTTCTGGAACAAAAGCCAGAATGATCATGCCAATAACAAAAAGGATCACGAGGCTGAAAACGCCCATGCTCGAATTCCCTGTAAGCTGTGCTGTAAGACCGACCATAAGAGGCCCCATGATTGAAGCGAATTTACCGAAGATGTTATAGAATCCGAAAAACTCATTCGCATTCGCTTTAGGCACCAATTTTGCAAAATAAGATCGGCTTAATGCCTGAATACCGCCCTGGGACGTAGCAACAAGCATTGCCAGGATCCAGAAGTCCGTCGTTGTTTCCAGGAAGTAAGCGTAAATACAAACAAAGATATAAACAATAATTCCGACATAAAGCATTTTTTTACCGGTAAAACGCTCGGATAATTTTCCGAATAAAATTGCGAACGGCCAGGCGACGACCTGGGTGGCAAAAAGGATGATTAATAGGTTAGTAGAGCTGATCCCTAAATCGGTTCCATAGGCTGTAGACATCGTGATGATTGTTCCTACACCGTCAATGTAAAAGAAATAAGCTAATAAGAATAGAAATAATGCCCTATATTTTCGGATTTCCTTAAAGGTTTTTCCTAGACGTCTAAAGCTTTGGAGAACCAATTGCGGTTCGCGCTCAATGAAATGCTTTTGATGTACATTTTTAAACATGGGGATGGAGAAAAGTCCCCACCAAATGGCGGTAATGATAAAAGCTGTCTGGCTGGCTAAGGTCATTGAAATTGGCAGGACCTTTGTCTGGGCTAAAATAATGATTGCGATACTGATGATGAATGGAATCGTACTCCCGATGTAGCCCATCCCGTATCCGCGCGCTGAAACTCTGTCCATGCGTTCATCCGTTGTCACATCAACGATGAAGGCATCGTAGAAAACGTTGGAGCCTGTCGATCCGAGCACGGCAAGGGTGTAGACGACAAGCAGCATCAGCCAGTTACCGCTCGGCACGAAAGCAAGACCCGCTGTAAAAGTGATTCCAAGAGTAAAGAATATCGTGAAGAAACGCTTTTTCATGCCTTGATAATCCGCAATGGTTCCAAGTATCGGCCCGATCAATGCCAGAATGAAGGTGGCGATGGCAATTGTGTAACCCAAATAGGCGGTCGAATTTGACAGGCTCACGCCAGCATCGGTTGCAGAAGCTTTATAAAAGAGCGGGAATACAGCCGTCGAAATGATAATCGAATAAGCCGAGCTGGCCCA
Source organism: Mesobacillus boroniphilus (assembly GCF_018424685.1). NCBI lineage: Bacteria > Bacillati > Bacillota > Bacilli > Caryophanales > Bacillaceae > Mesobacillus > Mesobacillus boroniphilus. The sequence continues at coordinate 1,198,229 of NZ_QTKX01000001.1, forward strand.
GTCATAACGAATCCAGCTGCTCTCTTCCTTCGTAAAACCTTTCATCATTTTGCCCCCAATAAGATTGTATTTTTGTCTATTAAGTTGAACCATACATACTCAAAGTTTAAAAAAGTGTCTCAAGCGGTAATAAAATTGCTGCAACCGGGGATAAAAGCGTCCCAACCGGTAAAAAAACTTCTCTGAACCTGAAATAAAGCTTTCCCAATAGTGTATAACTGTCTTAACCGGTAAAATAACTCTTCCAACTGGTAATATAATTCGCTTCGAGCCCTCCAAAGACCTTCTTTCCTAGTTCTAAATATCCAAAATCCCTTCAATGATGGAGCCATCTGTATCTCCCAAGTCAAGACCCAGCAGGCGGGCAAAGGTTGGACCTTCGTCTACGAGGTGCATTGACTTGATGGAGATTCCTGGACGAATGCCTTTTCCAGCTGCGAAGAAAACGGTGTGATATCCCTCTTTTTCAGGGGAGTATCCATGGCAGGCAAAGGTGTATTTTTTAGTCCTGGCATCCTGTTCGGTTACTTCTTCGATGTAGTCACCTTCAATTGCATCGCTAAAATAAAATCCTCTAGCGGCTTCCAGCATCCTGAAGGCAGTTCCGTCAGCTCCTTTTGCGTTAGCCTCGGAACCAGTGATGGCTGCTTCAATACCGTTGCTGCCGTCCTTTAAAAGCTCAACTAAGATATTTGTAACGGTATTTTTAGTGGCATCATCTTTTTGACCTTTTAGATAGACATAGGCTGATCCGTCACAACTCTTGCAATAGGCTTTCCAGTCGGTTACTTTACCTGAAGCATTGGTTTGGATAAGTCCTCGTTCTTTAAATAATACGTTTAATTTCACCACTTTAGACTCATCAAGTGCACTGTGATCACCAAGAATGGCAACCGTTGTATTCTCAGCAATGCCTGCTTCTTTGAGTGCTTCCATGATTCTTCCAAGTCTCTTGTCATGGCGGTGAAGTGCGGCCAGTGCTTCTTCTGATGAAAAACCGTGCATATGGCGCTGGGAGTCCAGATCGACAAAATGAATCAACATCAATTCTGGCTTCCTCGTTTTGATGGTTTCCACTGTTGATTCAAGAACGAAGTCGTCGAGCTCCGGCTGGCTCAATCCATTTCTGATATGACCGAATTTAGCGTTCATTTCGAGCTGGTATCGAGGACTCCCATTGGAAAGCGAAACGGGAATCTGATGATGCCAGGGCCTGTTCGCAAAAATTTCTGGCATATTGTAATCGATATCGGCTTTTGCCGTCACCGGCCATAATAATGCTGCGGTTTTCATGCCCGCCTTTTTTGCCTCATCATAAAGGGTTGTCCCTTTTATATGGCGGCGGTGCCAGTACCAGTCTGGTGAAATTCTGCCAGGCTGGATAAATGTATTGTTGACAATACCGTGCCGATTAGGGAAATTACCCGTCACGATAGTCGCATGGCAAGGGTATGTAACAGAAGGATAGATCGTTTCTACCTGTGTACAGAAAGAACTATTCTCTATAAAAGCCTTAAAATTTGGCAGCTCCCTGAGCAATGGAACATCATGCTCAGAAAGACAGTCAAAAGATATGACTATTAAGTGGTCTGTCAATCGTGTCATAATAGCCTCCAAGTGTTGTTTATATAATAAATATAGCAGAATATTTTGGGAAAAATAATCAAGTTTGCCATTTTCCTTAGGAAGGATTTACTGAGCCATTAAAGAAGTAATTAAGTATCTGAAAAACTGGAGGCAGATTAAGATGGATTTAATCGACAAAGCATTGCAAATTGCTTCAATGGCACATGAGGGACAATATCGCAAAAATACAATAATACCGTATATTGCTCACCCGGTGGCAGTAGGGATGATTTTACAAAAAGCGGGATACCGCAAAGAAGTGGTTGCAGCCGGAATCCTGCATGACACAGTTGAAGACACCGATTTAACAATGGAAGATATAGAGCAGGAGTTTGGAAAAGAAATCGCAACAATCGTTGAAGGGTGCTCTGAGCCAGACAAGTCTCTTTCCTGGGAAGAACGCAAAGAGCACACAATTGAGTTTTTGAAAACTGCATCCGAAGAAATCCGCGTGGTAGCTTGTGCGGACAAATTACATAATGTCAGGTCAATTCACCAGGACGTCGAAGAATCCGGCGAGGAAGTCTGGAAAAGATTCAGACGCGGAAAAAAGCAACAGGAATGGTATTACAGGAATGTTGTGGAAAGCCTTGGCTATGCCACGAAGTTTCCGCTGCTGGCAAAACTTGAAAAGGAAATAGATCGTTTATTTGAAAAAGAAGAAATCAACTACAACGAATCCGACTTTTCGATAACAGAAGACGCTGGCTTGGACAAGGATGACATTCTGGACAGGAAACATCCTAACCGGAAATAAGACTACAGTTGTGCTGCCATATGGGGAAGGTACGGAGATAATCTAATGGTTTTTTAAAAGAAGAATTTAGGAGGGAGAAAATTTGAAATCACCACTTTATAATAAAATAAACAATGTTTTTATCCATGTGAGCAATTTGAAACAATCCGCAGAATGGTATTCGAACTTGCTGGGGATACCATTTGATGGCCAAAAGATAAAATCACCAGTCCATAACATTCCTGTTACATCTGAAACAGGATTGACCTTGGACGATCACACCTTTGACCCAGGCTTTAATTTAAAGCCCTCCGGCCATGTGTTGTTTAATTTTCTTGTAGATGATGTTGATGAAGCCTATGACTTTGTAAAATCAAATGGAATTATAATAACTAAAGAAATTGAGCGGATTGGCGATTTTGCCTACTTCAATTTCCAGGATCCGGACGGGAATGTATTAATGATTTGTAACTGTTAAGCGGTATTGGTGACCTAAAAACGGTGGAATTCAATTTTAAGGTAACCAACAGGCGGTATTGGTGACCTAAAAATGCAGAGATTATAATTAAAGGGAACCAATAAGCATCATTGGTGACCTAAAAGAGCCAAAACTAAAATGATAGGTAACCAATAATCTGAGGTCAAGGTTCAACTACCCATAAATGGTTTTTATTTCCGGGATTTACCCGTATCATCCCTGGGTAAAGAAAGGTAATTCTTAAGAAGGGGTGATAAAGATGAAGACGAATGTGAAAATGTCAAAAGAAGAGCTATTTAATCAAATCCAGAATAGTGATGGCAACTTAAGAATTTCGTCTGTGTCCTCAGTTGAAGAAGGGGAAGAAGTAATCGCCCTGGCTAAACACCTTGAACTTGAAGGTAAAATCGTACTATTAGAATACTGTTTGGATAAGAAGCCATTGGCTGTTTCCTTGAAAACAAAAAAACCTGACTAAGAATATAAATTCAATTGGCGAGCCGCTTTTATAAGCGGTTCGCCTTTTTATTTGTGATAAAAATAGGTAAAAGGAATCAAAAAAAACAAAGAAATCGTTTTCTTTCTAAAATTATAAAATTTACAATTGACTGAATATTATATCTATATTATTATCGTACCTAATACTTTTTTCTTTCGCAAAGCGAAGCGTTTAAGTGAAAAAGAAAATGGGGGGATTCATGATGTCACAGATGTTAGCTTTAGTTATTGTGGTTTTCATTTTATTAGTGGGGGATTTAGTTGCTGTAAGGACGAAGGCATGGATTCCTTCCATGTTCGTTTCAGCTGTATTGTTCCTGATTGGGTATTGGACGTTTTTCCCGAAAGAAATTGTAGCACTTGCTGGTGTGCCATCAGCAGTTGCTGTCATGATGATGTATTTATTAATAACGAATATGGGTACATTGCTATCTATCCAAGAATTGAAAAACCAATGGAAAACAATTGTCATTGCGCTATCAGGTATTTTAGGAATAGTAGCTGTACTATTGAGTGTCGGTACTCTCATTTTTGGATTCCAGACAATGGTTGTTGCCGTACCGCCTTTGGTTGGTGGAGTCGTTTCCGCTTTGATCATGTCTGAAGGTGCAAAGGAAGCGGGTCTTGCAACACTGTCGGTATTCGCTATTGTTATTTATGTGATGCAGGGTTTTGCGGGTTACCCATTAACATCACTCGTTCTGAAAAAAGAAGGCAAGAAACTTTTAAAGCAATATCGAGAGGGCAGCCTTGCTGCAAATGAAGTGGCTGCAACTGTAGAAGCTGCCGCGCCACCTGTTGAATTAAAGCTTTTTAAAAACCTGCCAGAAAAATATAATACTGAATTCTTTAAGTTTTTCAGGCTGTCACTGGTCGCTTATCTGGCTTACCTAACATCAACTCTTCTGGCTCCAGTCGTATCTGTAAGCCCGTTCGTACTTGCACTATTATTTGGTGTTATCGCGACAAGCGTAGGCTTCCTGGAAAAGCAGGCCCTGCAAAAGGCCAATGGATTTGGGATCGCAATTCTCGTTTTGATGTTATTCATTTTCGATGGGTTGAAGCAGGCTACACCAGGAATGCTTGTAGAAATCATTGTTCCACTAATTAGTGCGATTGTCCTTGGAATCACGGGAATGTACATCTTCTCATTTGTTGTTGGCAAAATTTTAAAGGTAAGCAAGGAAATGGCCTTTGCTGTATCACTGACGGCGCTTTACGGTTTCCCGGCAGATTATATCATCACCAATGAAGTGATCAATTCTTTAACAGAGGACGAAAAAGAAAGAGAAGCGCTGACCAGTCATATGCTACCACCAATGCTTGTGGGTGGGTTCGTGACCGTCACAATTGTTTCGGTCGTACTCGCCGGTATCTTTGTCGGATTCTTGTAAGAAAAGAGGGGAATAAGATTGCTAGATTTAAAGGAACGCATTGAACAGCATATCGCTCAAATTAGTGAGTACACAGCGACTCCCGGAAAAGGGACGACAAGGCTGACCTACAGCCAGGAGGATTTAAAGACCCGCAATTATATAAAAGGAAAAATGAGTGAGTATGGGCTGCAGGTTAGAGAAGACGGCTTCGGCAATATTTTTGGCAAACTGAAAGGTAGCTTGAAAGACGCACCGAGCGTGATGGTCGGGTCGCATTTTGACTCCGTCCCTCACGGCGGCTCCTATGATGGACCTGCTGGAGTTGTTGCCGCTCTAGAGGTAGCAGGGCTCTTTGCTAAAAATAACTTGAGCCCCAAGTATCCTCTCGAAGTCGTTGCCATGGTAGAAGAAGAAGGCGCAAGGTTTGGCGGAGGGCTGATGGGATCCCGAGGGATGGTCGGTTTGCTGAGTGAAGAGGATTTTAATAATCTGAGAGACTCAAACGGTGTTTCCACAGTGGAAGCAATGGCTGAAATTGGGCTTGACTCATCACTTCCGAAAAAAAGAGATCCGAAAACGATGAAGGCTTTCCTCGAGTTACATATTGAACAAGGTCCTATTTTAGAAGAAAAAGAGATTCCGATTGGAGTTGTCGAGGCGATTGTTGGACTGACTCAGCTGGAAGTCACTGTAAAAGGGCAGGCAGGGCACGCAGGTACCACCCCGATGGACCGCCGGGCAGATGCTCTGGTAGCCGCAGCGAATATAATCGCTCGCTTACCAGATCTTGCTGCAGAGGAAGGAACAGGAACGGTCATTACCACCGGTCGCTTAAATGTTTACCCGAATGGGGCGAATGTCATTCCTGATCAGGTAGTTTTCTCGGTTGATATTCGCTCAGGAAAGGAAGAACACGTCCTGAATGTCATCGAGAAAACAAAGAATCTAGTTCATTTTTTTAGTAAAAATGGAATCGAAACAACGATTGATCAGCTTTTATATATCCAGCCGAAAGAACTGAATCAAGGTATCCGCTCTCTTTTAAAAGAGAAAAGCGAAGTGTTGGAAATCCCGTATTGTTCGATCAATAGCGGAGCCGGTCACGATGCGATGGTTTTATCCGATTACACAGACGTTGGAATGCTGTTCATTCCAAGTAAGGATGGACTAAGTCATTGTCCGGAAGAATGGTCAGATTCAGAAGACATAGCTAAAGCTGTTCAAATTTTTTACGAAACAGCTAAGAGTTTAACGGAGGCGGATTGATGATTAACGAGGGATTAAAAGAAGCTATTAAGGAATACAAGGATGAATTAACAGAGCTGCGCAGGCAGCTTCACAGCGACCCGGAGCTTTCTTGGGAGGAATATAGAACAACCAATTTTGTTTGTGAATATCTAGATCAATTAGGAGTTAGGTATAGAAGAACAGAACCAACAGGTGTGATTGCTGAAATCAAGGGCGGCAAGCCAGGCAAGACTGTCGCCTTGAGGGGGGATATGGATGCTCTTTCCGTCGAGGAACTAAACAAGGACCTGCCTTACGCTTCAAACGACGAGGGGAAAATGCATGCTTGCGGGCATGATGCCCATACTGCCATGCTGATGGTCGCGGCGAAGGCATTAAATGAAATCAAGGAAGAGCTGCCAGGAAATGTTCGCTTATTGTTCCAGCCAGCTGAAGAAGTAGCAGAAGGGGCCAGAGCTCTGGTAAAACAGGGAGCTGTTGAAGGAGTTGATAACGTATTTGGCATCCACATCTGGTCGCAAATGCCGACGCATAAGGTGAGCTGCACTCCCGGACCATCCTTTGCCTCGGCTGATTTGTTCAAGGTCACTTTTAAAGGAAAAGGCGGTCACGGAGCGATTCCCCAGGATTGTATTGACACCGCGATCGTTGCTTCATCCTTTGTCATGAATGTCCAATCCGTGGTGTCGAGATCCATTGATCCACAACAAGGCGCCGTTCTTACAGTCGGGAAAATGGTGGTAGGCACACGTTTCAATGTCATTGCCGAAAACGCGGTAATCGAAGGAACAGTCCGCTGCTTCAACCCGGCAACACGTGACCATATTGAAAAACAGCTAACACATTATGCTGAAAATGTAGCGGCAATTTACGGAGCTACGGCAAAAGTAGAATATACACGTGGGACACAGGCAGTCATCAACGATGAGGAAAGTGCAGAGCTTGTTCAGCAGGTGGCATCCGAGGCATTCGGAGAGGATGTAATCTATCATGAAAAGCCAACAATGGGTGGAGAAGATTTTAGTTTCTACCTTGATGAAGTCCCAGGCAGTTTTGCTCTTGTAGGCAGCGGCAATCCGGAAAAAGATACTGAGTGGGCACACCATCACGGAAATTTCAATATCGATGAAGAAGCACTAACAACGGGTTCTGAGCTTTATGCACAGTATGCCTGGGCTTATTTGAACAGGAACTGATAAAAGTGGAGAACCCTTTGGGCTCTCCACTTTTTATTACCTCTTTTTCTTTTTTCCCGGATCGGCAGCTTGCGCCTGTTTCGTCTTCGACTCCAATGTCAGCTGCACATGATAAGTCTGTTCATCAACTGCCAACACACTAGTAACTTTCCCCTTACGTCCCTTGATTTTAAAGTCCTCCCCAACAGAAGGAACCTGCTGGCGCAACTGATTCAAAAGCTCCGTTCTGTTTTCGAAAAAATGAACAACAAACATAGCAAATCACCTTTTTCTATATAGTATTAGTTTTCCTATCACTAAGATATTGATGGGTTACTAGGTTTAGAACTGATTAATAGAAGGAATTTTAGTAGGGTTGATTTATTGTGCAGCGGGGAAAAATTTTTAATGAGTACTTAAGAAGTGTGTAATGTAGATATGGTTTTAGACAGCTTTTGGCGTGGGAGTGAAAAGCTGTCTAAATTAAGAAGGGATTCTGACAGGCTTGAGGGGTAGCAGGTGAAAAGCTGACAAGAAAAAGCCGGATTCGTGACAGCTTCGGAACCAACAGATGAAAAGCTGTCAAGAAACAGACGGAATCGTGACAGCTTCGGGACCATCAAGCGAAAAGCTGTCAAGAAAAAGCCGGATTCATGACAGCTTCGAGGCCATCAAGCGAAAAGCTGTCAAGAAAGAGCCGGAATCGTGACAGCTTCGGGGCCATCAAGCGAAAAGCTGTCAAGAAAGAGCCGGAATCGTGACAGCTTCGGGGCCATCAAGCGAAAAGCTGTCAAGAAAGAGCCGGAATCGTGACAGCTTCGGGGCCATCAAGCGAAAAGCTGTCAAGAAACAGCCGGAATCTTGACAGCTTCGAGGCCATCACGCGAAAAGCTGTCAAGAAAAAAACGGATTCATGACAGCTTCGTCACCATCAAGCGAAAAGCTGTCAAGAAACAGCCGGCATTATGACAGGTTTGGGACCACTAGGAGAAGAGCTGTAATCAAGACCACTTGTCGATTTGATGGGCTATACTAGCTGGGGATGTATCGATATGGTCAATATGTCAACTGGCGAATTCTCAAAACGGTACGGATATATCTATGTTGACAAACATGATGACGGCACCGGTACACTAGAACGGAAAAGAAAGAAGTCATTCTTCTGGTATAAAGATGTGATTGAAACCAACGGAGAAAAGTTATAAAAGACTTAAGAAGGGCTGCCAGCTAAGTTGGCAGCTCTTTTACATAGAAGAAATATTTAACAATAAAAGGGAAAACAGAGATTTTGTCGAATAATACCTTGTTAAATGTTTTCATTCAAAAGGGGAATGAATGTGAAAATCGACGACAAAACATTAGAGTATGTTAAAGTCCTACCCATGGTTGTAATAGCGATTAGTTCAGCATTCATCGCTTTATGGCTAAGCCAGATTCTTCAAATGCTTGAGGTCTTAGGTGGAAATCTGGGTGGGATATCAGAAACTTTATTTCAGATATCAGAGAAAAACTAAGGAGGAAAACTGATGTTTCTATATAAAATAGATGAGCAATTATCACTAAAGCTAACGGAAGTATCTGATGCGGATCGACTATTTGAACTAACTGAAAAAGCACGAGATTATTTAAAAGAGTGGCTACCGTGGCTGGATTTTACAACGGACGTTCAAGATACTAGAGAATTTTTAAAAGGCACGATGAAAGGTTACGCAGAAAATAAAAGCATGACGACCGTTATTTTATACGAGGGAAAAATTGTCGGAATTGCAGGTTTCAACAGTATTAACTGGTCAAACAAAACTGCATACATAGGATATTGGCTTGGGCATGAATACCAGGGGAAAGGGATCATGACCAAAGTAGCCAGGGCATTGGCTGATTACGCCTTTAACCATTTGAAACTGAACAAAGTTGAAATCAGAGCTGCAGAGGAAAATAAAAAGAGCAGGGGGATTCCTGAAAGATTAGGATTCATAGAAGAAGGCAAAATCAGACAAGCAGAATGGTTATATGATCACTATGTAGATCATATTGTTTATGGGGTTTTAGCAGAAGAATGGAACGATAATATAACCAGGTAATAGGTGGGGGAAACATGTTTTTTCAAAACGGCAGTTTATCGGTTCGTAGGTTAAAAGAACAAGATAAATACCTATTAGCAAAATGGCTATCTACTCCGGTGGTTCTTAAATATTATGAAGGAAGGGATAATCCCTTTGATTTAGATAAAGTCGACAGCGTTTTTTACGCTTCGGAAGACGATGAAGTTAAATGCATTATTGAGTATGAAGGTAAACCAATTGGCTATATTCAATATTATGAATTGGATGAGGCAGCTAAAAAAGAGTATGGATACGAGAGCGGAAAAATTTTTGGAACTGATCAGTTTATCGGGGAAGTCGGTTATTGGAATAGAGGCATAGGAACTTTACTAGTTACATCAATGACGGACTTTCTTTTTAAACACATGAAAGCCGACAAAAGTGTCTTGGATCCGCAAGTTTGGAATGAACGTGCAATCAAATGCTATGAAAAGTGCGGTTTCAATAAAGTTAAACTCCTGCCAAAACACGAACTTCATGAAGGGAAATTTCGAGATTGTTGGTTGATTGAATCTAATAAATAAAAGGAAGTGAATAAACGATTCCAAAAATGCACCCATGCTTTATGTTAATAGAAAGTTAGGATATGAACAAAAACCAGGAATTCCCGGCTTAACAAAGCAAATCGCTGAATAATTCATTTGAAGTGGGGCCAATTTTAATTTAAGGGGTTTTGGGACTTTATGGACAGATTATTAAACAGCATAGTAGATTACGTAAATGGCGTGGATAACAGAATCACTATCGGGATTTCTGGTCATGGTGCATCAGGTAAGACTACGTTTGCGCAACAACTATTATCCGTGCTTGGACAAAACGAGGTTAATTATATCAATACAGATCCCTATATAATAGGCTCTAATCTCAGGAAGTACACTGTCATCGACTATACATATAAAAATGAAGTGCACCAGGATAAAATGACTGCATGCCATCCTGCGGCTCATAATACTATGGCCCTGGAGAGAGACGTTAAAATGATAAGGGATGGACTGGATTTTAATACTATTAATAATAGTTATTCTGAGAGCAAGTTAATCTCTTCCAAAAATAAAATAAGTATTGTCGAAGGCATGAGTGTGGCCTTTACCGATCCAGATTTGTATGATTTAAAAGTTTACTTATATACAGATGGAGAAACTGAGTTGGCGAGGAGAAGTGTGCGTGATGTTTCTGAAAGAGGAACGGATCTTAACTATCTAAAGAAAAGTCATGAAGAACGAAGAATTCAATATGAACTCTTCATGCACCCTACCCATCAGAATTTTGATATCGTTTTAAAAAACTCGAATGAAGAGTATTTCATTGAAAAAAGTTGTTTTTAATAGGGTGCAGTATAGGGGGATTTGTATGTTCTTTGATGCAAAAAATAAAACAATTACGACTAAAAGACTAGTACTTCGGATGTTTGAGCATTCGGACGCCGAAGAAGTTGCCAGGCTTTGTAATAATTACAATATTTATAAAAATACTTTGTACCTGCCTTATCCATACTCAATAGAAGATGCTTTATTATGGATAGAAAGCCATCTTGATAATTATGAAGCTCAAAAATCATACGAGTTAGCTGTAACCGATAAGAAAAGTGGGCAATTATTCGGAGCTATAGCCTTATCCAACAACCAAAGGTTCAAACATGGTGAAATTGCCTACTGGATTGGTGAAGAATTTTGGGGAAGAGGATATGCTACAGAGGCAGCGGAGGCGATCGTGCAATTTGCTTTTAGTGAAAAGAACTACCATAAAGTTTTTGCTCGATGCTTTCATTCCAATCCAGCTTCAGGAAGAGTATTGCAAAAGTTAGGGATGACAGAAGAAGGAGTATTAATTGATCATGTCATAAAAGGAAATCGGTATGAAGATTTAGTTCATTTTGGAATGATTAATAAAATGGGGTCATAAAAAATGCTCAAGACCTGAGCATTTTTTTTATAGATAAATATGTAGTAACTGGCAAACTGTCATTCTATGAAACTTTTTCCAAACTAGTACGTAATAAATAGGAAGCCTCCTTATTATTGGAGGATTTTTCTTCACCTGGATTTGTCGAATCAAAGCATAATTTGTAATTTTGCCGATGATATAGGAGGTTAGATAATAAATGGACAAGCAGGAAAAAGTCATTTCTAAGCTTGATGAACTATTGACTGAATTGAGGGCAGGGAGGGCGGAGAGCTCTGCATCTCTTGCTGTTCATCCAGTGAGGTCACCAAAACTTAGTATAATTAGCAGGATAATAATAATTTTACTTTTCATTTCAGCTGCAGTAAGTGCAGGTGTCTGGTATGTCAAAGGCAGCACTGGCAAGGCTGAATCTACTGTTTTTATTGAACAAGTACATGGATTGGCAACACTGGCAACAGCTGAAGCTCATGTAAAGGTCATTCTTGAGCAGGAAGATAACGAGTTATTCGGGGAGAAAATTAACTTCAATATACCTGGGACAAAACGGGAACTATTATTAATCGTTCCGGCAACTGTGATAGCGGGTGTTGATTTGCAAGATATCGATCAAGCAAACATGAAGGTAGATGAAGAGAATAAAGTAGTTGAGATTGTTTTGCCAAAGGCAGAATTTGTTCAACAGCCGTCAATTAAAATGGACGAGGTGAGGACATTTTCGGATGAAGGACTTTTGCGTGGAAAGCTCAATTGGGATCAAGGCTTCGATTTGGCAGCTCTCGCCCAGGAAAAAATTATGCAGGAAGCAATTGATGCAGGGATTTTACAAAAAGCTGAAGAAAATGCTGAAACGGTGCTAAAGGAATTTTTCGGGCATTTAGGATACAAGGTCATTATTAATAGATTGTAATAATGTTATGTAAACTTGTGAATGTTAAAATTAAATAACCTGAAAGATATCACTTGAATTATCTGGGTTTTAGATCCTCTTTTAAAATTAAATCGTCATTCTTAAATATTTTCACCTAACTTGTAAATATTATAAATGAATGCAGGTGTTTCATTGGACGTGTTGAATTCTGGTTAGCAAGTCGCTACAGAACTTAGCCATTTGACAAATTACTAAAATGAGGTGAAATGGATGAGAATTTGCGAAGTGTGTGGACGGAAGGATGTTTCAGAAAACAAGGAAGAAAAGCTTTTCCAACCCGTTAGGCTTCATGTATGCGAGAGCTGCAGGCAAGACCGTAAAATGACTCCACTAGGTGATTGGGCTTTTTAAATGAATCCAGGCGCAGGCCTGGATTTTTTTTATTTTAGGAATATGGCTCTCAAATTCGAGAGCCTAGTGTTCATCCAAACCGTCAATAGAGACAAGCTGTCTTTCTTCATGTGCTCCTCTGGGCGAAATGACCGCCATACTTGAAGTAGAGTCGATGCTTTCAATCCAGATCGGGACCCCGTGGTAATGAACAGAAATTTCGTTTTCCGCTGATAATATTTCTTTTACTCGTTGTAAATCCATATTACTCTCACCTCATTTTTAAAATATCCTTAGATTGAAACAGATATGTATGTGGAGAGTTTTAAAAATGATATAGTTCCTCGATAAAAAATGCATAAATTCATGATATAAATTTTTTATAAATAGGAGGGATAGCTACCATGAAACTAAACCGTAGATTTTTAATGGTATTTGTATCAATTACCACAGCATTATTTTTAACAGCTTGCTCTGGTGAAGAAGAAAAATCAAGCACTGAAGATCACAACAGCCATGCAAATATGGAACATTCAGGATCAGGCGAATTACCTGAAGATCTGAAGGAAGCCTCGGAACCAACATATAAAGTTGGCAGCAATGCAATCATCACGGACGACCACATGCCAGGCATGGACGGAGCAGAGGCTACAATCGTTGGAGCATTTGATACCATTGTCTATTCCTTATCCTATGACCCGACGGACGGGGGAGACCGTGTAGAACAACATAAGTGGGTCATCCACGAAGAACTCCTCGATGCTGGAGACGAACCATTACAGCCAGGAGATGAAGTCACGATCAATACCGATCATATGGAGGGAATGCAAGGAGCAAAAGCGGTTATCGATTCAGCTGAAGAAATGACAGTTTACATGGTCGACTTTACGCCAACAGATGGCTCTGAAAAAGTTACGAACCACCAGTGGGTAACCGAAGACGAACTTTCTCCTGCTAAATAATATAGAAGATTACCAAAATCATGCAGGGTTGTCCCTCATTTAGTCAGGGTATATAGGTACTAAGAAATGAGGAGGGATGACAAATGAAAAAATTGATCAAAACGGCTCTGAAATGGGGACCTGTTCTTTACCCTATCGTAAAAAAAATGATGAATAGCAGAAAATCATCCTCGGTAAAAACCAGCTATTCAAAATAAATTTTAAACCCAGGACCGTATAGAAGTCATAAGATGGCTGCTGTACGGTCTTTGTCTATTCATTTCAAAACGTAAGCCAACTGAAAAAATCCTAAAAAAAGGATATCGTTAGTTCAAAAACCACTGCTGATTATAATTATCTTTATATTTCAGACTATTGTTCATGATATAATGATAAAATGAATCTTGTACTATGTTACGGACAATAAATTACATAAAGTTGGCTTACATGGGTCTATTAAAAGGAAGGTATCTATGAGCGAGGAAAATATAACGAGAATTGAAATGAATGGCAAAGAATACATATTGATTGGAACTGCACATGTGTCAAAGCACAGTGCGGAGCAGGTTAAGGAGGTAATTGAAGCTGAGAGGCCGGATTCTGTCTGTGTAGAATTGGACGAGCAGCGCTACCAGACGATTACCGAGGGTTCTAAGTGGCAGGAGATGGATATCATCCAGGTCATCAAAGAAAAACGAGCTTCTTTATTATTGATGAATCTTGCCATTTCTTCATTCCAAAATCGCATGGCGAAGGAGCTTGGCATCAAAGCAGGCCAGGAGATGATCCAGGGGATTGAATCCGCGAAGGAAGTCGGGGCAAAACTTGTGCTTGCAGATCGAAATATCCAGATTACTTTCTCTAGAATTTGGGGTAATCTTGGCATAAAAGGAAAAGCAATTTTGCTAAGCCAAATCATTACGAGTATCTTCAGCAGGGACAGCATTTCCGAGGAAGAACTGGAAAAGCTGAAGGAACAGGATACGATCAACGCGATGCTGAATGAATTCACAGAGACATTCCCAAGGCTGAAAAAACCATTGATCGACGAGCGTGACCAATATCTAGCTCAGAAAATCAAGGACGCACCTGGAGAAAAAATCGTCGCTGTCTTAGGGGCGGCACACGTACCGGGAATCAAAGAAGAAATCAAAAAAGATCATGATTTGAAAAAACTAAGAGCGATCCCGCCAAAGTCCAATTGGCCAAAAGTCATTGGCTGGAGCATTCCTATATTGATCCTGGCTATTATCGTCTATACTTTTTTGGCTAACCCATCTGCCGGTTTTGCCCAAACAGTTAGCTGGATCTTATGGAATGGCAGCCTTTCCGCCCTTGGAGCTGCTATTGCAATGGGGCATCCATTGACCATTTTAACAGCATTTATAGCAGCACCTATTACTTCGTTGAATCCTTTGCTTGCCGCAGGGTGGTTTGCAGGATTGACACAGGCTTATATCCGCAGGCCGAGTGTAAAGGACTTTGAAACACTATCTGAGGATGTTTTCAGTTTAAAAGGATTCTGGCGAAACAAAGTCAGCCGGATTTTGCTGATTGTCGTACTTGCCAACCTCGGGAGCTCCCTCGGTACCTTCATTGGCGGCGCCGATGTAATCAGGGTCTTTATCGAAAATTTATAAATATTAGAACGAAATCTTAATGGTTTCGTTCTTTTTTATTGGCTGTTTTCGTAAAGATTGTTGTTAAAATCCTAAAGCCGATTTTAACGTAATAGAACGCCATTTTGTAGTTCGGTATTAAGTTTGCATACTCTTTTCAACTTTCTTATCTGCGGCAATTATCGGCTTGATACTCCCGGCTATAGGCAATTCGAAAATGAAAAGCTGAACCTCCTTTGAAGTTCTTCACTTCAAAAAGGCAAAAAAAAATCATCCTCAAAGGGTGGGATGACCAGATGATGAATACACAAATTTGAAGGTGGATTACTTTTTCGCCTTTCTTTTTGAGTTCATTTTGAAATCATTCTGTTGTTTGGCATCCTTTTTAAAAGCTTCCATCGCCTTGCTGTATAACAAACTCATCTTCAGCACCTCCCCCTATCATTCTTATTACGTTCCTTCCCGATGATTCCTATTCTAAAACTTAAAATTGAAACAAACATCAAGAAAATGTTCCCACTAGCTTAAAGAAGTGGAAACGAAGACCTTAAAAAGAAAAGACGCCCAGGTTGAAGGGCGTCTTGATGTTACTTTTTATTCACTTGTTTGCCACTTTTTTTCTGGCTCTGAGATTTTGAATTTCCGACCTGGAACTCTGCTCCCATCTCAATGTCATTTCTTTTATCATGCTTTTCTGTTTGTTCCCTTGTTTGATCTCTGTTTTTCATACCTTGTCTAGCCATTCGTTTCAGCTCACTTTCCTTGGAATTGTTTAAAATAACCTTATTATTATGTTCATTTCAACCATAAATATTGATTGTTGCTAATTTGAAATTCCACGAATTACCTTGTCATAAAATACCTGAAATCCATATAAAACAAAGGTTTTAAATAAAAACACTATCGACAACTGGAATTTTGTTAGACGAACCAGTGAGGCATAACCAAATTTTTTTAAGATGTCAAGACCGAAATAGGTGAACAATGAGTCAATCACAAGATTCACTAATAAATATAAATTAAATTTTTTATAGGTGTATTTCATAATCCAGAAAGATCCTATAAAAAACGGACCCCAAATTAATGGCAATTCAGCTAATACATTGGGTTTAATGTTAAATGGAAACCACCACCATTTTCTTTTTTCAGCCAACCTTCCTTCAAAGATTAAATATATTCCCATGAACAACGTACCGGGAAGGAACTTCCTGATTGTTTGTTTTCCAAGAAGGGGCAGCGAAAGCCATGGCATGACGGTCATCAAAAATATGTAAAGTTTTAAATTCTTCATTAGCAACACCTTTTAGGAGAGAATAGAGATTGTTTTTCTTAGTATCTCAAATCAGGCTAAAAGTATTAAAAGTTTCTTGAGACCATCATTTCTTTCTCGCTAGGACAGTAAGTATTAAGTAGGAAAAGGAGGGGAAGAGATGATTTCTCTTTGGGATGAACATTCATTTTGGATAGAAATGCTGCAGGATCATGCCTATTTTGTCAGGGACGGTTTGTCGGCAAGCGAAACCGATTATGTAGAAATCGCAATGCAGTTCATTGGTTTGTATGAGGATCTTTTACGTAGGTTACAGTCGATTCCACGCGATGCTGGCTACCAGGACAGTCAAATGATTGATTTTTCCAGAAAAGCATGGAAGGTGGCTAAGAATTATTATGATTTTGAAGGTACACTGCAGTCATTGCGGATAGATAATAAAATTTACCTGAACCTGTCTCCAACTTATTTAAACGGTACCCTAAGTGAAAATCAGGAATACTTACGTATATTAAGCTATCTAGTACAAGGCCAGGAACCAGTAAGGTTGTCGGCTACTCAGGTTTTGGATCTTTGGCTTGAGGATCAGCTCGGTCACGCAGTACTTTTTGAAAATCTGCTAGACCCGATAGAAGTCGGAGCGAATTCGGCAGCCCAAGAATTCAAACGCAGGTTCCAGCTGTATATTGTCCAAAATCATCATTTAAAAAATTACTTAAGGGTAAAACAGCCAGGCTTTGCCCGGCAGCAGGAATTCATATATGAAGTAGGAAAGACGACATTGGAAATGAATCAATTTATTAAGAATATGGTGGAGAAGTACAAAGGAGATACGCTTTTGAACAAATCCAATCTCCGGTTTTTGGAGCATCATTTTCCAGAGACATGTTACTTTTTAGCCAGTTTAAGTTACTATGAACCGAGATTGCAGGCGGAAATCGGCAAATGCTCTTTATCCAAACCTTCTTTTTAAGCAAAAATAAAGCAATACACTCTGTCACTGATTCATAAAAAACAACGGGATGACATCCCGTTGTTTTTATATGCGGATTGTTAAAGTGTAACAGGCCACTTTTCTTGATTGTATGCCATGTCCCAGAACAGAATTCATACTGGCTGTTGATGATAAAATGCTGTTTCATCTTTTCTTGCTCCGATTTTGACGCTTCACGAATGCGCTGCGATTCTGGAATTGGTGAATAAATCAGCTGCTATCGACGCTTTAATCACAGCCTTTAATCAAAGGCACCCCTAGTGGTTAAATTCGATTCTTATATCGTCTTTAATCAAAATAGCATGGCTGATTGATAGTCAAGCAAATAATGGTAAATAAATTGTGAAGAAATAAAGAGTTAATTGTGAACATTATGTGACATTTATTTATAAATTCTGTTAATATTAAAATTACATACTAAAAAGTGGGGGAATGAGAAGTGGGGAAACTTCTTATGTACTTTTATTTAATTGTTGGTATATATTGTCTTGTAAGCGGATTCCTGGCTTTGCTGTCACATGGATTCCAGCATGCTGTACTATCACTGTTTCTAGCGGCATTTAACTTTGCGATGTTTTCTTTATTCAGGAAAGAAGGCAAGCTGCCACGTTTACGCCTGATTAAAGGACGGAAAGGCGAGATGGCTAAGATTTAACTAGGTACAAAGCGATAGGGAAAGCATTGAGTTCAGACAGATTTGAGACCACTCTTGGAAAAGGTGTCCAAAGTATGCTCTGGATCGGACAAAATCACAGTCGATCAAGCCTAATTTGTCTGAAGTAGAGGCAGGTTCGGACAAAATGACAGCCAATCAAGCCTAATTTGTCTGAAGTAAAGGCAAATTCGGACAAAATGACTGCCGAACTAGCCCGTTTTGTCTGAAGTAGAGGCAAGTTCGGACAAAATGAAGGCCCAACGAGCCCAATTTGTCTGAAGTAGAGGTAAGTTCGGACAAAATGACAGCCGAACTAGCCCGTTTTGTCTGAAGTAGAGGCAAGTTCGGACAAAATGACGGCCCAACGAGCCCAATTTGTCTAAAGTAGAGGCAGGTTCGGACAAAATGACAGTCGAACTAGCCCGTTTTGTCTGAAGTAGAGGCAAGTTCGGACAAAATGACGGCCCAACGAGCCCAATTAGTCTGAAGTAGAGGCATATTCGGACAAAATGACGGCCCAACGAGCCCAATTTGTCTAAAGTAGAGGCAGGTTCGGACAAAATGACGGCCCAACGAGCCCAATTAGTCTGAAGTAGAGGCATATTCGGACAAAATGACGGCCCAACGAGCCCAATTTGTCTAAAGTAGAGGCAGGTTCGGACAAAATGGCGCACGATCAATCCCAACTTGTCCGAAGCACCCAGCGATCCCAGATTGGAAAGGGGAAACACCTGCAAATAACTTGCAATCCCGACCTTCCCAGAATAAGCAATGCATACAAAAAAACCAGGCGTTTCCATAAAGGAATGCCTGGTTTTAATTTGTTTTAATGTGAGTGTCCCGAGGTCATGACCCAGATGGATCCTGCGACAATGACGACTGCAATGAAAGCTGAATAAAGTATATTGATGTTATTTGTTACTTTATCATCGCCTTCATTCACGTGCATGAACATGTATAGTTGTATCCCGGCCTGGGCAACTGCCAGTGTCCCGATGATCCACATGATTGCCTTCATTGAAAGTGAGCTCTGAAGGGCAATCCATGCTGCGCCGAATGTCAGGACGAGTGACATGAAGAATCCGATGACATGGCTGATTGGGAAGCCTTTTGAATGCTTTTCCATATTACATCACCAACCCTTGTAAATAAACAAATGTGAAGATGAAAATCCAGACGACGTCAAGGAAGTGCCAGTACAGTCCGAAGATGAATGCTTTGCGGGCAGTAACAGGTGTCAATCCTCGCTGCAAGATCTGGATGATCAACAGAATGGCCCAGCCGATCCCAATGGTGACGTGCAAACCGTGTGTTCCAAGGAGAACGAAGAAGCTCGATAGAAACGCGCTTGTTTGCATCGCAGCACCTTCATGGACATAGTGCATGAATTCGCGAATCTCCATGAAAAGGAATCCTCCGCCTAGCAGCAGAGTGAAAACGAGCCACATCAGCATGCCTTTCATATTGCTGCGGCGCATTTCAAAAATCGAAATTCCCATTGTGAAACTGCTTGTCAGCAGCAAAAAGGTCTGTATCATAACATCTTTTACTATAAAGATATCCTTCTGTGTCGGTCCGCCGGCATAACGCTCATCAAGCACACCATACACTCCGAAAAGGGTAGCGAAGAGGACGATTTCAGCTCCGAGGAAAACCCAGAAGCCGAGGATATTCATCCTGTTTTGTTCTGTCTGGTATTCAAGCGGCAAAGCGGCATTGACTTTAGCTGACATGGTTCTTCACTCCTTTGTTCGCGCCTTTTCTCCAATTACTTTCTGTTTCAAAGATTTCATCCTTGTGGACATGGAAGCCTTCATCATAATCAAATGAACGGAAGGCAAGCCCCGCGAGAATACCTAATGCGGCAATCCCGGCAGCAATCGTCCATTCAAATACAAGCAGGAATCCTGAAATCCCGAACACAACACCCATGTAAATTGGAATCCAAGTGTTGCTTGGCAGATGGATTTCCTCTATTTCATCTTCAGTCAGTGGCTGAAGTTGATCGTTCTTTTTCATGTGCCAGAATGCATCAAGCTTTGTAACTTCTGGAAGGGAAGCAAAATTATAGTGCTGCACAGGTGTTGCTGTTGCCCACTCAAGCGTTCTTGCATCCCATGGATCATTGCCGATATTGCGGTCAGCGTTACGTGCGCTCCAGTAGATGTTGTACACAAGAGCCGCAAAGCCTGCCGCAAGAATCACTGAACCAACAGCAGAAATCATCATCAATGGACCGAACCCAGTTTCTGCTGAGTATGTGTAAGCACGGCGAACCGCACCATCAAGTCCAAGGAAGAACATCGGCATAAAGGTCACGTTAAAGCCGACCACAAATAGCCAAAAGTGCCATTTACCGATTTTTTCGTTCAGCATATAACCGAACATCTTAGGCCACCAGAAGTAGAGACCTGCAAAAATCGGGAACACTACACCAGGAATCAATACATAGTGGAAGTGTGCCACCAGGAATAATGTGTTGTGATACTGATAGTCAGCGGCTGCCATCGCAAGCATGACACCAGTAACACCACCGATGACAAAGTTAGGAACGAACGCCAATGCCCAGAACATTGCCGTAGTAAACTTGATCCGCCCTTTTCTCATCGTGAACAGCCAGTTGAATACCTTAACCCCGGTCGGGATGGCAATTGCCATCGTAGTGATCGAGAAGAATGAGTTCACGCCTGCGCTGTTGCCCATTGTGAAGAAGTGGTGAACCCAAACGAGCATACTTAAAACCGAAATCATCACGATCGAGATGACCATTGATTTATAGCCGTATAAAGTTTTACGGGCAAACGTCGAGATAATATCTGACAGCATACCGAATGCAGGCAGAACTACGATATAAACCTCAGGGTGTCCCCATAGCCAGAACAGGTTCGCCCAGAGCATATCCATACCGCCGCCGGAAATTGTAAAGAAGTGAGTACCGAATGTGCGGTCAAAGGTCATCAATGCCAGTGCCACTGTAAAAATAGGAAAGCTGGCTACGATAATGATTGATGTGATAAAAGATGTCCATGTGAACATTGGCATCTTCATCAAGGTCATGCCTTTAGTTCTCATTTTTAACACTGTGACAACGAAGTTAATACCCGTCATTAAAGTACCTGCACCTGCTATTTGCAGTGCAACTGCGTAAAAGTTATTCCCGATCCCCGGGCTGAACTCTTTACCGGCAAGAGGGAAGTAGGATGTCCATCCGGCATCAGGTGAACCACCGATGATGAAAGAGATATTGAACAGCGCTGCGCCGCTCACAGTCAGCCAGAAACTAAGGGCATTCAGCTGAGGGAAGGCAACATCACGGGCTCCAATTTGAAGCGGAATCACAAAGTTCATGAGACCGATCAAAAGCGGCATCGCCACAAATAAAATCATGATGACACCGTGAGTTGTGAAGACCTCGTTATAGTGCTGGGCATTCAGAAAGTCATTTTCCGGCACGGCTGTCTGGCCTTTCATCATTAAGCCATCGATTCCGCCCCGGAGGAACATCACGACGCCAAGCAGGATATACATAATCCCAATTTTTTTGTGGTCAACGGTTGTAAACCACTCTGACCATAGGTAATTCCATTTTTTAAAATAGGTGATTCCGGCTAACGCACCGACTAATGTCAGGGCAATACCGATTTGTGATGCGAAAATTAATGGATCACCCGTTACGAAAAATTCATCCCATTTAATGCCCACTGTGGTCACCCCCGTGTGAGTCTTCAGTTTCAGATTCTTTATGGTTCATATCTTCATTGTTTTCGTGATTAGAATTATCATTGTTTCCATCTTTATATTTGTAATTGTCCTTGTCCTCAAAGATCTTTCCTGGCCAGCCATGCCCTCTATCGTACATTTCTGGATTCGTATAGTTCTTTGAATGCGGGTCGGAGTGGTCGACCCATTCAAGGTGAGTATTTGAGAATGTCTTGCGCCCAAGGTGGGATGGCTCAAGCATTTTCTCATATTCCTCGAGTGTCATTTTTGGAGCAGTTTCTTTAACGTCTTTGATCCATTGATCAAAATCCTTTTGTGTCTGGGAAAGTACTTCGAACTCCATGCCTGCATATCCCTGGCCGTTAAAGTTCGTGTTCTTGCCTACATAGGATCCAGGATTGTCTGCAACAAGGTAAAGTTGGGTTTCAGCTTTTGCCATCGTGTACTTTTGGCCCGCCAAGGCAGGAATCCAGAAGCTTTGCATTGTACCTGCTGAAGTCAGCCTGAAATCAATCGGACGGTCTTCAGGAATGTTCACATAATTGACGGTTTCGATTCCTTGTTCTGGATAGCTGAAAATCCACTTCCAGTCAGCGGATGTAACGTTAATGACAAGAGGTTCTTTATCCTCATAGCCTTTTGGTACTTCATCTATAGCATAAATCGTTTTGACCGTAGGAATAGTCAAAGCAACAATAATTAAAATCGGGATCACTGTCCAAATAATTTCTAGTACAGTGCTGCCGTGTTCTTCAGGTGGCTCGTAATCCAAATTGTCTTTGCGTTCACGGTACTTCCAGACGATGAATCCGAAAAGCCCGAATACAACGACTGTAACCAGTAACATAAGAGCAATTGAAAAGTTAATTAACTCAAGAATTTGCCTTGCGATTGGTCCCTGTGGATTGAAAACGACCATATTATTCTCACAGCCGCTAAGCAACAGCACAGCCATGATCGAGGTGAGGGAGACCAATAATAGTTTGGATTTCTTCATCACTGCAGCTCCTTTCAAATAAAAACCTTGTTCATTGTATCACATACTTTTGTTCATTTGTTCACAAAGTTGCCGAAAACGACTCCTAAGTAAACGGTAAGTTGTGGCAAAAGGTGTGATAAAAATCACACTTGTTTATTTGTAATCATTCTAACATGGAAGTTGTTACGGATTTTAAGACAAATGTGAACAAATTATGAAAACAATAATTGTCAACTTAGTGAATTAAAAACAATAGATATTGACGAAAAAGCAGGGCCTCAATTGAGACCCTGCTTCCAAAGATTAAGATACTTTAATTCTTTCTATATATGTCTCCAATGCTGGATGAAATTCTTTTTCATAATGGCCTGCTGGACAAGCTTTAATTATGATCGCCTTGCACGAAGGATGATCTTTAACTTCCAGCGCTGTTTTACAACGCGGGCATTTTTCAACAAAAAGATTCATATTAACACCCCTCCAATAATTCCTATGAGTTTAGTATGGATTAAACCCGAAATAAATTCAATGGTTAATAAGACCAATTGTGTTACGATAAAATATAATTGAAGGATAACTTCAGATTGCAAATTGATAAGAATAATAGATTTTACATATTAATCGGGGTGTATTTATGTTAAAGGAAAACTTATCAGGAAAGACTGTCATTATTACAGGAGCCAATAGCGGGATCGGCTTTGAGGCTGCAAAGAAACTTTCTGAAAAGGGAGCACACGTCATCCTCGCGGTAAGAAATGAGGGAAAAGGCAAGGTTGCTGTCGATACCATTTTGCAAGGAAATCAAGAAGCGTCAGTAGAAATGATGATGCTGGATTTGGCAGACCTCACAAGTGTCCGCCATTTTACTTCAGCATTTATGGAAAAAAACAGCTCCCTGGATATATTGATCAATAATGCCGGGGTCATGATTCCTCCATATGGCAAGACGAAGGATGGATTCGAGCTTCAATTCGGCAGCAATCACCTCGGACATTTTGCATTGACAGGCCTTTTGCTGCCACTTCTGAAAAAAACACCAGATTCTCGGGTTGTCACTTTAAGCAGTATCGCTCATAGGGGAGCTTCGATTGATTTTGATAATTTGCATGGTTCAAAAGGATACAAAGCCATGAAATTTTACGGACAAAGCAAGCTGGCAAACCTGTTATTCGCAAGGGAGCTTGATAACCGTTTTAAACAGCATGGAATAGAAACAATCAGTGTCGCCTGCCACCCTGGAATTTCTAACACTAATTTATTCCATTTAGGGAAAGGTGAAACTCCCAAATACCTGAAAGGGTTGATGAAAGTGTTTTCCCAGCCCGCAGTAATGGGTGCTCTTCCGACTATTTACGCTGCAGCTGATGACAGCCTGACCGGGGGTGAATACATCGGTCCGGACGGTAGGGGTAATAGAAAAGGATATCCTGCGATTGAGATCCCTGCACCAGGAGTTTATAATGAAGAGACGATGACAAGGCTGTGGACCGTATCTGAAGATTTAACGGGGGTGCAATTTGATTTTTAGGGACTCTATACCAGAGTCTCTTTTGTTATTTTAAAATAATAATTTCTATGTAAGCGTTTACAAAATATCAGTATTCAATCTTTCGATTATTAATAATTAATCGTTCATATATTGTTCAACATTTCACAAACTATTATTCTATTTATGTGATAATCTTTAATTAGAAAAGGAAAAGGAGTGATCAAGATGATGTATTGCGAATTTAAACCCTTCTCAACTGATACTGAGATATATACTCAGGAAATGCTCGAGGAAATCATTGGTGATGAATTCGAGGCAATGATGTATAAGGATGATAAAGAAATACCTGCATACATCTGGACAGTAAACTTCGTGGTCATAGTGAAAAGAAGTACAAAATTTTTAACGGACATTAGTTTTGAAAAAATACCTAGAAATCCAGTTTGTGAGTAAATTATTTTTCGTTCTTATTTGTGAAATGTTTCACAATTTAAGCTTTACAACGTATGAACTACTTTAATGAAGTAGAGTTTCCTAAAACAAATAAGGAGGTCCTGAAAATGGGGACAGTTGAAAAAGTGGCAAAAGAACAGACATCCGTAACGAAAATGGTTGATGGTCTATTGGATAAAGGTTTAAAAGCCTTGGCACAAATGCGGGAGCTCGATCAAGAATCAGTAAACAAAATCGTAAAGGAAATGGCGCTGGCAGGACTTGACCAGCATATGCCACTCGCAAAGATGGCAGTAGAAGAAACAAAAAGAGGTGTTTATGAGGATAAGATTATCAAGAACATGTTTGCCACAGAGTATGTGTACCACAATATCAAATACGATAAAACGGCTGGCATCATTGACGAAAATGAGCATGAAGGTATGATCACGATTGCTGAGCCAGTTGGTGTGATCGCCGGAGTTACACCGGTGACGAATCCAACCTCAACAACCATGTTCAAAGCGTTGATCTCGATCAAAACAAGAAACCCAATCATATTCGCTTTCCACCCATCTGCGCAAAAATGCAGCAGTGAGGCGGCGAGAATCCTTCGGGATGCAGCAGTTAGAGCAGGAGCGCCACAAGATTGTATCCAGTGGATTGAAAAACCATCTCTAGATGCAACACAAGCCTTGATGAATCATCAGAAGATTTCATTGATTTTAGCTACTGGTGGTGCTGGTATGGTTAAATCCGCCTACAGTTCAGGAAAGCCGGCATTAGGTGTTGGACCTGGTAATGTACCCTGTTATATTGAACGAACTGCAAATGTAAAGCGGGCAGTCAATGACCTGATTTTATCCAAAACATTCGATAACGGCATGATCTGTGCTTCAGAACAGGCGGTAATCATTGATAAAGAAATCTATCACGATGTAAAAGCAGAAATGATCGCCAATAGCTGCTACTTTTTAAACGAAGAAGAAAGATCGAAGGTTGAGAAGCTGGTGATCAATGAACAATCATGCGCAGTTAATGCAGATATTGTAGGGATGCCAGCTCATAAGATTGCTGAAATGGCAGGTGTGACGGTGCCAGAAGAGACTAAAATTCTTGTTGCTGAGCTCAAAGGCGTGGGTGCGCAATATCCTCTATCCCGTGAAAAGCTGAGCCCCGTGTTAGCTTGCTATAAAGTAAATGGAACAGAAGAGGGACTTAAGCGGGCTGAAGAGATGCTTGAATTTGGTGGACTAGGACATTCCGCTGTCATCCATTCTACTAGTGATGAAGTAATAAAAGCGTTCGGTTTAAGAATGAAAGCAGGACGCATCATCGTAAATGCCCCATCCTCCCAGGGGGCGATTGGCGATATCTATAATGCCTACCTGCCATCCTTGACCCTTGGCTGCGGAACTTACGGCGGGAACTCTGTTTCAACCAACGTAGGTGCGATTAACTTGATCAATGTAAAAAAAGTAGCGAGAAGGAACGTGAATATGCAGTGGTTCAAAGTGCCATCAAAAATTTACTTTGAAAAGAATTCAACGCAATATCTAGCGAAAATGCCTAAAATCTCGAAAGCATTTATCGTCACAGACCCTGGAATGGTGAAGCTGGGTTATGTAGATAGAGTTCTGTATCATTTGAGAAAGCGTCCAGACTATGTTCACTGCGAAATTTTCTCTGACGTAGAGCCAGACCCATCTATCGAAACGGTAATGAAGGGTGCGGAGATGATGGCGAGTTTCCAGCCGGATGTCATCATTGCTTTAGGCGGCGGCTCTGCAATGGATGCAGCTAAAGGCATGTGGCTGTTCTATGAATATCCTGATGCGGACTTCCATGGCTTAAAACAGAAATTCCTTGATATCCGAAAGCGCATTGTCAAATATCCACAACTTGGCCGCAAAGCCCAATTCGTTGCGATACCGACAACATCCGGTACTGGTTCAGAAGTGACATCCTTCTCAGTTATTACCGATAAAAAAGCAAACATCAAATATCCGCTGGCAGACTATGAACTGACACCAGATGTGGCTATTGTCGACCCGCAGTTTGTCATGACGGTTCCGAAGCACATTACAGCCGATACTGGAATGGACGTATTGACACATGCCATTGAAGCGTATGTCAGCTGTATGGCTAATGATTATACAGATGGTTTAGCCATTAAAGCAATTCAGCTCGTATTTGAATATCTGCCAAGAGCGTATCGAAATGGCCAGGATGAGGTTGCTCGCGAGAAGGTGCATAATGCATCCACGATTGCCGGTATGGCATTTGCCAATGCATTCCTCGGAATCAACCATAGTTTAGCGCATAAGCTTGGCGCGGAATTCCATATTGCTCATGGCCGCTCCAACACCATCTTGATGCCGCATGTCATCCGATATAACGCGACAAAACCAAAGAAATTTACAGCGTTCCCTAAATATGAAAGCTTTGTCGCAGACCAGCGCTACGCAGAAATCGCACGCATACTCGGTCTTCCTGCCCGCAATACGGAAGAAGGAGTTGAGAGCCTAGTCCAGGCGATCATCAAGTTGGCGAAGGAAATGGATATTCCAATGAGCATAGAAGCAAACGGAGTTGACAAAGCCGAATTCGAAGCAAAAGTCGACCAGCTTGCCGATCGGGCATTCGAAGACCAGTGTACAACAGCTAACCCTAAGCTTCCACTAGTTTCGGAATTGGCTGAAATCTATCGATTGGCTTTTAAGGGAGTTTAATAGAACAAAAGGGATGGAATCATTTGGTTCCATCCCTTTTGTTCAAATCATAAGTAACTTGTCCTATTGTAATGTCGAATGGGTTCTAAACTGTTCTATTTACCTAGTAAAAATAGTAATAATTTAACTAGTGTATATTTTTTGAATATTATATTATTTATCCCGGATAACCATTTTACTAATCCGGGAGGTAATGTATGAAGAAGAAGCCTTATCTATCAATCGCATTAGCAGCAGGTCTAGCAGTAAGTACCTTAGGAGCACAGGCTATTTACGCGAAGCCGGCAGAATCTCAGCAACAGGTTCAGCCTTTCAATGTTTTTGACAACAAGGTCCTTGACAAAATTAATGTCGAAAATATCTACAACAACATTGAATATCTTTCAAGAACACCTCGTGTTGCCGGTACAGAAGCCGAGCACAATGCGATTCAGTATGTCAAAGAGCAATTCGAGTCATACGGTTATGAAACAGAGCTTCAGGAATTTACTTTCTACGGGTACACTGCACCTGATACTGTTGAGCTGGCGGTAGATGGTTATTCAGCTGAAATCAAGCCTAAATCCTTTACACATGGAATGGATGGAACGGCTTCAGGGGAATTGGTTTATGCAGGTTTAGGACAAGCTGGGGATTTTGAAGGCAAAGATGTTGAAGGTAGAATTGCTTTAATTCAGCGAGGAGCGATTACATTTGCTGATAAAGTCTTGAATGCAGCAGCGAACGGTGCAGCAGGAGTCATTATTTTTAACAATACATCAGGGGACCTTAACGGAACATTCGGTTCACCGAATGATGCCTATGTACCGGCTGTGGCGATTACCCAGGAAGCTGGACAAGCATTATTGGTCAAGCTTAACAGCGGTGAAACTTTGACAGCTTCAATTAACATTGAAGGTGCAGAGGGTGGAATGAGGACTTCCTACAATGTCATCGCCACGAAAGCACCTACAAATAAAAATAAGGCAAAAGACGGAATTCTCGCATTGGGCGCCCATCACGATTCAGTTCCTGGAGCACCAGGTGCAAACGACGATGCATCAGGCACTGCGATGACCCTCGAGCTCGCCCGCGTCATGAAGGATTTGCCCACGAATATGGAAATGCGCTTCATAACTTTTGGCGCCGAGGAACTTGGATTGATTGGTTCACGTTATTACGTCAGCCAGCTTTCCGAGGAGGAGAAGGACCGCTTCGTTGGGTACTTTAATATGGATATGGTTGGAAGCCGGGATGCAGGTGATTTGGTCATCAATACGCCAGACGGAAACGATAACATTGTTTCCCAAACGGCTCAAGCTTCCAGTGCTCGCTTAAATGGCGTACCAACCCCGATCCAGCCAGGCGGAAGCAGTGACCACGTATCGTTTTATGAAGGCGGCATCGCATCAGGTTCATTTATCCATAGACCGCTAGAGCCATGGTACCATACGCCAGAAGATACAATTGACAAGATCAGCAAAGAAAAACTGCAGGATGTAGCGGAAATCGTGGGTACGGCTGTCTATGACATCGTCCGTCCAGAGAATCAGGGGCCAAAGGCAAACAGAGGAAAAGAACAAAAGGTACCACATCTATATTATGAGGAAGAAATGAAATAACTTGTTCTATCGCCAGGTTCACCGATTTATGGTTGGACCTGGTTTTTGTTTGCCTATGGGATCTTTAATTCTCCTCCATCGTATTGCAGGTATTCATAAAGGGAGGTGGGGGCGATAGGAGGGTTGGATTTTTGCGAAAAAAAATATATGTAATTCTTGGGGATGCAGATGAAACTGAGCAGCCAGATTGGCTTGAAAGTCTATTGAAATCCCAGCAGGTACAGCTGGAACAAAATTGAACAAATCCTTCCCTAATTTAAAGCAGGATCTCCTTTTTAATGCAATAAATCATCTCGTTTATCAATATATAAGTTTCCATCAGGCTGTACTTCTGCGTAAAAAACATCTTCTACTGATTGCACTCCAGCCAGTTTAAGTTGTTCATCGAGCCAGGTTTGGTCCTTATTCATGTTGGCCAAATTTTTTAGATTGACATGTCCGTCAGCCACTAGCTCTGTAGAAAACGGAACAAAATTTCCTTGCGACATCACGATATTCAGGTCGCTTTTCGTAACAGCTTGTTTGGGTTCCTTTTTCATGATCGAAAGCTTTCCGTCCGTTTCAAAGATGGCATAATCAATATCACTCAAAGAAAAAATGCTCTTTTCACGAAGCCTTGCTCGTAGTGAGTCTGTATCTAGGCGTGTTTTTCTTAGTGCATCTTCTAATATTTTCCCTTTTTTTATCACGATAACCGGCTTACCCATTAATACCTTTCTCGCTTTTTTTGATTTAAGGTGAATTTGATCAGTTAAGACTGTAAAAGCGGCCCAGCCTAGTAAAGCGATAACCCCGTTTGTAATACTTACTCCTGGATTGGTGACAAGCGCCGCTGCTATGGAGCCAAACGCGATAGCGGACACGAGGTTGAAGAACGTCATTTGACTAATTTCTTTTCTGCCAGCCCACCTTGCCATAGAAAGTAATACGATAAAACCAATTGCGATCCTGAGAATCAATTCAAGCTGATTCAATTTTTATCCCGCCTTATCGTTAATACTGTAAATTATTTGCAAATAGGCAGGATATTATTCTGGGTGACGAATTTTATGACTTCTGTTTCATTTTCATTATTAACAAAACTCAAGGTGCGAAAGAAGCCGATTGTCATCGACAGCGCAGATTCGGATAATGGAGTATTAGCGAATAGAGCTGGGTTAATGGAGGGAATCTAACGCTTTTGTGAAGATCTACACTATAACAGAACGATGAAGGGAAGGGGCTTATGCAGACATAATAAAAAGAAGGTCCCATTGGAACCTTCTTCTTTTAGCAAAACTATAAATTATAGTTTTGAAACGTTAGCAGCTTGTGGTCCGCGAGCGCCTTGCTCAACGTCGAAAGATACTTTTTGACCTTCGTCTAATGATTTGAAACCTTCAGATTGGATAGCAGAGAAGTGTACGAATACGTCGTCTCCACCTTCGCGCTCGATGAATCCAAAACCTTTTTCTGCGTTAAACCATTTTACTGTACCTTGTTCCATTACTGTTACCTCCCAGTGCGTTAGCACATTATGTTACTATCCTTGCCCAAAGTGATCATTAAGACGAAATAATTTCTATCCTTTACACCGAACAAAAATAATTCTTTATTATCATAACAGAAACTGGAATCAATAGCAAACAATAATAAAAGATTTCATCCTAATGGCCTATTTATGAGGCAGCACTCTCCAATTATCGTTGCAGGTAGCCTCAATTTGGCCTTGTCTTTGGATATAATCAGCTAGTAATTCAGTCATATCTGTTTGAATTTCTTTTTTGACTGGCTTACCTTTGAACATATTGAAGTTTCCACCGCCGCCTGCACGATAATTATTGACGACCACGTCGAATTCTTCATCAAGGTTCAGTGGTTCTCCCTTATATTTCAGGAGAGTTACCCTGTTTCCGACGGGTTTGGAAATATCAAAAAGATACTGTATTCCTTCCCACATATCATAGTTATAATGCTGTGGTTTAGGAGTTTCATAAGATGGATTTACCTGGATTTCTCCTTCATCATTTAAAATAAAGTACTCTGCGGATTTTTCGAGTGCGTCTTTAATATCCTGGCCGGACACAGTGATCACTTTTAATGTATTGGGGTAGACATAGTTAGATACTATATCCCTCATAGTTATATTACGTGGAAACCCTGGAGCTCCATTATGAAAAAGAGCTGTTGAGGATATATCCACTCCGGCAGCATCCATTTGTACCTTATTAATAAACTCGATAAGCGGATGGTCTTTTTTTCGGACTTCCAAGGGTGAATGGACACGCATATCCCCGACAATTTCTCCGAGAGGCTGATCCAGCCACTTTTGTGTAGAGTCTTCATATTCACTGGTCAACTCCAGGACCTTTTCGTCTGGGTGCGTGGTTTCATCTATTTCTATAATCTCAGCTGTTTTTTCAGTTATAGTCCATTTCCCTTTTGAGTTTTCAAATTTGATCGACACCTTCGAAAAAGCAAGACCTTTATGACCTGGCTGTACAACCAGCACCCCGTTAAGCTGAGTAGAAAGCTGCCTATGCTGGTGACCAGTCAACAAAATATCGATTTCCGGAATTTCCATGCACATCCGATACGCCTGATTTTCGCCAGTTAGTTGCTCAGTCTGATCGCCGGTCTCAAGGTCTCTCTCAAATCCGCCGTGATAGGAAACGATAAGGAGGTCGTACTGCTCGGTTTCTTGTAAATGCTCAATCCATTCTTTGAGAGTATCAAAAGCATCAAGGAATTCAAGTCCCATAATATTAAAAGGGTTTTCCCAGTTTGGGATATAATGTGTAGTCACCCCGATTACTGCTATACGTAAGCCGTTGGTGAACGTTTTTATGAAATAAGGTTTACCGAAAGCTGGTTCTTTAGTGTGCTCTATTACTATATTAGCGGATAGCCACGGAAAATTAGATTGCCTGATGGCGCTCTTCAATAAATCTTGCCCATAATTGAATTCATGGTTACCAATTACCGCTCCATCATAACCCAGGTATTTCATCACTCTGACAACAGGGTTATCTAAATCGTTCATATGTCTCGCGAAATGATACGTAAGGGGAGTGCCCTGGATGACATCGCCATTATCTATCAGTAAGTTGCAATCGCTTGTCTTTAGAACATTTTCGAAGGCAGATCCGAGCTTTGCCAGCCCCGAATTTGTTTCTTCATTATTTCCATAATTGATAGGTAAAATATTGCCATGAATATCGCTTGTTTGAAGGACTACAAGCTCACGCTTCTCCATAAATACCACGTCCGTTCATATAGAATCACATATACAATCCTACCCATTTTCAATGAAAAAAATAAAAAAAGGGGGAAACCACTTTCATGGCTTCCAGCTTATTAAACAGTGAGTGAGTATATATTATCGTCAGGAATGATACTTGCTTATATAACACATAGTAATAGAAAAGGAGGGAGTATCATGGGAAAATGGAATGAAGAAGGAGCTGCTAACAACAATCTTTCTGCTGAAACAATTGCGAGTTCTAAGCTTGTGGGAAAGCCAGTCTTGCAAGAACATGAGTTTTCAGAAGAACTTGCTGACGGGGGAGAGAGGGACAAGGCAATTGAGAAACAACTAAAGGAACATCAACCAGGGATGTAATAGAATATAAATAGCCAGAAAAATAAAAAGCATAACAGATTCACAATCTGTTATGCTTCTTGCTTATGTTGTGATTTCTTCTTTTGTAAATTCAATTTCAAATCCCAGATCTTCAAGCATTTTATGGTCAGCAGTCGTTTCTTGTCCTGCTGTTGTTAGATAATCTCCAACAAAGATTGAGTTGGCAGGGTAGAGGCCTAACGGCTGCAAGCTACGCAAATTAACTTCTCTGCCGCCGGAAATCCTGATTTCTTTTGTTGGATTGATGAATCTCATCAGGCAAAGAACTTTTAGGCAGTATCGAGGATTCAATTCATCCGTTCCTTCAAGAGGGGTACCGTCAATAGCATGGAGAAAATTGACTGGAATTGAATCGGCGTCTAATGCTTTCAGGCTCCTAGCCATATCGACTACATCTTGCTTTGTTTCCTTCATTCCTATAATCACTCCGGAACATGGTGAAATTCCGGAATTTTTGACAAGCTCTACAGTATTGACCCGGTCTTTGTATGTATGTGATGTCGTGATGGCTTCATGATGGCTTGCTGAAGTGTTAAGGTTATGATTATATCGGTCAACACCAGCGGCCTTGAGTCTTTCTGCTTGTGAAGGTTTAAGGATTCCAAGGCAGGCACAAACCTTAAGGCCATATTTTTCTTTAATTTCTTCTACTGCAGAAGTAACCGCATCAAGTTCCTTTTCACTTGGCCCTCTTCCGCTGGCAACGATGCAATATGTGCCTGCATTTAGATTATAAGCTTGTTCAGCACCTTGCATGATCGTTTCCTTATCCATCATCCGATACTTTTGGATAGGGGCATCGGAGACACTCGATTGTGCACAGTAACCGCAGTTTTCCGGACACAAACCTGATTTTGTATTAATGATCATATTTAGCTTAACGCGATTTCCGTAATAGTGATGGCGTATCATGTAGGCCGCCTGGAGTAATTCGAGCAGTTCCTGGTCGGGACAATCAAGTATACTTAAAGCCTCTGCATCAGAAATCGTGTTTCCTTCAAGTACGCCAAGCGCTAACTCCTTCCAGTATCCCATGCTATCTTCCCCCTTTAGTCATTAAGCTGCTTTTCTTAAGTGTTTGAAGCTGCCTTTGGATAGAACGGTTTTTTCCAGACGATACCCCATCATGCCGGCGAAAACAGCAAGAATGATGTCTTTTGGTAGAGGGACAACCATCCACAGCCATGCCATTTTATACGTAAATCCTTCAGGTGCAGCTGCCCAGAATTTATAGGCAAAATACATCCAATTTGTCCCGAATACATAGTTAATTACCATACCAATTAGTGAAGCAATAACAAAAGCAGAAAGAGTACGGTTCTTTTCAACGATTTTACCTGCAATATAGGCTGTTAAAATGAAAGAAAGGATAAATCCGAATGTTGGACTGATAAAAGTAGACAAGCCAGCTCCAAATTTAGCGAAAACCGGTACACCCACTAATCCTACCAGGGCGTAAACAGTCATTGATATTGCTCCTAATCTGCTGCCAAGAATGATCCCTGCTAAAATCGCAAAGAAGGTTTGCAGGGTAATCGGTACACCGCCAACTACCATAAATGGCACAAACGAGGTAATATTCGCCCCAATAGCCATAAGGCCGACGAACATTGATGCTAGAGTTAAATCAAGTGCTTTAAACTTCATGTGAATTGCTCTCCTTTTTCTGTAATATAAATTCAGAATAAACTTTTTGAATATTTTATGTCAACCTAAAAATAATTAAGTTAACAAACACTTAATTATAAATTACTGAAGAGAACTAGTTGTTGAAGATTTTAGATAGTAGATTGTTTGCCTCCTTTTAACGAGGATTATAGGAGGGTTTTTATCAAAGTGAGAGCGCATCCGGGATGATCAAAATCATATTCACAATAAAGACAAGTCTTTAGAAGTGATCTATAAAAATATGAAAGGTGCACGGTTAACCCGTGCACCTGTTATCATCTAACACGATTATTCATTGCTCGTTCTGGCAATGGCCGCTCAATATCCTTGTTTTTATTGGTTTCTACCGCGGGATTTTCTGTTGGGTCATCCTCATAATCTTTAAATGCAGATTCTCCCAAATCAAGGTCGCCTGGACTGAAAGCATTCGTTGGATATTCTTTAGTCGAATTCTTATCGACATTATATCCTGAAATAGAACTGCTGACTGGATTCTCTTTTTCATCCTTTATCTTTTCAATTGAATCAATGGCTTCTTTTTCGTTTTTATATGATTTAAGGTCATGTTTTTTCTCGATATCCATCTCGATCAGCCTCCTATCGGTTTTATTTTTATATACCCTTGAAATGCTCATCACTAACTTTTACAACTTTATGATTAGTGGTCTTTTTTTCTCTCTTTCTGGTAAACTATTTTTAAAAAGAAAATGAACTAGGGGATAAAGGGGAATGTGGTTGTGAAGAAAAAGATAA
Organism: Mesobacillus boroniphilus; assembly: GCF_018424685.1. Lineage (NCBI taxonomy): Bacteria > Bacillati > Bacillota > Bacilli > Caryophanales > Bacillaceae > Mesobacillus > Mesobacillus boroniphilus. Next base: position 1,233,106 of record NZ_QTKX01000001.1, read on the forward strand.
TTTTGATACCGATTGTTACGGTTCTTGCGATTTTCATAGTATTGATTGCTGCTGGTAATTACTTTTATAATGTCGCGATCAATCGAAGTCATGAATCTGTGGACCTTCATGGTGGCGGGAAAAGTGTCACAGCAGCCAAGCTGCTAAGTGAAGAAGAGGAGCAGAAGAAGCTGGACGAAATTATAGCCTGGACAGAGGAGCAAAGCTTTGAACTGGTTGAAATAAAATCGGAGGACGGCCTAAAGTTAAACGCTCGATTTTTAAAAAATGATAAGCCCTCGGGTAAAGCTGTGATACTTGCTCATGGATACAAAGGGAATAGTGAGCAAATGCCAGGAATCACGAAGTTTTACTATGAGCAAGGGTTTGATATTCTTAAGCCTGATGCGAGGGGGCACGGTCTCAGTGAGGGTGACTATGTCGGGTATGGCTGGCATGATCGCAATGACTATGTACAGTGGTCAAAGTTTTTAGCTGAGGAAGCCGGTGCTGAAGATATTTTCCTTCACGGATTTTCCATGGGTGCTGCGACTGTACTGATGGCGAGCGGGGAAAAACTTCCGGAGCAGGTTAAGGGGATTATTGCTGACAGTGGGTATACGACGGTTCTTGAGGAACTAAGCCACCAATTGAAATACCTGTATAATCTTCCAGCATTCCCAATCATGCAGGTTACCAGTGTGATTACGAACATCAGGGCAGGCTATACATTCGCAGAAGCCTCCGCAATTGACAGTGTCGCAAAAAATAAACTTCCATTACTCATCATCCACGGGGATAAGGATGCATTAGTCCCAACTGAAATGGGGAAACGTATTTTTGAAAAAGCGAACAGTGATAAAGAGCTGTGGATTGTGCCTGGCGCCGGTCACACAGAGGCATATACAATCGCTGAACAAGAGTATCAAGAAAAATTAAAGGCATTCTGGACGAAAGCCATAGGGAAATAGGTGGAATAAATGCAAACAATTGAAAAAATAGGCGAGCGTTTTTGGTATATGACGCCAGTTTCTGAGACAGACAGGCCAATCCTCGGTATGGTTGTAGGGGATGAAAGAACTCTGATGATAGACTCCGGAAACTCTGAAGCGCATGCCAATCTTTTCTTGGATATGGTAAAAGAACAGGGTGTAGATAAACCCACTTATGTGGTTTTAACACACTGGCATTGGGATCATATATTCGGCCTGTCTGCGCTTGAAAATACCGTGTCAATCTCTTCTAAGAAAACGAGGATAGAAATTGAAAAGCTTCGCCCCTTATCCTGGTCAAATGAGGCAATAGATCAAAGAGTAGCAGAAGGAACGGAAATTGAATTTTGCGCGAAAGCGATCAAACAAGAGTTTCCGGATAAACGTGACATTGCAATCACTTTACCTGTAATGACTTTTGAAGATGAAATCGAGATTGATCTTGGCGGCATTACGTGCATCATCAAGCATGTTGGTGGCGACCATGCTGAAGATTCGATCGTCGTGTTTGTCAAAGAGGAAAAGATATTGTTCCTGGCTGACAGCATCTACCCAGATATCTTTTCGGTTAAAGATAACTTTACCGTCGAGGGAACGAGAGACTTACTGAGTAAAATTGAGCACTTTGATGCTGACACCTACATCCTGTCTCATTCGGGCGTGATTTCTAAAGAAGAGTTCATTCATGAGGCAAGTCTGCTAAGATCTATTGCTGATTTGACTGAAAGACATGACGGCGATTCAAAATTGATTGTAGAGGCATTCAGAAAACAGATGAGTAGAGAGCTTACTGAGGAAGAGCTTGAAACAATCGTATACTTCGTCAACGGATTTGAGATGAAGGAAGGCCAAGTATAGTAAAACACACCTAAAAAGGTGTGTTTTTTTCTTTGCAAGGGAAAATACAGATCGGAAGAGTTGAATAATCAACGCCAAGTTGATTATTCTCTACGATTTCATTGTCTTTCTCTATGTTTTTATGATTTTCTCTACGCTTTCGACCGTAATCTCTACGGAATCTGCAATAATCTCTACAAATTTCGTCTTAATCTCTACGTTATCCAATTAAATGGAAGATGGAGCATTGTTAACTGTCAGAATAAATCCGTTCATAAAACATATATCTCTTAGAGGATTATCATCAAAGGAGGAGAGATTATGCCAGAAGGAAAACACGATATCATAATTGATGTTCCGATCGAACAAGTCTGGAATTTCGTGAAAGATATGGACAACTGGGCACCATTATTGCCTGGGTATATCAGTCATGAAAAGCTGAATGAAAAGCAGTCTAACTGGACTTTCAAGGAAACTGTCGGTGTATTGAAAAAGAAAATCAGTTTACAGGTGACGATCAAGGAATGGATTGAACCGACTCGGGTGACATTTGATTTGAAGGGAATCAATGAAAATCTGACCGGGAACGGTTATTTTAATGCAGAAGCGCTAGGACAAAACCGGACAAAGATGACTGGTTATCTGGAAATGACGGCAGAAGGCGCCCTTGCACCAGTCATGAATGCTGTAATGAAAACTTCACTTCCTAAAAGCGGTCAAGAGCTTACGACAGCAATCGCCCAAAAACTCGAGGAAACAAAAGCAATTCGATAATAAAGTGCAGGGAGCCCGCAATCAGCTGGCTCCCTAGTCTATTTTCTCGATTTTAACAGGTCCATCAATTCGGCCGCTTTTATCAAAGTAAACTAGAACGGAATCTCCACTTTTGATATTCTCGTTGGCTGGCACTTTTTCTTTTTTAAAATAAATGCTTTTACCATCTGTACTTTCTCCGTAATATCCAGATTCATCCGTTTTATTAATGGTGTATTCTTCTGTAAAATACACGGTTTCAACCTCGTCGGAAACCTTCCGGGCTTCATTCATTTCAAACTTTAGAAAAATCATCAATCCTAGAAGAAGAGTCAATAAAAACAGAAATAACATCCTCATTTGTTTATCCTCCACTGCATAATCCGTAAACATTATATGTAGCAGGCTTGTCTAAATGACTTAATCCCTTGAAAAAGTTTGCTATAATGATAGGAAAAACGGCAGGAATGAAACACATGAAGCAATTATACGAAGCCGATTTATATGAGCCGATCCGAAAACATTTTTTAAAACAAGGCTATCGTGTCAATGGTGAGGTACATGATTGCGATTTAACAGCTGTTAAGGATGAGGATCTAATAATCGTTGAATTAAAACTAAATCTGAATATCGACCTTTTGCTTCAAGCAACGAGAAGGCAGCGCCTGACTGATCTTGTATACATCGCGATTCCGAAACCAAAGCGCATTTCAAGGAAACGCTGGAATGATATCCTCCAATTAGTGAAAAGGCTGGAACTGGGCTTGATTATAGTATCGTTTGCTGGAAATCGTAAAAGTGTTGAGTTCAAAGTTCATCCAGAACCATATAAGCGTATGACAAGCAAGAACATTAGGAAGAAAGCAGCGTTGATTAAAGAAATAGAAGGAAGAAGCGCTGACTACAATATCGGAGGCAGCAGCAAAAGCAAAATCATGACTGCCTACAAAGAAAATTGCATCCAAATCGCCTGTTATCTTGATAAACTTGGACAAATGTCTCCAAAAGCGCTGGTAGCTCTCGGTGCGGGGGAGAAGACGCCCTCGATCCTTCAGAAAAACTATTATAAATGGTACGAAAGAGTGGAGAGAGGTGTTTATGCCATTAATGAGCAAGGAAAAGCCGAGCTCGAAGACTACCCGGAACTCGTGGAATATTATTTAGGTAAACTGGAAAATGAAGATTCACTTTAAGTGCACATTGTGCTCGAAGGGCGAGAGAGAATTAGATTACTATTCACATTAAAGGCGGTAATGTGACTATTTTAGCGAGGAAACAGCAAATTACAGTCGCATAGAAAGCTGTTATGTTACTGTAACATTCCGATTTAATGTTAGCTGGTAAAAAACTCTCGAAATTTCCAGTTCGCCAATAAATTATAATTATCGCCAATAAATAGGTGAATTCCGCCAATAAAAAAATATTTTCGCCAATAAAGTTGTGAAAATCGCCAATAAAATTCTTTAAGCATTAAAATGCTGAAAAATAAACATAATTGAACGAATATATAGTTGCAAATATGACTTTTAAGCGAAACAAAAGCAAATTATGATCACTTTTATCTCGATAATCTACTTATAAAACGAGAAAATCAAATTACGCTTAAATAAATGCAAAATAAAGTGATCGCCGCTATCTTATCCCACAGAATCTTCACCTAAAATACAAAAATTAACGGGGCAGAAAACAAAGACGTTTTCCACCCCGTTTTTTTATGCCTTTTCGAGCAAATTCTCGTCTATCAGTGCTTGTAACTCGATGAGTTCAATTTTGTCGGCCGTGGCTAATGATAAAATGACACTGTCAATCAGGAATTTTCTCGGTGCTGAGGATCGAAGGATTTCTTCCTCGATGAAATCAAGCTTTTTAAGATAATCAATGTTATTGCAGTCCAGTTTCTTCAGGCGGGAAATGACTGAATGAACTTTACCCCTCCAGTCAAGGTCCTCTGTTTTGGAAACAGGAAGCCATTTATCCAAGAATTCCGGAGGCACTAATTGTTCCCCAGATAACACTAGTTCATCAAGCATATTCAAAATCCGAGTTACACTATACCGAACAACTGGGCGTATACTCGCTTTCTCGCCGTTTGCTTTACGATGAAACCTGATGTTTTGAAGCAGAATTCCATTTAACATAATCGCCGCATCCAGAAGGTATGGCTGGGCATTTTCATCTGTTATGTCTCCGAGCCGTCCGGAAAACCAGCGTAACATCTTCATTTGTCCCACTTCGATAAATTGCTTGAGCTCCTTATCTCCAGAGAAAAACACTTCTTCAAAAAGAGGTACTATTTTATTTTCGCGGTTTGCGGTCATCTGGAATTCGATTTGGCTAATAAAGATTTTCGGGTCACCAGGGTCCTGGCCAATCAGTAAACCATTACGATCAATCTCCATCTTCCTGAAGGCCGTTTTAAAGATATCCATGAGTAGTTCGTTTTTGGAAGAGAAATAATTATAGAAGGTTCCTTTTGAAATACCGCTGTAATCGAGGATATCCTGTATAGAGGTGGCCTGGAATCCTTTTTCTATGAATAGCTGATGTGCTTTCTCAATAACTTGACGTTTTCTGTCGTTCATTTGATCACCTTAACCTTTTTTGTACCGGTTGTATAAAAAATATACTACATTAAATTTTCGGACATTACAAATCCCTTCATTTAGGTGGTTTAAAAGCATTGCAAAAATTGGACCGATGGTATATGCTAGTTTCTATGCAATTACATTGTTTACAAATCTGTGAACAATTTAGGGGGAAATAGAATGGAACAAAATATGAAAACACCTGACAAACCGCCCTATGGAATACTGGCGGTATTAATTGTTGGAGCCTTTATCGCATTCTTAAATAATACTTTGCTTAATATAGCTTTGCCATCTATAATGTCTGACTTGGAGGTCGAGGCAACGACAGTCCAATGGCTGACAACTGGATTTATGCTCGTCAGTGGTGTGATGATTCCGCTTAGTGCGTATTTGATTCAAAAGTATTCGGTAAGACGATTATTTTTGACGGCAATGGGTTTATTCACAGCGGGTACAATCATAGCCGGAGCAGCACACGTTTTTCCGCTTTTATTAGCAGGGCGTATGATTCAGGCATCCGGCACGGCGATCATGATGCCACTTTTAATGAATGTCATGCTTGTCAGCTTTCCAATTGAAAAACGCGGTACCGCAATGGGCGTATTCGGATTGGTACTTATGTTCGCACCAGCTATAGGTCCGACACTTTCAGGATGGCTAATCGAGCATTACGACTGGAGAATGCTTTTCCATTTTGTAACGCCAATCGCTGCCACAATCCTTTTACTTGGATTTTTCATGTTAAAAGATAAAAAAGAGAAAGTGCATATGCGTCTGGACATTATTTCATTATCCTTGTCGAGTGTCGGATTTGGCGGGCTCTTGTACGGTTTCAGTTCTGCCGGTTCGAAGGGATGGGATAGTCCACATGTCTATCTAACTTTGGCAATCGGAGTAGTATCACTTATCGTATTTATCCTTCGTCAATTAGGCCAAGATAATCCTATGTTGAATTTCAGGATTTATAAGTATCCAATGTTTGCTTTATCTTCTGTGATTTCAATGATCGTTACAATGGCGCTGTTCTCGGGAATGCTATTGCTGCCAATCTACGTGCAGACAATACGCGGAATTTCTCCATTGGATGCGGGCTTAATGCTGTTGCCAGGTGCGATAGCCATGGCGATTATGTCTCCGATTACCGGAAGATTATTTGACAAATTTGGTGGTCGCGCCTTGGCCATCATCGGTCTGATCATCACGCTTGTGACGAGCTATTATTTCAGCAAGCTATCAATGGAAACAACATATACTCAGCTGATCATCCTGTATACAGTTCGCATGTTCGGGATGTCCATGGTTAATATGCCTGTAAACACGAATGGTCTAAACCAATTGCCTGCACGTTATTATCCACACGGTACCGCGATGAACAACACGATGCAGCAGGTTTCCGGTGCGATTGGAACAGCATTGTTGGTAACGGTCATGTCAATGCGTGCAGAATCCTATGGAAAAGAATTAGCTGCCTCAGCACTTAAGGAGGCTGCAGCTGCTGGAAAAGCCGTTACACCTGCTGTTAAAGCAGAAATGGAACAACAGATTGCCATGCAGGCAATGCTGCATGGAATCAATGACGCTTTTTATGTAACAGTTTTCCTCTCATTCATCGCTTTGGTGCTCGCTTTCTTTATCAAACGTGCAACACAAGCAGAAGATACTATTGGCAGAAAAGTTCCTGCCAAGAATCACTCCCATAAATTAGCTAATAACTAATCAATCCCCCTGGATTCCAGGGGGTTTTGTATAATAAAGAATTGAAATAACTTCAATTGAAAGGGTGCAGTTCTTTTGAAAAGAATTTCAGAGATGCTAGCGCAAAAACAGCTTGATGCATATAACAAACAAGATCTGGAAGAGTTTTTATCTGTCTATAGCGACGATGTCATGATTATGGACTTCCCAGGTAGCAAGGTGACCACTAGAGGTATTGAAGAAATGCGTATAAGATATGGCAGGCTTTTTAACGAGCATCCTAACAACCATGCTGAATTATTGGCGAGGATGGTCCATGGCAACAAGGTTGTAGACCATGAACTTGTGACAGGAAGGGAAAATTCCGGGCCGAAGAAGGCAGTTGCCATATATGAAATTGAAGGCGAAAAGATTGTGAAAGTATGGTTTTTATAATCACTGCAAGTAGAGCCAGCACCTTTATTCAACATGGTGCAGGCTTATTTTTTCATGGTAAAAATACAGCAGTTGACGGGTTTGCGAAACAGAATGCTGCTAATAAGGAACAGATTGTTGTTTTGGGTTCATCAATACACCTTACTAATCAGACGAAAAACTGTAAATGTTGACCATAACCGGTGCTGGTATACAATTATAATTTCGTTTTTAAGGGGGAATCTATCCTTAAATAAACAGAAGGGTTTGAAAGATGTGGCAGAACATGAAAACATTCCATTGACATCAGCTGAATTAGCATCGCTACACCAAAATTACCTTGGAGATACAATGTCCATTTGTGTTTTTGAACACTTCCTTGAAAAAGTCGTCGACCCCGAGATTAAAACAGTGGTGGAGCATGCGCTGGATATATCAGTACAACATGTACAAGGTATTAAAGAGATATTTGTTAAGGAAAACATTCCTGTCCCCATCGGTTTTACAGCACAGGACGTACACAAGAATGCACCAAGGTTATTTTCTGATCCGTTCTATTTAAATTATATCAAGCACATGGCTAGAGGAGGATTGGCCATCTACGGCTTCATTCAGCCCCATATGTTCAGGAGTGATGTTTTATCCTTTTACACGAAATGTTTACAGTCAACAATTGAGTTAAATAATGAAGCAACAAATTTATTGCAAAAGAAAGGATTAGCAGTCCGGCCTGCTTATATCCCTTACCCTGACAAAAATGAGTTTATTCATAAAAAATCCTTTTTATCAGGCTTTATGAGTGAAAAACGGCCATTGACCGGGATGGAAATCACTCATCTCTACTCGAATATACAAACGAATAAATTGGGGGAAGCACTTGCAATTGCTTTTAGCCAGGTTGCCCAATCCAATAAAGTAAGAAAATATTTTATGAGAGGAAAGGAAATATCGGAAAAACATATTAAGGTTTTTTCTTGATATCTGCTTGATGAGAATCTTCCTGTACCAATGACTTGGAATCACGAGGTTTCCAAATCACAGGAACCTCCATTTTCAGATAAATTGATGATGTTCCATTTTGGTCTAATGAATTTTTCCGGAAGCGGTAACTATGGAATGTCTGTTGCTGCCAGTCAAAGGAAAGATATTGTAACCAGTTATGCTCGCTTAAACTCGGAGATATTATTATACGCTCAGGATGGCGCTAATATCATGATTGATGAAGGATGGCTAGAACAGCCACCACTCGCAGCTGACCGGGATGATTTAGTTAAGAAATAAGCAAATGTAAGTGGTGAGACCAATAAGCGATCAAAATAAAATTATCCCTATAGACTACTAAAACATATCTGGAGAAATCACTGGGATGAAGTTCACGAAAAATTTCCGTTCTGCCACAGAAGAAGAATGGTATGAATTTCTGCCAGGGTTTAAGGATCAAGGCATTGGAGGAGCAGTGGGGAAGGCAGTAATCCATTATAATCTATACGGCATTAAGGAAATATTTGATGATTCCGGACTTCATGAGGAACGAAATCATCAGCTGGTCTATGGACTGGATGTAGAAATTGTAAACCGGCTGTTAGGGTACACAGACACACTGATGTCGTTACATCTGGGCAAAACCCCTATCAGGCGGAATATCGCTCTTAAATTGAATCCTTGAAAGGAGGTGCATGGAAATGAAGAAAAATAGGGCAGATCATGCCTATGAGAGTGAGGTAGCTAAATTATTCGGACTGGATGAAGAATCAAGTCTGCAATCCGTAAACTTTGCCACAACTGAAAACCCATTGTTAAATGAACATTTCCAGGAGGAACAGCAAAAATAAATAAAAGCCAGGCGTGAAGCCCAGCCTAATTTTGGCGGTTTGCCAGGACGGCATCCGCTTTATGCTGTTGTTGAAATTGCTGAAGTATCTGACTTGATATGGCTGTGTTTCCAGAAGGGTTAGGATGCACTCCGTCACTGGCCAAATAGTCCAGATTATCGCTGTTGATTACATTCGTAGTTTGTACGACTATGGAGGATGGTGTTCCCTTTGCTGCTTCGTAAATCATTAAATTCCATTTTGGAAGAAGCTTATCTGCCAGGGAATAAAATTGGTGATCTGCTGGCATTGGGTTATAAAGCTCAAGAAGAACGATTGTCGCTGAAGGATTCAATTCGCCAATTTTTATAGTAATCTCAGCAAGATTTTCTGAAAATCCTCCTTGCAGACTGTCGAAGGATTTAAGTGCACTATAGATATCGCTCTTTTTGACCAATTTAAGAATGTCATTTCCACCGACGTTAACTGTTATGAGATCGGCCTCTTTGATCGCTTCGTCGTATACTCCAGCCTGAACGCGCTCATTCAACCTCTCACTTGTTATCCCGATCACTCCTTCATTATATGAAACGACTTGTTTCCCAGTTTCCACACTAAGCTGGGTCGAAAATTGACTGATGAAATTTTCTTCCTCTGGGATATTGTAACCACGAATGATAGAGTCCCCGAGAGCAAGATGGTTAATGGTACTGTCTGGTATTGTTCTGTAATAATCTATATAAGTAAGCTTATTGGTCTTTTCAACTGTTGGAGCATTTTCCTGCTTGATTTTATTGATTTGGTATTGGGGATAGTAAATCCACGCAGAAAATGACAGGATGGCAAGCAGAGACGATAGCAGTATAAATTTTATGATTTTCATGTTGATTCACTCCTCGATATATTTCTATTGTATCAAGGATTTTGAAGGAAATAATTAGGGGGGTATTTCCATTTTTAAAATAATATTAATATTTAGTAATTCGAAAAAACTTCGATTCCTAATGCAAGATTTTGCTATAATTATATAATTAATATATTCAAGGAGTACACAGATGTACCAGACATATTCGACAAAAGAGAAAATAAAACAGATTTTTGTCATGCTGATCCCAATATTGATCACTCAATTAGGGATGTTTTCAATGGTCTTTTTCAATACGATCATGTCAGGAAAATATAATTCTTCAGATCTTGCGGGGGTAGCCATTGGATCTTCAATTTGGAGCCCGGTCTTTACCGGACTCAGCGGAATACTCCTTGCGGTTTCGCCGATCGCTGCCCAGCGGTTTGGTGAAAAGAAGGGCAAAGAAGTATCATCAATCCTCACCCATGGTATTTATTTGGCATTCATTATTGCAGTACTTGTCATCATTTCGGGTGTTTTTCTGCTTGATCCGTTATTAACAGCGATGAACTTACCGGAAAGTGTCCATGAAACGGCGTTTCGCTACCTGGCAGGCTTAAGTTTTGGAATCATCCCTTTATTTATCTTTAACGTATTGAGATCATTCATTTATGCGCTCGGAAAAACAAGAGTGGTTATGTATATCCTTCTGGTGTCCTTGCCAATCAATTTCTTCTTGAACTATGTCTTGATTTTCGGTCATTGGGGTTTTCCTGAATTAGGAGGGGCTGGAGCTGGGTATGCAACTTCGATTACTTATTATGTGATCGCGGGAATGACAGCGGCGGTCATTATCAAGCAACAGCCATTCTCAGAGTTTGTCGGTTTGAAATACTTCAAGGAATTTTCCGGAGAGAAAGTGAAGGAGATTTTGAAAATAGGTGTCCCGATGGGCTTATCAATCTTCTTTGAAACGAGCATGTTTGCCGTCGTTACCATTTTGATCAGTAAATTCAACATCACAACCATTGCCGCCTATCAGTCAGCTCTGAATATTGTATCTTTCTTATATATGATTCCGATGAGTATATCGATGGCGCAAACTGTTTTGGTCGGATTCGAAGTTGGTGCTGGCCGTTATAATGATGCCAAAGCTTACAGCTGGATGGGGATTTATCTTGGTGCCATTATTGCAGTTGGTGCCGGTTTGTTAGTCGTTCTGTTCCGTTACGAGGTAGCAGGATTTTATTCAAATGAACCAGCAGTAATCGCTTTAACTGGCCAATTTTTGATCTATGCCTTATTTTTCATGATATCCGACGCAATCCAGGCCACAGCGCTCGCTGCATTGCGCGGGTACAAAGACGTGAATATATCCTTTATTATCACATTGATTGCCTACTGGCTCATCTGCCTTCCGGTCGGCTACCTGCTGGCCCATAATACCGGGCTTGGAGCTTCTGGCTACTGGGTAGGGTTGACCATCGGATTGCTGGCAGCGGGAATATCATTATCATTCAGATTGATTTTCATTCAAAAACATCGCTTTAACGCTAATTTGGCAGAGGTTGTATAAAAATGTGTGAGGTTCATTTATGAATCTCACACATTTTTATACAACCTCTTTAATAATCGAACCACTTTAGTAGTGTGAGTTGTTTAGGAAATCAAAAGTCGAATTTCAACCAATAAAAAAATATCCTGATAATGGAAATATAATGAAGGAATTCATTCTTTTAGGAGGAATAATTACTTTAAGGGGGGTGTGGATAATTACTTATTTAAAGATGGTAACTTATAATTTCATGAGTTTAAAACTCAGGCTGAAAGAGCGATGGAACAATTGGACTTAAAGCAGCTTCACTACTCGCCCAACGAAGAATCAAACAGCATTGCCATTATTGCCAATCATATGAGCGGCAATCTTAAATCAAGGTTCCGTGACTTTTTGACAACTGATGGTGAGAAACCTGATCGCAACAGGGATGGAGAATTCGAGGGAACATTTGCCACGAGGGAGGACTTGCTATCTCATTGGGATGATGGCTGGACTGTACTTTTTCAGACACTTTCACAGTTATCAGAAAAGGACATGGAACAAACAGTTTATATAAGAAACGAACCGCACACCGCCATTAAAGCCATCCAGCGCCAGATTGTCCATCAAGCAAACCATGCTGGGCAGATTGTCTATTTAGCAAAGATGATCAAGAAAGAGCAATAGAATACACTCAGTATTCCAAGGGGGAACTCACAGCAATTTAACGAAAAAATGATGGGGGAATCCAAACAAAAAGAGACCCAAATAGAATGAATGGGTCTCTCTTAAGAATTGGCTGCATGCTTTTTGGGTTTGTATTTGGACCATTGGAAACGAATAAAGCAGCCAATGCAAAATCCCAGGATTGCTATAAAGGCAGCTAACGCAACCATAACTGTAAATATGTGTCCTAAAACAGTTAAACCGCTGGCATAGGAAATAAGTCCGCCTGTTAAGCAGCCAACAGCGATTTTTTGATTGAACTGCTGTTGCTCCCAGTCTTCCGGTATATAATCTGACGGTTGCTTTCGCAGGAAAGTGCTGGCTATTCGCATGACCGGATTATATTCGAACACCAGTCCTGAAATTCCTGCGAGCAGCGGCAATATTAATATCCACTCAACACCTGTTAGCCAGGTACTTATAACACTAATGACAATGAACCACTGATTTGTTTTTACCAATGGCTGAGGAATCGTGCGAAACTCAGTAGTCATGTTAAATCCGACCTTTCTTATTGGTTTAAATGTATTTTATCCTTTTTTCATCAAAATGTGAAGACATATGTGATTATTTTTATTAATAATACAAATTTCCGGAAATATGGAAAAGTATCCCTGAATATAATAGAATGCTGGTTTTAAATATAAAGAGGAATGATGGGGGAAACATGGGGAGAAATTCGAAGCTTATTTGGTTGTTGTTGGTTGCGGTATTCATTGGATTAGCTGGATGTTCACAATCACATGCGAAGAAAGATGAGACTGAAAATAAAGTGATTGAACACGAGGAAAAGACAGAGAGTGAAAATAAGGAAAAGGATGCAGAGGCGGAAGAACAAGAGAAAGAAGAAATTCAACCAATTGTAGTGAATGTAATTGAGCCTACCACTCAGGATGTGATCAAGTCACTTACACCGGTTGAAATGGGCTACGGAAACGATAATGAAAAATATAAAGCTGAATTGGAAAAATGGGCTCGTGAATTAGCTCGAGGGACGGATTCCACACCAGGTTACGACCATCGGATGATTCCGGATAAACTTGGTCCGGATGGCCAGGTGATTAAAGGGAGTCCTCTAATCATCTTGGACGAAGCCGAATTTGTCGAAAGTATAATTCAGGCATCAGAAAAAGGAGGGGACGTCGAACTCCCACTTTATGTAACGGCGAGCGGATATGAAATGAATGATGCTGCCCAGCTAAGTGAGGTTATTGTAGGGAAATATACAACCTATTTTAATCCTTCAGTTGCGGGCAGGACGAAAAATATTGAGCTGTCAGCTGAAGCAATTAACAATGTCATCCTGGGTGTGGGTGATGTGTTTTCATTTAATACAACTGTAGGACCGAGTGATGAAGCACATGGCTATCAGCCGGCTGAGGAAATTGTGAACAAAAAGCTGGTCATGGGGATCGGGGGAGGCATCTGTCAGACTTCTTCTACTTTATACAATGCTGTGGATGTACTTGGTGTTGGGTATGTGGAAAAACATCATCATTCCCTATCTGTAGGCTATGTTCCTGAAGGAAGGGACGCAACGGTTTCCTATGGAGGAAAGGACTTCAGGTTCGAAAACACAACAGGCGTGCCTCTTTTGCTGAAAGCAGTAGTTGGAAAAGGTTCTTTGACCGTAGAAGTGAGGACATCCACAGAATACGAAGCACAAATGAAAAAAGGAATTTAAAGGTCTTAAATTCATTCCGCCATAAGATGTAGAAAGAATCAATCTGATGGTGAATGTTTCCATTAGTCAGTTCCCTTATTCTTAAATTAAGAACAAGGGAGGCGAATGATTTGGAAATGAATTATTTAGCATTAGAATATATCTGGAATACAAAGAAGGAAGAAATGAAACGGAAAAGTGATTTTAGAGAAACTTATAAACTTTACCCAGAGTTTAAGAGGTCTAAGTGGATTAAATCATTAAGGAGGGATAATCAATCAAAGTAATTATAAAGTATCTATTGTATATGGCAGGTTTTATCATGTTGTTGGTTGTTATTGGAAACCTCCAGCAAAAATTTGAAAATATCGGAACGGAAACTTTTAGACTCTATCCCTGGATTATTCTTGCTACTACATTGTATCTTCCTCTTGGCGTTTATCTTGGAATCCCAGGGTTATTGAAGGAAAATCAAAAGGATGGAAAATGGAAATTCAACTGGTTAAAGAATATTTTCATAACCCTTCCGTTGATCTATTTTTCGTTCTTCTGGTTCATTCCGACCTCTTATCCGGTGCCAGATTTTATGATAGGAAGCCATTCTACGTTTCAATTGGCCATGATCGCCGCAGGGTTTATTTTCATGAATAGCATAACTAAAGAAAACAGCGGGTGAAATCATTCCGCTGTTTTCATGTTTTAGGAAGTCCGTCTCTTTTCATGTACATTCACTAACAAGCCGCGTTTAATCCAATAATCAAAATTATCCACTGGAAACACACTTCGATTCTCCGTGTTATTCATTTTTATGATTACGCTGCTGTTTGAAACCTCTAAAACCTTCAATCTGTCTGAGTTGTACATATTCGGCAAAAAGCCATTTCGGATTTCAAACTCCATGTTATGTTGGTATTCCATAAAAAAACCTCCAGGATTTCTTCATAGAAATAATATTTACCATTAAGTGATTAATTATCCATTTTTAAAAACCAAAATATGAATCGATAAAAACCTGTAACTCTTCTGTTTTTTCACCATCTCCTTGATAAGAAAACCCATTGTCTTCTCCGATACCACCTTTATTGATAGCAATATCAAGATCATTGAGTAATTTTTGCAAATAACTCACTGCCAGCTTCATTTCGTCCGTCGGCTCTTTCCAATATTTATGAGCGTCAAATTTACTTACCCCATCTAAATTGACGCCATCTGTCCGTTTACCTTGTTCTTCATAAATAATCATGGTTAAGTTGTAGAGATTATTAAAATCCTTTTCAATATCCATTCCTTTAACGGCAATTATATTCAAGCCATTTTGAATCGCAGATGCCTCAAGGTAATAAAAATACATCTCATCATATCCCTTTTGAATCAGCTTGGAATCAGGAGCTGGTGTCTGATGAATAGATATATTTGCACTCGCGATATAATCTCTAGCATTTGTCGCCATATCATAATGTGTTCCTTGATCTAATTCCGTGATATCCTCCCAGTATTTGTTGTTTTCTTCCATAAGAGGCTTCTCTTCTTCTAATGGAATCTCCACGTTTTTCTCTCCAGTTTCACTAACGGCTGTATCAGGGGGTGAGATATCTGCCTGTCGTGTATCAGGGAATAGCTCATAATAAGTAAATGAACCTATCGAAAACAAGAACATCACAGAAAATGCCACTGAAAGAATTGGACCAATGAAGTTGGTTTTTTTAGATTCATGAGGATTTAGTGCATTCTCTAAAATCAGCTGTTTTTCCGTGCTGTTAAAACGCCGGTTATTCAACACTGTTTGATCCATGCTTGAACGCAGTTCCTTTAATTTATTCTCCATTCTCATCTACTCCTTCGTACTTTTTACGAAGCAATGCTTTGGCACGCCTTAACCTTGTTTTAACTGTATCAAGATTTATACTGGTCAGATTACTAATTTCAGCAATGTTCAAGTCCTCGTAATAATACAGAATGATTATTTCACGATATTTCGCAGGAAGACTCATCACGTTTTTTGAAAGGGTATAATGTTTGTTTTTATTTATAACGTCCTCTTCAGGTGAGGTTTTGCTTCCAGGTATTAAAGACCATCCAAATTCAATAGGGACGATTGATTTATACCATTTGCTTTTTAAATAATCCTTACATTTATTGACGGTAATTTTAAAAATCCATGTTTTATAAGAACTCTCACTGCGGAAAGAATCTAAATTTTTATAACAGGAAATGAACACTTCCTGGGTGATATCTTCAGCAGATTGCCAACTTTTCACATAGGTATAGGCCAAACGATTCACGCGATCTGCATAGTCTTCGATCAGCACCTCGAGTAATTCCTCATTACTAATACTTCTTCTGCTGGGCTCCAATTTCGCACCTCAATTCTTTTTACTGAAGTATAGACGATTGTCCTAAATAAAAAGGTTCATTTTCTTGGAATTATACACTTTAGTATTTTCGAGAGTAACACCCAATGAAAAAAAGACAAATTAAAAAGCAAGAGGGGGAAATCCCTCTCGCTGAAAGTTTTATATTCCTAATTTTTCAACACATTGAAATACCTTGCTTCTGGATGGGAGAAGACGATAGCCGTGACCGATGCCTCCGGTTCCATCATGAATCCGTCGGTCAAATTAATTCCGATGTCTTCTGGTTTGATCAAGTTGAAAAGCTTACGTTGATCTTCCAAATCCGGACATGCAGGGTATCCGAATGAAAAACGCTGTCCTTGATACTTGGCGGCGAAACGGTCTTTCATTGTCATATCAGGTGTGTCCGGGAAGCCCCATCGATCGCGGATTTGGCGGTGAATGAGTTCGGCGTAACCTTCTGCCGTTTCAAGTGCAAGTGCCTGGAGGGCATGGCTTTCCAGGAATCTTCCTTCTTTTTTTAGTTGTCCCGCTGCCTGGCGAATTCCTGCACCTGCAGTGACTGCGAACATTCCAACGTAGTCCTTTTTGCGATCATCCACAGAGCGAACGTAATCTGCAAGGCATAATCCAGGTGCAACCTCTTGTCTCGGAAAATCAAAGGTTTCGAGGATTTGATCTGGTTGTTCAGGATTAAAAATGTTAAGTCTCTTTCCATCTGACTGGGCAGGGAAGAACTGATAAACGGCAGCAGGTTTGATCCAATCCTTCAACTTGGCTTCCTGTAAAAGGGATTGGACAACCTCCTGAAGCTTAACTGCCTTTTCATTACCTTCAGCCAGCAAGTTTTCTACCTTTCCTTTTAATCCAAGATGATGCCCTATAAGCATTTGCAGGTTGATATACGGTTCAATATGGGACAGGGAGTAGGATTTAACGAGATGCCTTTTCGTATCCTGCGGGATGAATACCGGAGCCTTTGCCGTCACTTTGGGACGTTCCAAAACTGTTGTGGCAAAATTTCGGCCTGTTGTCGTGAATTCTGGCTTATTCATCGCGGCTTCTTGCTTTGCTTTTTGTTCTGTTAAAAACTGTTCATACCCATCCGGTTCCCGTAGTTGGTTCGCGATAGACAGGCCGTTCATCGCATCTTTTGCATATAATACAAGCCCGTCATACTCCTTAGCAATCTTTGTATCTGTGAACTTCCTTGATAAAGCAGCACCACCCACAAGAATTGGAATGTCTATCCCTGCTTGCTTCATATCATGAGCCGTCAGCACCATCTGCTGCGCTGATTTAACAAGCAGGCCAGATAGTCCGATGATGTCCGGATTTTCCTTTTTAATTGCCTCAATCAGGGCAGTTGGAGCTACTTTGATTCCCAGATCGACTACCTCATAACCATTATTGCTAAGGATGATATCCACCAGGTTTTTGCCGATATCATGGACATCGCCTTTCACAGTGGCGAGAAGCACTTTCCCCTTTGCAGCCGTTGAATCATTTTTCTCCATATGAGGCTCCAAATAAGATACGGCAGCCTTCATGACCTCTGCACTCTGAAGCACCTCGGCCACAATCAATTGATTATCATTGAACAGCCTGCCAACTTCCTTCATTCCATCCATCAATGGTCCGTTAATGATATCCAGTGGGGCAGGGTAGATTTCAAGTGCAATATCAAGATCTGGATGGAGGCCTTCTTTTGTACCCTCAACCACATAGTAAGACAGTCTTTCTTCTAGTGTCATATCAGGCAGGGTGCTTTTTGTATCCTTCTTTTTATCACGGTAAAAATCAGTGAATTCAGCAAGTGCCTCATCTGTTGTATTGAATAACAGCTCTTCAGCCATTTTAACTTCTTCAGGACTGATAGAAGCAAATCGTTCGAGCTTTTCCGTATTCACAATGGCGTAGTCGAGACCTGCCTGGGTGCAGTGATAAAGAAATACCGAATTCAATACTTCTCGGCCAACAGGCGGCAGGCCGAAGGAAACATTGCTAATTCCGAGGATTGTTTGCGTTTCCGGGAAAGTTTCCTTGATCATTCTGATTCCATCAACAGTTGCTTTGGCTGAGCCAATGTATTGTTCATCTCCGGTGCCGACAGGGAAGACGAGCGGATCAAAAATCAAATCCTGTGCCGGTACTTTATATTTATTGACAAGTAAGTCGTACGATCGTTTAGCAATTTCCAATTTCCTCTCAGCGGAAACACCCATACCCTCTTCTTCAATCGTCCCAACAACAACAGCAGCACCGTATTTGTGGATGAGGCGAGAAACTGACTCGAACCGTTCTTCGCCATCTTCTAGATTTATGGAATTGATGATTGCCTTACCTTGGGAATAACTCAGGGCTTTTTCGATTACCTCATCATCAGTAGAATCAACAACGAGCGGAGCCTTAACTTTTTTCACTACTTCCTTAATGAATTGTTCCATATCATGAAGCTCATCTCGGTCCGGGTCAGCAAGGCAGATATCGATGACATGCGCTCCGTTTTTAACCTGGGCCCTTGCGATCTCTGCTGCTTCTTCGATTTTGCCCTCCGAAATCAAGCGCTTGAATTTCCGTGATCCAATTACATTCGTACGTTCACCTACCATGATTGGCCTCAGGGTTGGATCGTCGTAAATGAATGGCTCGATCCCAGAAACCATATGCAGATTGTTTTCTTTTGTCTGCCTTGGGGGGCGTTCCTTCATTTTTTCAGAAATCGCCTTTATATGTGCCGGTGTCGTACCACAACAGCCACCGACGATATTCAACCAGCCTTCACGAGCAAAATCAGAGAGCTTCTGAGCGAGGGTTTCCGGCGTTTCATGATATTGACCTTCTTCATCGGGCAGACCAGCGTTTGGATAACAGCTGACTGCAGAAGATGAAAGGGAGGACAAAGAACGCAAATGCTCCTGCATGAATTCGGGACCGGTTGCGCAATTCAATCCAATCGCGACCGGATTCATATGCTGAACTGAAATATAAAAGGCTTCGATTGATTGGCCGGCAAGTGTCGTGCCCATTGGTTCAATTGTGGCAGAGATCATGAGGGGAAGCTCTTTTCCACTTTTCTGGAATGCACGCTGGATTCCCGTATAGGCTGCTTTTACATTCAGCAAGTCCTGGCTCGTTTCGAGCAATAGCAAATCAACATTGCCATCAATCAGGCCAAGTGCCTGTTCTTCGTAGGAAGCAGACATTTCTTTAAAGGTTGACCCCCCGGTCACGCTCAATGTTTTAGTTGTCGGTCCCATAGAACCTGCCACAAATCGAGGCTGGGAGGGAGTGGATGACTCGTCAGCAGCTTTTCTGGCAATAAGAGCTGCTTCTTTGTTGATTTCGTACGCTCTATGTCCCAGGTTGTATTCGTCAAGGACCAAGCTTGTAGCACCGAAGGTATTGGTCTCAACGATGTCTGCACCAGCTTCGAAGTACTCCCGATGTATATTTTCAATTACTTCCGGCACTGTTATATTCAGGATTTCGTTACAGCCTTCATATTCTTCGCCGCCAAATTCTGCTGGGGTCAAGTCTGCCTGCTGGAGCATCGTTCCCATTGCTCCGTCCATGATCAGGATTTTTTTCTTCATCTGTTTAGTTAACAAGGTTGACATTTTGTTTCCTCCTCATTAGAAGGCTGCTGTATTCATTAGCGTAGCTCGATAACTCGACACTCATCTCATAATTCATAAAAGGTGTGATGATATAGATTCCGTTAAACAGTTCTGCTGCAGCCTCAATCAAACCTTTTGTAATCGCGATGCCTTCCTTTTTGGATTGAAGCGGTTCATTATTAAATTTCGCCATAATGTCGAGTATCTCCTGTGATATCTTGATACCAGGGACCTCATTATGAAGGAATTCAGCATTTCTGCTGCTCGTAAGCGGCATCAGCCCGATATAGACTGGGGCTTCTATATGCTTTGTTGCTTCATGGACCTCCTGAAGCATTTTTTCCGAGTAAACAGGCTGGGTGATGAAATAATCAGCTCCAGCAAGGATTTTCTTTTCCATCCTCATGACAGCCTTTTCGATGGAACGAACATTTGGATTGAAGGCAGCGCCGACCGAGAAAGCTCCTTTTTGTCCTAAATCTTTTCCAGAATAGGAGAGACCTTCATTAAACTGTTTGATCATCTCTATTAATTCGAAGGAAGAGACATCAAAAACAGATGACGCACCAGGAAAATCACCTACACGAGCAGGGTCGCCCGTTACGGCTAACACATCATGAAGTCCAAGCGTATGCAAGCCCATTAAATGGGACTGAAGTCCAATAATGTTCCTGTCCCGGCAAGTTAGATGTACAAGGGGGCGCAAACCGAAATTTTCCTTTACGAGATGGCCGATTGCCGAATTCGAAATTCTTGGTGAAGCAAGTGAATTATCAGCTAGCGTCAGGGCATCAATTCCTGTATCCTTTAGTGCTTTTGCTCCTTCAAAAAAACGAGTTGTATCCAGTTTTCGTGGAGAGTCAAGCTCCACAATCACGGAAGGCCGTTCTTTCACTACCTGATGCAGTGGAGCTAAAGGCCTTTTAATGTCAGATGGTGTGACAACAATTTTCGGCTTATTTGCAGGGGTTTTCTTATATAACACTGGTTGCAATCCCTTTAGCTCATCAGCAAATGCCTTAATATGTTCAGGGGTTGTTCCGCAACAGCCCCCAATCAGCCTGACTCCCTGGTCACGGAATCTGTGCGCAGACTTCCGAAAGTATTCCGGATTGCCCTCATAATGGAATTTCCCATCTGTGTAGGCCGGCAACCCGGCATTTGGGTAGGCAGAAAGAAATGCCTTTGAAGGTATCTCTATCTGTTCCAGACTGGAAATCATATGATGGGGCCCAAGTCTGCAATTAAGACCGACAATATCGGCACCGAGGTCTTCGAGTCTATTGAAAACTTCCTGTAGCGGTGTCTGATCCTGCATGATTCCTATTTCCTGGAGGGATACCTGGGCGATGATTGGCAGATCGGTTTCCTTTCGGGCAATCTCAAGCACGGTCTCGATTTCATCCATATCATAAAATGTCTCTAGCAAAAGTCCATCCACACCCTCAAGGAGAAGACAGTAGAACTGCTCCCTGAAGCTTCTTTTGATTTCCTCAATCGGGATGGCGGAAGGTCTGATTCCCCGGTTCCCGCCAATTGTTCCGAGGACATATGCATCGGTGCCTGCTGCCTGACGGGCGAGTCTTACTGCGGCACTATTGATCTCTTTCACCTGATCCTCGAGTCCATATCTTTCTAGTTTTATATAATTAGCTGCATAGGTGTTCGTCTGGATTAGATCGGCACCCGCGTTAATATAGGCTTTATGGATCTGTATGATGTCATCAGGATGAGAAATGTTCAACTCTTCATAACAGGTACCAGCTCCATAAGAGTGGAGGAGAGTACCAATCGCTCCATCGGCGATTAAAATTTCATTTTCCAGGCGGTTCAGGAAACTCATTATACTTCCTCCTTACTTACTGCTATAGTTGCAATGCTCTTTAAAGCTTGCTTAAAGTCCAAAATCAAGTCGTCGGCGCTTTCCAATCCGACTGATAAACGAAGAAGACCATCAGTGATTCCACGCCTTACCCGTTCACCCAGCGGCATGGCAGCATGTGACATTTTTGCAGGGTAGGAGAGGATGGATTCGACCGCCCCAAGGCTGACTGCAAAAACTGGCAGTTTCACTTGTTCTATAAATCTAGTTAAAACCTCCGCATCTTCAAGTTCAAAGGAAAGTACTGCACCGGGCCCATATGCCTGCTGGGTCTGAAGGTCTGCCTGCGGATGGTTCACAAGGCCAGGGTAAAAGACATTCTTGATTAAAGGCTGTTCCTGTAAAAATCCAGCGATGTTTTTTGCACTTTCCTGGGATTGGTTCATTCTGACAGATAAAGTCTTGATACCTCTCATGACAAGCCATGCATCCTGAACCCCCAGGACTGCTCCAAAAGAGTTCTGTAGGGAATAAAGCCTGTTGGCCAGTTCTTCATCCTTGACTACCGCCAGACCCGCGACTGTATCACTGTGGCCGGACAAAAACTTTGTGGCGCTGTGAAGGACAATATCAGCTCCAAGCTCAAGCGGACGCTGCAAATAGGGAGTCATGAAAGTGTTGTCGACAAAAGTATAGGCGCCGTGTTTCTTTGCAATTTGGCTGATAGCATGAATATCTGTTACCTTTAACAATGGATTAGAAGGTGTTTCTGCATATAGCAATGCAGTGTTTGGCCTAATCGCTTGTTCCACCGCATCAAGGTCGGTCATGTCCACAAAAGTATGCTCAATTCCAAAACGGTTCAAAACCTGGGTAACCATCCGGTAAGTTCCGCCATAAACATCCTCAGTTACGACCACGTGATCTCCCTTAGAAAGAAGCAAAAAGGCTGTTGAGATAGCAGCCATCCCGGAAGAAAAAGCAAATCCCCGGACACCGCCCTCCAGTTCGGCGATGATTTCCTCAAGTGCTTCTCTGGTGGGATTCAGGCTGCGGCTATAATCATATTTTCCGAATTTGTCTACGGACGATTGATGGAATGTAGATGAGTGATGGATCGGTACGCTGACTCCACCGGTAGCAGGATCGAATTTATGCTTGTTATGGAGCAGATGGGTTTCGAATGTATATCGATGACTCATATAGCTTCTGCCTCCTGACATGCCTTTTTGAAGGCTTCTTCTAAATCATTCTTCAAATCCTCAACATTCTCGATTCCCACAGAGAATCTCAGCAGTCGGTCGCAAACTCCGGTTTGTTCGCGAATTTCAGCCGGTATATCAGCATGTGTCTGAGTAGCAGGATAGGTGATGAAGCTTTCGACACCGCCAAGGCTTTCCGCAAAAGTAATGGTTGATAGACTTTTTAAAAAAGGATTAACTATGGTAGGAGAGTGTACCCTGAAAGAAATCATTCCGCCTCTGCCGGGATAAAGGACATCCTTCACTGCCTGATGAATCTGTAGAAAATCCACAAGCTCCCTGGCATTTTGCTCGTGGCGCTCCATCCTTAATGCCAGGGTTTTCATCCCGCGGATAAGCAGCCAGGAGTCAAAAGGGCTTAGCACCGCACCACCGCCATTATGATGAAGGGCGAGGGAATCACATATTTGCTGACCTCTGGCAACGATGAGCCCTGCAAGAACATCATTATGACCACCAAGATATTTGGTTGCACTGTGGATCACAATATCAGCACCTAAAGCCAATGGTTTTTGCAGCAGGGGAGTGTAGAAGGTATTATCAACAATCAGCAGAATACCGTACTCCTTTGTGATTTTTGCAATAGCTTCAATATCAGCTTGCTCCATCAGCGGGTTTGTCGGTGTTTCCACAAAAAGAGCCTTCGTTCTGTGAGTGATAACCGATTTGATTTCGTTTAAATCTGACATGTCAGCATATGTACTATTTAATCCCCACTTTTTGAAACCCTGCTCCAGAAGCCGGTAAGTTCCTCCGTATAAATCCTTTGAAACAATCCACTCATCTCCGTGCTCGAATAATGAGAGTACGGTCCAGATTGCTGCCATTCCAGAGCTGCAGGCAAAGCCATGGTCACCTTCCTCCAGGTCTGCAATAGCCTTTTCAAGAATTTCGCGAGTAGGGTTGCCCGTGCGGACATAATCATAACCACTGGATTGACCAATCCCATCGTGGCGGTAGGCAGTCGTTAAATAGATTGGTGGATTGACCGCACCTGTTGATGATTCACTCCTGTTGCCAAGCTGTGCTAACTTTGTATCGATTTCTGCCAATTTACTCACTCCTAATGTTTATAGTCAGACGGCAGTTTTTGTTTTATGAGAAAAGACGAGATTATCGACTTAAAAAAGGGACTTGATCCACAATGATCCAGAAAGTCAGAGTGAGAGGTCCCCAATAAAACAAAAAAAGCCTTCTTAAGAAGAAGACTTTACAGTTAGTAGCCATTCTTCTTATCTGCCAAGTTTCAAAAACTTGCTGGAATTAGCACCTTTTCAACAAACACTGTTGAAGGTTGCTGAAGCTTCACAGGGCCAGGACCCTCAGCTTCTCTGGATAAGATTTCATATTATTGAATTTTTAAATTTCTCTAAATATTACAGCTATTATTTATGAATGTCAATCATTAAATTAAAGCAGTAAAGTAAATTGGTAAAGGATTCCTATAGTTTAATATTTAACAGTGCATAGTGATTCTTTTAGACAGCTATTCTGGATTTGTGGCCAAAGCTGTCAAGATTCTGTTGTTATTGTGGCAGCTTTTCAGGAAATGAAGTCAAAGCTGTCAAGATTCTGTTGTTATTGTGACAGCTTTTCAGGATACGAGGCCAATGCTGTCAAGAATCCGATGTTATCTTGACAGCTTCTCAGGATACGCGCCCAAAGCTGTCAAGAATCTGTTGCTATTTTGACAGCTTCTAGGGATACGCGCGCAAAGCTGTCAAGAATCCGATGTTATTATGACAGCTTTTCAGGATTTGCGGCCAAAGCTGTCAAGAATCCGATGTTATTATGACAGCTTCTCGGGATACGCGGCCAATGCTGTCAAGAATCCGATGTTATTATGACAGCTTTTCAGGAAATGAAGTCAAAGCTGTCAAGATTCTGTTGTTATTGTGACAGCTTTTCAGGATACGAGGCCAAAGCTGTCAAGATTCTGTTGTTATTATGACAGCTTTTCAGGAAATGAAGTCAAAGCTGTCAAGATTCTGTTGTTATTGTGACAGCTTTTCAGGATACGAGGCCAAAGCTGTCAAGAATCCGATGTTATCTTGACAGCTTTTCAGGATGCGGAGACAAAGCTGTCAGGAATCTGTTGCTATTTTGACAGCTTCTCAGGATACGCGCCCAAAGCTGTCAAGATTCTGTTGTTATTGTGACAGCTTTTCAGGATACGAGGCCAAAGCTGTCAAGAATCCGCTTGTATTGAGACAGGTTTTGGGAATAAAGGTCTAAAGTTGTCAATAATATCGCGTAATTCAGACAGCTTTTCGGCGGAAAGATAGAAGTTGTCAAGAACCGCTCAACTGACATTCTAGCTGTAAAGCGGTTTAGGAACCAAATGAACGATATATGTGCCCGATTACTCAGGACTCCCATAAAAGAGGTTAACAATAGGGGTTATTGGTGCCAGAAAACAATGTAAACCAAAACCTCGGTGCCTCAAACCATGATGCTATTTTCAATCACACTGAGAAAGTGCGAAGTCGGCATAATAAGAAACTGGCTCAAATCATATTGAGCCAGCCTCTTAGAATATGAACCTATTAATTTACTCCTACAGCATCAAAGGCTTTATTGACAGCATTCACTTCCGCAGAAGCTGCCCCATAAAGGTCTGTTGCGGCTTGGACCAGTCCTGCCCGTGCCTGGCTGAAGTTCGTTGAAGAAGTGAAATACACAGTATTTGCTCGGTAGAAAATCGCGCCCATTTTCTCTGTTCCAACACCTGTGACCGCTACTCCATAATGTGTTCCACCTTGACTTAGAAGGTAGGCAGCTTTATTGATGATTCCGCTGTTAATATGAACCCCGCCATTGTCTGAAGTGCCGGTGTAACGCTTAGAGTAGTGGTCCGGGTCACCGTATTTAGTAGGATCGCTCATTGAACGTAGAGCATCACCTGCCGTATTTGGTGTGTAAATGTCTTCACCAATTTCAAAATCAGGGTTGTTATTGTCATGGAATTCAGCAAGTGTTCCGAAGATATCGGAAATCGCTTCGTTCAAAGCACCTGATTCATACTGATAAACAAGGTCAGAACTGAAATCCGTCACAGCGTGAGTCAGTTCATGTGCCACAACATCAAGACCACCTGAAAGCGGGATGAAGGTAGTGCCATCTCCATCACCGTATACCATTTGCTGGCCATTCCAGAATGCGTTGTTATAATTTCTGCCGTAGTGGACAGTGGACTTCAGCGCAGCGCCCTTGTTGTCGTATGAATTGCGGCCAAAAGTGTTTTTATAGTAATCATAAGTAAGACCTGCATAGTAGTGAGCATCTACTGCTGCACCGTCATAAACTGCATTCAGGTTATTATCAGCATCCACCCAAAGGGAACCAGGCGTTCGTTGCCTATTTTTTGCATCATAAGTGAAAACACCATTTCCGCGTGTATTGTCCTGTAAATAATAGGAGCCATTTGAAAGAAGGGTGTTCAATGTCTTCGTGTCGCCAAGAACTCCGACACCAGAACCAACAGTGTCACTGCCATTCAAAGAAGGATTGTTTTTACCAGCGGTGTCGATCGCATTGTATTTATTGATGAGTTCACCTGTTACAGCATTGACAAAGTATTGGTAATTACCTGGTTCAGGGCTCAGAAAGTTCAATGTGACATGATAAGCGTACACTGCCTGATCCTCACCAGGGTAAACGACCAATTCAGCCGATGGTGTCACTTCATAATCAGGTTTATAGCCCAAATCCGCTTCAGCTGCAGCAATTGCATCTCTCTGTGATTTCCTGTTGGCTGTTTTTTCAAGCTTGCTGTCTAGTCCTTTGCTGACAGTTCCGCTAAAAACTTTAAGAACTCCGCTTTCGTCAACTCTGGCAGCTTGTGTTGCTCCCCATACAGGAACGCCGTTATATACTTGCTGCAGTCGGACAACATCTCCACCAAGCTTGTCTGCTTCTTGAGATTTAACAACGAAACTATCATTAGGTCCCAGGTTGTATTTTCCTTTAGAAGCTTTTAGGTATCCGAGGACAACATCCTTTGCTGCTTTTTCAGATGGATTTGTCAGCTTGCCGGCTACAAATTCATGTGAGCCATGGCTCTTTGTGAACTTTTTTGATGGAGAATCTGCTGATGGGGCAGCGAAGCCGGTAGCTGCAACCAATCCGCTGAGTGCAAGACTTGCTGTTAAACTTAGGGAAACGACTTTCTTCTTCAATTAAACTCCTCCTAAAATCAAATTCCAGCTAAAAAAGATTAGTAGATTATCATATTTATACTTTAATAATCTGAACATTTCAATAATTAAGTCAAATAATGTCGATTTTGGATGTTGGGAAATATTTTACCGATAAGAATAAAAGCAAAATTTTAACGAAAAAGTAGTCAGAATTTATTGACTAATTTGGATAAATATTCTTATTATTAAGTTGTAGTACCAACTCATAAAAAGGAGGTTTAAATGTATGAATTCTTTATGGTTAGCTGTGATCGGAATGATTGTGTTTGCGATCGGCTACCGCTTCTATTCCAAGTGGGTAGCTGAAAAGATTTACCGTCTGGATCCTAACTATGTCACACCTGCACATCAGTATTCGGATGGCGTGGATTTCGTCCCAACTAAGAAAATGATCCTTTGGGGACACCATTTTACGTCCGTAGCCGGGGCAGCACCAATTGTAGGGCCTGCAATCGCTGTGTATTGGGGATGGCTTCCTGCATTCCTGTGGGTTATTTTAGGCACTGTCTTCGCTGCCGGTGTCCATGACTTCGGAACTCTTGTACTTTCAGTCAGGAATAAGGGGCAATCAGTAGGTACAATCACAAATAAGCTGATTGGCAAACGTGCAAAAATCATGTTCTTATTCATTATTTTAATACTTGTTTTGATGGTCAACGCTGTTTTTGCATGGGTCATTGCGAACTTGTTTGTAAAATTCCCTGCGAGTGTTCTTTCGGTATTTCTTCAAATACCGCTCGCGATTTGGATTGGTTACGCCGTTTATAAAAAGAAGAAGGGAATGCTTGTACCTTCATTGATCGCACTGGCAGTCATGTATGGTGCAGCCATTATTGCCAGCCGTGTTCCAGCATTGCAAATCGATCTTGTGAGATACTTTGGCGGGGCTGATAACACCGTCATGTTTGGTCTAAGTGGTGTATCCATGGCATTCTTAGTCTGGATTGTCGTGTTGATGGTTTACGTTTACATTGCTTCAACACTGCCAGTCTGGAAGCTCCTGCAGCCTCGTGATTATATCAATTCACACCAGTTGGTTGTAGGTTTATTCATCCTATATGCAGGGCTCATTTTCCTCCAGCCTAAGGTTACAGCTCCAGCTATGAATGGAGCAGCTACCGATGTTTCCTGGTTCCCGCTATTGTTCATTACGATTGCTTGCGGTGCCATTTCCGGGTTTCATGGACTTGTTTCTTCAGGGACATCCTCTAAGCAGCTTGAAAAAGAAACCGATGCCCGTTTTGTTGGTTACCTTGGAGCGGTTGGAGAAGGGGTACTTGCCTTGATCGCCATTATCGCGGTTGTCACCGTTTTTGCGACAAAAGCAGATTTTACCGCTGCGTATTCAAGCTTTGCGGCTGCAAGCGCCGGTGGCCTTGGCAACTTCATCAATGGTGCAGCACAGCTTGCGACTGGTATCTGGATTCCTGCGGACATCGCGAGGACGATTGTTTCCATCATCGTTGTCAGCTTTGCGGCGACAACTTTGGATACTTCCGTAAGATTGATGCGTTACATCATCGCAGAAATCGGAAGTGAATACAATGTCCAGGCTTTGACTAAGACTCATGTAGCTACAACTGTTGCAGTTGTTTCGAGTGCAGCGCTTGTACTATTGCCGAAGGGACCTAACGGGTTCGGTTCTGGCGGATATCTACTGTGGCCTTTGTTCGGTACGAGTAACCAGCTTTTGGCCGGTGTAAGCCTACTGCTTATATCTATCTGGCTAAAGCGCCAGGGAAGAAATTACCTTGTTACCTTCATCCCGATGGTTTTCGTATTCTTCATGACACTTTGGGCAATGATCCAGCAGGTCGTTTTCCAGTGGTCTGGATATGGAAGCGGCGAGATGAATATGCTACTCTTTGGAATCGGCGGATTGATCCTGATTTTTGTATTGTGGATCATCCTCGAAGCTATCTCAGCCTTCAGCAGGAAAAATCCACCGCCATTAAGTAAGGAAATGTAATACAGTGGAGGCCGGGTGACCGGTCTCTACTGTCATTTTTAGAAAGGGGGGGGAAGCGTGATGGGTTTTTACGAACAATTCAAGCGTGCCATAGCTGTATATGATGAAATTCTCAGACAGCCGCACAGGACCGAAATTGCCCGAGAATTAAGAGATGAAGAAGACCTTTTTATGCTGCTTTGCTTTTCTGAAATGCTCGGCCTGCCCAATCCGGCATTTTACTATACGCTTGAACTCTACCCTGTCATCATCGAGCGCTTTCATGATTGGCATCTAAGGGCCGGGATGGAAAAATCCCCGCTTGAGGGAATACGCTGCTGTTAGGAGGAACGGTTATGGATATTCTGGAAAAGAAGATTTATTTTATCGGTGGAAAAGGCGGCGTTGGCAAAAGCACAACATCCGCTGCTATGGCACTTTTCCTTGCGCAAAAAGGGAAAAAGATTTTGCTGGTTTCGACGGATCCAGCCCATAATACAGGGGATTTATTTCATCAAAACTTCAGTGGTGGCAAAATCGAGAAAGCAACACTGAACCTCGATGTACTAGAGATTGACTCGGAACAGGAATCTAGGAACTATATCAATGGAGTAAAGGGCAACTTGAAAGGCCTGGTCAAAGCGACCATGCTGGAAGAGGTGAACAGGCAGATTGATATGGCAGCATCCTCTCCAGGTGCTGAAGAAGCAGCACTTTTCGACAAAATCACCTCATTGATTCTTGAGGAAATCACAAACTATGATGCCATTGTTTTTGACACAGCACCTACAGGTCATACTATCCGCCTTTTAACACTTCCGGAACTGATGGGCGTTTGGATGGACGGCCTGCTGGAACGGCGCAAAAAAGTGAACGAAAACTATGCACAGTGGATGAACGATGGTGAAATCGTTGAAGACCCTTTATATGACAAGCTGAATGAGCGAAAAAACCGTTTTAAACGGGTAAGGGAAATCCTGCTGGATGAAACCCAAACAGAATATATTTTCGTGCTGAACGCAGAAAGACTGCCAATTCTTGAAACCTCGAAGGCAATTGAAACATTGCATCAGCATGGTATCCATGTTAACTCAATCGTCGTCAACAAAGTCATTCCTGAGGAAGCAGATGGCAGGTTCATGGCGCAAAGGAGATCGAATGAGAAATTATATCTTGACGAGATTAGGGACAAGTTCGAGCATCTTAGGCAGATTTTCTTGCCCCTGCTTGAACATGACATTTCATCGCTGACCGCGCTGGAACTTGTTTCGGGTATTCTAGGGGACCAAATCGAGGCAACATTTCAATTATAGCTAAAATTTAAAGTTTTTATTTTACTTAATTAGGTTAAATAAAAAAGGTGGATAAATTTAAATGGAATTAGAAAACTATAATTAACCATATCCGGTTGAATACAAAAGGGGGCTAAAAAATGAGGCGAATCTTTCCGGGATCTATTACAGCTTATAGCCAGTTCGGGCATTTGAAGATCCCTAAAAACGTCAAAACTGTCTGTCCCGAGTGCCGGAAAAAGGTAGAATTCCTGCTGAAATCGACCTATCAGAGCAACAAGCATGGATTGATGACCGAAAGCATTTGTCCATCCTGCAAACAAAGTATACCGTTTATTATCATAACAAATGAAAAGGACATCCAGCCTGATGTATACATATATGATCCAAAAACCTCAACCCATCCGCTAAACCAAATTGAACATTTGCCACGCATACCCGAGGAATTGGTCAGAGCATACAGATCTGCTGTCAGCGTTCACCATTCAAAGGAAAACACAGCAACTGCTGTCCTGGCCAAGCGAGTGATTGAGAATATCCTCAGGCATTTTTTAGCGGAGAAAAGCCAAAGTTTAACGCTTGAACAGCAGTTCGAAAGTCTACCCGAAAATATTAATTTGGTGAAGCCTGTGAGTTCATTGAGTATGCTAATGGCACCCGAGGGCGCGCTGCACAGAATGCTCGAGCTTGAAACTGAACTCGATGATGAAATGGCGGAATTAATAATGGACTTACTGGAGAACATGATTCAATATTTGTTTGTATTACCGGGAAAAATCGAAATGACACACGATCATATCGAAAAGAAATTAAATTGACCATGAGCAGCTTTCCAATGGAGGCTGCTTTTTATATTCAACGAGTATTCTTTTTGGTATAGTAGGAGGGATAAAAGGGGGAGCAACAGTGTATTACATAAAAAACTATAGTTTGATATTTGCCATCCTAATGGCATTTTTTATTTTACCAAACCTGGTTTCGGCACATAATGGCTCGCGTGATGAACTGGGTGGCCATTTCCGCAATGCCGATTGCGTTTATATCCTTCATGAGCCAACATCAATTGCCAGAAGTGCTGCAAATATGCAGGAACTTATGAGCTTGATTAAGCAATATAACAGCAATCAAGATTGTAAAGCCAGTTTAAACGAAGCTAAAGTCGATTTGGAAGGGCATAGTTTCCCAGCGGAAGGAAGCACTCCATCTGAATCCACCCCTGCATCAAGCGATTCCCCGAAGGCTGCAGCTTCTACTGGCAATCTGCAGCTTGGAAAAACATATGATGCTAAACTAATAGAATGCACAGATGGAGATACAGCTGTATTTACTATTAACGGAAAAGCCTACAAGTCTCGCTTTCTATATATTGATACACCGGAAAGCACTAGGACGAAGGAGCCGTTTGGACTTGAAGCAGCTCAATATACATGTTCCTTTTTAAAGAAGGGGAATATTACACTTGAAACCGATGGCGGCAGCTTATTCGATAAATATGACCGCCTTCTTGCCTGGGTATGGGTAGGAGATAAGCTTCACCAGGAAGAAATTACGAAGGCAGGCCTGGTCGAAGATTTTTACGATTATGGCAGCTATAAGTATGAAAATCGCATCTGGTCCGCAATGGATTATGCAAAAGAAAATGGAAAGGGCATTTATGCAGCTACTAATTCTCCTGCAGAGCAAACGGAACAATCAAAAGAGCAATCTGAAAAGCAGGAAGAAAGAACCAAGCAGGAGCAAAAACCAAAAAATGTAGGCGAAGAAAGCCAGCAGGAGAAGAAGCCTGAAAACACAGAAGAAGATACCGATTCAGCAGACCAACAGCGTGAGTCAGGTCAAGAATCCAATCAGGTTGAAACAGTTGACGAAGAATGGGACTGCAGCCTTCTCAGCGGCCTATTGTTCGCCTTATTATTTTACCTCACCATTCCCTTAAAAAAGGCAATGGGCAAGCGGACGCTAATTGCCCATCGGATGTGGAGCAAAAAATGGCCGCTCAACCTGTTCCTAAGCGTAATTTATGCTTTTATATGCTACATCACAATGCTTCTGCTACTATTGGAAATACTCCATCTTTTTAAAAATAAAAAAAGCAAGCGAAAATGACGGACACAAATCGCGGGAAAACCAGAAAATCTGTCCGTCATCCATTATGTATGGCGTTTACTAATCTAACAAAGGTTTTCTCTGCCCAGAACGATTGTGCCAGCTCTTCTCAAGGTGCCGCTATTTTTAACATCTTGAAGAAATCCTCCCGATTATTTGACTCATAAAGCAATCTTTCATGATTGAAGATGGCGTAATACGGCAGTGCATCTATTTTTAAATCGGAGAATTTACGGCGTGCTTCCTCAAGGCTGTTAACCTGCAAGGAATGTGCTTTATGTACATATTGGTTATTTACCTGTTCGAGAGCCCAATTTTCCTGCTGTGCTTCTGGTTTATAGAGTTCAAGTACAGCCAAATAGCCTTGTTCTTCGGCAAGTTGTCCCTGATAAGTAACCAATTCTTCTATGATTAATGGAAAAGTATAATGGTAGACTTGGTCTCCCCTGGAGGCTTGAATGATTACGGTACTCAGTCCAGCCACATTGTTAAAAGTATAGGTATTATCGAAAATCGTTTCGAAGGGTTGGCTGCCCATCTCCAAATCTCCCCTGGAGCGGTAAACAGATATTGTATTAATTCCAGCTTCTTCAGAGAACGCAACCATCATTTTGCTGAATGGCTTCGCGCTGACTGGAAGCAAATCATGGAACAGAATAGGTGGCTCGTCTTGGTCTACGACAGGTCCAGTACCTTTTTCTACCCATGCAAAGGTACCTGATTTATGTAATACTTCCTGACCTGCGATGGTGATCTGAGCCTCCGGAATACTGAAAGATGATTC
This sequence comes from Mesobacillus boroniphilus, assembly GCF_018424685.1. Classification (NCBI taxonomy): domain Bacteria; kingdom Bacillati; phylum Bacillota; class Bacilli; order Caryophanales; family Bacillaceae; genus Mesobacillus; species Mesobacillus boroniphilus. The sequence goes on from NZ_QTKX01000001.1 coordinate 1,266,335, forward strand.
TTCTTGCTGTTCTGGTAAAAGGGTTCGAAATTTATCCATTGTAAAGATCATTAGTATCGCTAAAAGGACGATTCCGTATGGGAGCCATTTATTTTTCATAGCTTGTATTCTTCGAAGTAAGCATCTTTTCGATTTCCTCATCCGTTGGTGGTGGTGCTACTGGGTATAGATGATTATTCAACCTATCAATCTTTCTATGCAGTCTTACAACATCAATGAGTATTAACAGAAGCAAAACAATAACGATCCAGGTCAACATATGAAACACCTCTCTTTTTCCCAATATAAAACAAAAGACATGGAATAGATAGGTCATAATGGATAAAATTTGCGATGTCCACTGGATTATAATACTATCTTAATGAATACTTATGGTGGTGCTGCAGTGGAAATTACAAAACATTTATTAATGAATCTCTCGCTACTTCTTGTCCTGCTTTTTTTCACCCAGTTAATCATGGAAAGGCAATTAAAGGAAGAGAGCCGAGAAAGGTATCAATTATTCTATTTCGTTATATCAATTTTTACATGTTATATTTTTTCGGTTCAAGTGCAAGACGGCATTCGTTTTGATCTTCGCCAAGTACCGATGATCCTTGGCAGTCTTTATGCTGGCCATAGTTTTCTATTTGCAGGGGTAACCCTCTTAATGCGCGGATTTTTGGGAATAAATGATGGTTTCTGGGTATCCGTAGGAGTCTTTATTGCTCTTGCGATCCTTCTTAAATGGATGCATCCCTGGTTCAACAGACTTTCCTTGAATCAAAGGATTGGTGTATCCGTTCTGTTGACCGTGATGACCTCATTTGCTTTGATGCAGATGGTCGCTATATTCAACGAACCAATCAGACACCCAGAAGCCTGGATCAGTTTTATTTTGATTCCCGCCCTAACTTCAGGTCTAGTCAGTTACTCAATTGAAACGATTCGGCAAACAGTGATTATCCGTCAAAGGCTGGCGAAAGCTGATAAAATCGAGGCTGTCAGCCATTTAAGCGCGGCTATTTCCCATGAAATCCGCAATCCATTAACGACAGTGAAAGGATTTCTCCAGCTTCTTGGTGAACAGAACTATCCTGACGAAAAGAAAAAGGAATTCATCCATATTTCTATCCAGGAGCTGAATCGTGCCGAAGAAGTCATCAATGATTATCTTACCTTTGCAAGGCCAGCCTTTGAAAAAGTGGAAGATATAGACGTCGAAAAGGAATTGAACCAGGTACTAAATGTCCTAAATCCATTGGCTAATCTGAATGGTGTAGAAATAAAGAAAAAGTATACTCCAGGATTAGTAATTTCAGGGGACCGTTCGAAATTCATACAAGGATTCATCAACCTGATCAAGAACGGTTTGGAGGCCATGCCTAATGGCGGAGAACTGATTGTCCAGACGTTTCGCACCGGAAATGTGGTCCATATCCTCGTGAAGGATTCAGGCATCGGCATGACTGAAGAACAAATTGCCCGCCTGGGTGAACCATATTACACGACAAAAGGGCAGCAAGGAACAGGTCTTGGCATGATGGTAACATTCAGCATCATACGTGCGATGAGAGGTAAGGTAGAAGTTAAAAGCCAGGTTGGCATAGGGACAACCTTCCATATCCGCTTCAGCAATATAGTAGATGACAAGTAACATGATCCTTCCATAGAATTGGGAGGATTTTTAGATTGTTTATTACAACTAAACTTCATAGAAAAGAACTTGTATAATAAATTCTCCACCAACAATAATTTGTCAGGTTTGTCTTTTGTTGACAACGAAATTCATGGTTGCTATATTGAAATTAGCTGATTGCACACGTATTAGGCACTATGCAATTTGCTTATTCTAATGTTTTCAGACGTTTGAATAGGTCATGTATGAGGAACTAGTCGTTGTGATTTGCTAAATTTAAATCATGGCTTGTTCGGCCGATCTAGGAGGATTTTTTACATGAAAAACGGTAAAGTTAAATGGTTCAATGCAGAAAAAGGTTTTGGATTCATCGAATCTGAAGACGGCAATGACGTTTTCGTACATTACTCTGCTATTCAAACAGAGGGTTTCAAAACATTAGAAGAAGGCCAGGAAGTATCTTTCGAGGTTGTTGAAGGTGCTCGCGGACCGCAAGCTGCTAACGTTACTAAACTATAATTTTCACTAAACTATCAATCTCAAGCTTATTCTTTAGCTCAGCCATCTGGCTGGGCTTTTTATGCACCAAAATTTCCAATTTTTTTGAAACCTTTCCATTATGGAAAACGTAATATCGTTAACAACTATTCCACAAGGTGAGGTGTATGATAATGGATGTCTTCTTAACAATTGCGGCTGGAGCAGGGATACTTTTTGCCATTGCTTATTTCTCTGGCAATGGAAGCAAAAAGAAAGTTTTATTGAAGGAGAGCATCCCGGACCGCCTTGGCTTGCTGGAAGTTGTGCCGGCTTCTGCTATCCTGAATAAATTGGAGAACGCACTACCGTATGAGTATATCAATCAAGTGAAACTACGCTTTTTAAGCGACCATCCCGAGGTTTCCGATGATGAATTCGAGTGGCGTCTATTTGAACTAAAACGATATTTCTTCCTCAATTCGGTCATGAAAAACACGCCAATGTTCAGCAGCAAGGTCGATGAGGTTTGGCATGAGATGCTGATGTTCACAAAGCAATATGAATCTTTTTCTGAGAAATACCTTGGCAAAATGCTTCATCACACCCCAAATTTAGAGCCGGAGCCGGCACCGCAGCAAAGGGCATTCTTTGATTGGGTATTCGCGCAGCTATTTGATATAACAGAATACACTTGGCAGGCATGGGGTGACTTTTTCCATTATCCAATGGATGTGGAAGTCCTTCAAAGAATCGAGTCACTTAGTGACGTTGAGCTGAAAAAACAATTTTTTAATGTTAATGAGGAAAATCAAGAGTTAGTGAATTATTTGATCACCAAGCTAAGGTCACAGTTGAGAAAAGCGCAAGATATTTATACGATGGATAGGAAAGGCTCTTTTGGAAGACCAGCCCTTTTTGGTGACCTATCAGGATTAAGCCTGGTCATGGTGTTTTATTCATACTACTACTTTGATGAGTACTGGGACTATACTCAAGTATACGCGTATTCCAACCAGGCTCATGGAACATCGGGCTGCAGTGCCGTTTTTTGCGGTTCCGGAGGAATCAATGATTCACATAACGATGGAGGTGGCCACAGCTGTTCTAGCAGTTGTTCAAGCTGTGGTGGAGGATGTTCATCATAAATACGAAAAACCTGCTAACATCTGCTAGCAGGTTTTTAGCTTTTTAGCTTTTTAGCTTTTTATGATTTTTTTGATTACATTCTGCAGATTACCTTCTGTTGTAATACTTGAAAAATCGATTCCCAACTGGACTGCTGTTTGTGCAACCTCTGGCCGGATCCCTGTAACAATGGTTTGTACACCAAGCAGCTTTAGTGCATCCATTAGCTTGAAGATTTGATGAGCGACCATCGTATCAACCATCACCACTCCTGAAAGATCAACAATCAGGGTATTGATCCTGGCATCGATACTTTGTGTAAGAGTTGATTCCATCAAGCCTTTTGCCCTCGTTGTATCGATTTCACCAATCAATGGCAGAAGGCCGATTTCCCTTGACAAGCTAATAACAGGTGCGCTCAATTCCTTAATTAAGCTTGCTTGAGAGGCTAAACGATTCATAAGGATTTCCATGAAAACAACAATAAAGGTTTCGAAGACATAATCCAGCGTATAATTAATCTTTTTTTCCCATGTAAAAACGTCGTCCAATGTGATTTCCATTTCCGTCTGTTTTACGAATCTTTGGACATATTCCCAGTAAACTCGACGGAAGACACCGGAATTCCATGCTACTTCTGTCAGGTCAGTTTTTGATTTAATACGGTCAGCTGCAGTCTGGCTCGTCCAGGCTGAAATGGTTTCCTTCATCTCTTCCTCTGTCTGATAAAGTGATTTGGCCACAAGGCGGACATAATTTGAATTCTGTTCCTTCACCCTGTTCATAACATCTAGCGGGGCGTCAGCAGAGTAATCCGACCCCTTAATAACACGCTGCCGTTTTAACCAATCCTCGGTAAAATTCGTCGCATTGTCGACAAGAAACTTATATAACGCCTCTGTTTTTGGCTCCATTTAAATCCCTGCTTTATTGTATAGTCGTTACATCTATTGTCGAAAAGAATAAATGAAAAGTCAAATTTCAAAATTAATCACTAATAGTATAACAATATACTATACTGGAGGAAAATTTAGGTAGAATTTAAAGGGGATATCTGATAGAATTAGAACAAACGTTCTAGTAATCTTTCCTTTTTTTGAATGTCCATTAAAATTTTGAATTTGATATAATAGTAACATTGTCCAAAAAGACTTTTAACGAAAATTAAAATAGACAACTTTTTAAAAAACAGGGGGGAATTGGCATGAAATTTATCCATACAGGTGACTGGCATCTTGGAAAGCTTGTACACGGTATGTATATGACTGAAGACCAGCGTGAGGTATTGAATCAATTTGTTGACCTTGTTGCCGACGAACAGCCTGATGCTGTTGTGATTGCAGGGGATCTGTATGACAGGTCCGTACCTCCTACTGATGCAGTAGAACTTCTTGATGAAGTGCTCTTCAGGATCAACGTGGAACTGAACACGCCGATTGTTGCGATTGCAGGGAACCACGACAGTGCAGAACGTCTTTCATTTGGCAGCTCATGGTACCGCCACAACCATTTTTACCTTACCGGCAAATTGACGAATGACTTTAGGCCTGTACATATAAACGGGGTCAATTTTTATCTAGTCCCTTATGCTGAAACTGGCATGGTCCGCCATATGCTAGGCGATTCTTCAATTCATTCGCATCAGGATGCGATGAAGGCAGTGATTGGCAAAATTGAAGAAAACCTTAATCCAGACGAAGCAAATGTTTTTGTTGGACATGCTTTCGTACTTGGTGGTGACTCGTGTGATTCAGAGCGCTCTTTGTCGGTCGGAGGTTCTGGCTGTGTCACGCAGGATCTCTTTGATCCATTCGCTTTTACAGCACTGGGGCATCTTCACAGCCCAGATGCAATCAAGCATGACAAGATAAAATACTCTGGCTCCCTATTAAAATATTCATTTTCAGAGGCAAAGCAGCGCAAATCGATTTCAATCGTAGAAATGAATGAAAACGGCAGTTTTGAAATGCGCTACAAGACCCTGAAACCGAAGCAAGATATGCGCGAATTGGAAGGTCACCTTGAACAGCTTTTGGATCCATCCTTTTATGAAAAAGAAAATACCAGTGATTATTTAAAAGTAACTTTGCTTGATGATGGGGCCATGATCGACCCGATGGGCAAACTGCGCCAGGTCTTCCCGAATGTCCTCCACCTAGAGCGTAAAATCGAATCAATTGATCAGAAGCATAAGCAACACTTTAAATCAATCAAAGAAGAGAAAAAGTCAGAACTAGAGCTTTTCGAACAGTTTTACAAGGAAATGACGACAAGTGAATTTACTGAAGATAAACGAGGAGTCATGACAGATGTGATTGGCAAAGTATTGAAGGAGGAGGGTCAAAAATGAAACCTCTGAAACTGACGATGCAGGCTTTCGGGCCATATGCCGGTACGGAAACGATTGATTTCAAACAGCTTGAGAACAGAACGATGTTTGTCATTTCAGGTAAAACAGGATCTGGAAAGACAACCATTTTTGACGGAATCAGTTATGCGATATACGGCAAGGCAAGCGGTGAGGACCGTAATGGCCCCGATTTGCGGAGCCAATTTGCTGATGATGAGTTATTGACTGAAGTTACGCTTGAGTTTTCTTTGCGCCAAAAGACATACAGGATTACCAGGTCTCCGCAGCAGGAAAGGAAAAAGAGGTCTGGTGAAGGAACAACAAGTGTCGGTGCTAAAGCAGAATTTTATTTGATTGATGAAAACGGAGAACTGCAACTGCTTGCTTCAAATGTCCGAGAAGTGGATGAAAAGATCAAGGAGATCATGATCATCGACAGCAATCAATTCCGGCAGATTCTGATGATTCCACAGGGAGAGTTCCGTAAGCTTTTAACATCGGACAGTAAGGAAAAGGAAGTCATACTGCAAAGACTTTTCCATACCGAAATCTATAAACGAGTAGAGGATAAGCTTAAAGAAGAAGCAACGTTGTTGAAAAAATCGGTTGAGGACCAGGTTGAAAAAAGGAATTCTGCACTTCGCAGCATTAAGGCTGTTGAAAATGATGAATTGAAGGAGTATGTAGAAGCCGGCAGCACAAATGATGTCCTGATCCTTCCGCTTTTAAAAGAAGAAATTGGTGCAATGGAAACAAAACTTGATGACCTGAACAAGGACCGTGAAAAGCTTCAATTGAATCGCGACAAGATGCAGCAACGTTTGTTCGAAGCTGAAGCAACTTTGAAACAAATCCAATCACTTGAATCCCTGAAGGCGACAAAGGAAAAGCTGGAATCACAAAAGGATCTTTTTGCAGAAAAAGAAAAACAAACAACGCTCGCAAAAAAAGCTGCCCTACTGGATTCACAGGAACAGCTTTGCCACAGACTTAAGGCAGACTTTGACGCGGTGACAAACCAGGTGAATGCTATCACGAAAAGAATTGAACAGCTAACAGAAAGACTTTCTGCAACGGAAAAGGAACATCAAAAACAAATTGATCGGGAACCTGAGCGCAAAGCAGCTGCTGAACAGGTTAGTAAACTTGAGCATATGAAGGAAGATGTATATGCATTTGCCAGCACAGCATCACATTTCAATGAGATAAAGCGATTGCTGGAATCAACAGTACAGGGCCGGGAGAAGGATGAAATCCAGCTCAAGGCAGCTGAAGAGCGCCTCAAATCCTTACTGACAGAAAAGGAAGATGCCGAAAAGGCTCAGATTACTTATCTGGAGAATGACCGAAAATTGGAAAAGCTGCTTCTCGAATTGGACAAATTGAATAGACTTGGGAACCATAACCAGAAAGTGAAAGAGATTCGAGCAAGATTTGAAGCCAGCAAAGGCATTTTTAACCAGGCTGTTTCCAGACTGAACGATGCCAAAGCCGCAGTAGAAGAGCTTGAACAAAAATGGCTGCATTCACAGGCTGCAGTTTTGGCTGCCTCACTGAATGATGGTGGTGCTTGCCCTGTTTGCGGATCAGAGCATCATCCTGAACCTGCGAAAGCAAGTGAAGGCTTTATTCCGACCGAAGAAGATCTAAAAGCTGCACGGGAGCAGATTACAGGTATCGAGAGAGAAAAGAGCGCTGCTGAAAAATCATATATCGAGGCAGATACGACACTAAGGTCAATGATCGAAACAGGAGAGGAAATGATTGCTGAGATCGTTAAATTCCGCTCTGACTTTGTTGTTGACCAGTTAGCTGATACCGTACTACTGACTGAAAGTGATGTTGAAAAGCTGAAAAATGAACAGAAACAACATTCGGTGAAACTAAAAGGCCTGGAAAAAATCAAAGCTGAAATCAAAAGGCTTGAAGACGATCGGGAAAGGCTGATGAAGCAGCTAAAAGCAATCGATGAAAGCTATCAAAACCTGATGATCCAGTACACTGAAAAGAAGACCACTCTCGAGAGAATGACAGAGAAAATACCCGAACAGCTTCGCTCACTGCAAGTGTACGAGTCAAAACTGAAATCAGCTGGACTCTTGCAGAAGCAGCTGGATGAGGAACTGGAGCAGGCCCGGAAGAATTTCCAGGAAGCGAAAGAACTTCTGGGAACCGAAAAAGCCCGTTGTGAAGTGACTGAAAAGAGATTGAAAGAAGTAGATTCACAATTGACTGCCGAACGGGAAACATTCAAAAACAATATGACAGCTCAGGGCTTTGAAAACTATCAGGCATATCACCAGGCGAAAATAACAGAACAGGCTATTCAACAGCTTGATACAGAAATCAAAAATTATCGGGAAGAAGTGAGATCTGTTACAGACCGCTTCGCAGAGCTTTCCGATACGCTTAAAGACATCAAAAAGCCTGATATGGAAACTCTTCAAACAGAATTTGCACAATTAAATAAAATAATCAAAGAAACAGATGAAGCATATCAGGATCTAAACCTGAAAAAACGCGATAATCAGTCTATACTTGAGCATGTATTATCCTTGAATGAGCAGATGAAGGTGTTTGAGGAAAAATACAAGCTGGTCGGCCATTTATTCGAAATTTCAAAAGGCCAGAACACATACAGGATTACGTTCGAACGTTTTGTCCTGGCAGCTTTCCTTGATGATATACTTGCTGAGGCAAATATAAGGCTCAGCAAGATGACAAGCGGACGATACCGCTTATTACGGAAGACTGATCGTTCAAAAGGAAATGTACAGAGTGGATTGGAGCTTTTGGTTTTGGATGCATATACCGGACAGGAGAGGCATGTAAAGACATTGTCTGGAGGAGAAAGCTTCAAGGCTGCGTTATCACTAGCGCTGGGACTTGCCGATGTGGTCCAGAATTACGCAGGTGGAGTTTCATTAGAGACAATGTTCATAGATGAAGGCTTCGGAACCCTTGATCCAGAGTCTCTGGACCAGGCCATAGAAGCATTAATCGATATCCAGAGCAGCGGCCGACTTGTCGGAATCATCTCCCATGTACCAGAGCTAAAGGAACGGATCGACGCAAGGCTAGAGGTCATATCCAGCCAAACCGGAAGCAAAACAGAGTTTCATTTAATGAATTAACTATCGAATACAGCATCTTGAAAGAGGTGCTGTATTTTCGCGATTACACAGCAGCTTTCACAACCGGAATTACGAGCCTTATGGTTTGGATGCCTACTCCTAGAGAGCTGGAATACAGGAAGAAAAAACATACGAATACGTTACAGAAATATGTCAGCAGGGAGTTTTAACATGGATTTTGAAGTTCAATACTTATCATTTTACGTTGTACAGGTAGAAGGCAAAGGCGAGCAGGCAGATAAAAGGTATAAGCATTTCCAGACATTGAATGAGGAAGAATATGAATCTAGTCATCTGAAGGATTTTCTCGACGGGGAGTTCACTAAAATCGTCAAGCGCAAGGTAGAACGCCATCCCAAAACAGATGAAGTTCCTACTAAGCTTGGCTACTTCATAGTTGAGGATGGGCATGATTTAACATCCAATCCAAATTACAATCAATTCCATCGTGTACGTTTTGCGGAATCAAAGGAAGTATTTCAGCAAGAGAGCGAAAAATTCGCTATTGCTTACGTTGATACAAGCGCAGTAAGAGGCGGGGCTTTCATTGTAGCAAGGGCTAAGCTTCGCAAATATTTTGATGATGCATTTGTTTTTATCCTGAAATGTGATTTTGAACCAAAAGTAGCATCCATTTCGGATGAATCTACATTGATCCGACAGGTGGAAATGGCGATAACGACTAAAAATATGAAATCAATACAGTATCCCTATATGCCAGAAGAGGGAATGATCCAGGATAATGAACTGAAAATCAACCAGTCTTCCCATGCACGTTATTTTGAAGACTTCCTGAAATTTGTGGAGTATGGCCAGTCGATGCCGGAAATCGTAAAGACCCAGGTCATAGAAATGGTGCGCGGGCATATGGAAGAAACATTTGAGCCAGAAAGTGAAGAACGGGAGCAGCTTGAAAACGCCATGGAAATATGGGCGGCCAGCGACAAGCGCGAGCTCCAGGAACGCTTCGAGCCCGAGCAGGTCATTGAAGCGGCTGCACAGCTTATCGAGCATACCCCTGAACTGGAACTGAAAATGAAGCTCGATCATATTTCGGTTAAAGGCTTGCTGGCTGATTACGGTGACAGCATCCATCTGGCAAAGGTTAATGGGAAGTATGTCATCATGATCGAAGCAGATACTATTACCTTCGAAAAAGGCTTTTCTCCTGTCGAATTTGCAAAACCGGATGAAATCGGTACAGTTGTTGAGAGAATCCGGCAAAAGAGCTAACCAAAATAAAAATGCTAGATCTACTATCACACAAAAAGCATTGGCGCATTGCCAATGCTTTTTTACACCCTTGTCATCAACTGCATATTTTGGTTACAATTGGAAAGAAGGGATGATAGTTTAGCAGCAAGGGGGATATTGGTTGATTACTACATATGTAAATTGGAATAATGCAAGGGTAAAGTTAACCTGGAAAAAAAGTGATCAACTTCCACCAAGGGATTTGATCAGCAGTGTACATGGATTCTGCTTTTTAGAGAATATGGTGCTGCTGGTAAACTTGAATCATCGCGGATGGGATATGACTGGCGGCCATATTGAGGATGGTGAATCTGCTGAGGAATGCTTTAAGAGAGAGACTATGGAAGAGGCCTATGTTTCTGGGGATTGCACGCTTTTAGGCTCTATTATTGTGGATCATAGTGAAAACTCGCAATGGAATGATAATAGTCCTTACCCTAAAATTGGCTTTCAGGTGTTTTATCGGATGGACATAACAGAAGTACATAAATTCGAAGCAGAATACGAATCCTCAGAACGAATTTTTGTCAATATAGGCCAGGTACGTGAATATTATCATGAATGGCACGAGCTGTATGAGCACATTTTAAGCTGCGCAGCCAGCGAAAAATCATAGATTAATATAGTAAGGATGAATGGAATGGATGCAGTTAAACAAAATAGTCTTGCATGGGACAAAAAGGTTGAAAGTGAATCAGTATATACCAAGGCAGTTTCTAGAGAAATTATTGAAAAAAGCAAAGCAGGTGAATGGAAAGTTACCGTGACAACTGGAAAACCGGTCCCAAGAAACTGGTTTCCGCAATCAATGGCAGGATTGAAAGTTCTTTGTCTTGCTTCGGGGGGAGGACAGCAGGGGCCTGTTCTGGCTGCGGCGGGAGCTGATGTGACAGTTGTTGATATTTCAAAAAAACAGCTGGGGCAGGATGAGTTTGTCGCCAGAAGAGATGCACTTCATTTAAGTACCTTACAATGCAGTATGACAGATCTGTCGGCGTTCAATGATGAGGAATTTGACATGATCATCCACCCGGTGGCTAATGTATTCGTCGAAGACATTTCCCCGGTGTGGAAGGAAGCATCAAGAGTTTTGAAGAACAAAGGAACGCTTATATCCGGTTTTACAAATCCTCTCTTATTCATCTTTGATGACGAAGAAGACATGAAAGGGAATCTCGTGGTGAAGAATAAAATTCCCGGTTCATCAATGGATTACCTGACAGAGCATCAAAAAGAGGAATATATTAAATCAGGCAATACAATCGAATTCTTCCATACATTAGAAGACCAGATACAGGGGCAAGTCGATGCGGGATTTGTCATCGCTGGATTGTACGAAGACGATTTCGGCGGCAGAAGGCCACTGGATGAATATATTAAATGTTTTGTCGCAACAAAAGCAGTTAAAATAAAGCTCTGAATTAGTTACGCCCTAAAAATGCTTAGGGCGTTTTATTGTATTTTTAGAATATTTAGACTAATAGTTGAATATTTCAATATAAACGTTATAATAAAGTTAACAGTACATACTGACCGGTTAGTAGAAATCTTTAGGGGGAATAAAATGAGATTAGGAAACAAGACGGCAATCATTACTGGCGCTTCCAGCGGAATAGGACGTGCAACTGCACTTCGCTTTGCAGCTGAAGGAGCTCAGCTTGTGATCGCAGATGTAAACTGTGATGGCGGGCGAGAGACAGCTCAGCTTATTGAACAACAGGGAGGCAAAGCTCTTTTTATTGAGACAAATGTAAGCGATTCCAATCAGATGAAAGAACTCATTTCTGCAACTGTTGAAACCTACGGGAAGCTAGATATTCTCTTTAATAACGCAGGCATAGGCAATCCGGACGTTAGGAGCATTGATCTCGAGGAAGAGGATTGGGACCGGGTCATTGATATAAATCTTAAAGGCGTTTTTCTCGGAATTAAGTATGCTGTTCCAGAACTGAAAAAGGCTGGTGGAGGAGCAATCATCAATACTTCAAGCTTGCTTGGGATCAAGGGTCAAAAATATCTTGCAGCTTACAACGCATCCAAGGCTGGCGTCATCCTGCTGACCAAAAATGCTTCGTTAGAATACGGCAAGGACTGTATCCGTGTAAATGCAATTGCCCCGGGTGTTATCGATACGCAGATTATAGAAGGCTGGAAAAATGATGAGCGGAAATGGCCCCTCATTTCGAGGGCTAATGCTTTAGGCAGAATCGGAACACCTGATGAAGTCGCTAATGCGGTCCTATTCCTTGCCTCCGATGAAGCTTCTTTTATTACTGGTGCCACTTTGTCAGTCGACGGCGGTGGACTGACATTTTAGCCATATACACTTAAGTTAAATTTTGAATGGGGGAAATTAAATGAGCGAGAAAAATGCCTGGCTTTCCAAGTATCCTGACTCCATTGCATCCACGATCAATATTCCAGAAAAATCTTTGCCGCAAATGCTTCGAGAATCAGCAGAGAAGTATCCTCATAACAATGCTTTATCCTTCTATGGCAGAAAAGTCACCTATGAACAATTGTCCCAGGCTGTGACACATTTTGCTTCAGCACTGCAAAACAGAGGAATGGAGGCTGGAGACAGGGTTGCCATCATGCTTCCGAACTGCCCTCAATATATAATTTCATATTTTGGTATATTGACCACAGGAGCAATTGTCACCCAGGTTAATCCAATGTCCGTTGAAAGGGAGCTTGAATATATCCTCAATGATTCAGGTGCGGAGACCATTGTTGTATTTGATGCGCTATATGCCAAAGTTAAAAGTGTTCAGGCATCAACCAACCTTAGAAACATCATCGTTGTCAGTCTCCAGCCTTCTGGACATGAGTTTGTCCCAGATACAAAATTTGAAGTGTTTTTATCAGAAAGCAGCGGCAGGACATCAGTGGTGGATGTTGATCCTGCCGAGGATGTCGCTGTGCTGCAGTACACAGGCGGGACGACAGGAAGATCCAAGGGAGCGATGCTGACCCATCGGAATCTACTTGCCAATGTCCTGCAATCCCATGAATTTTTCAAGAATGACATAAAACCTGGACAAGAACGCTCGTTGACTGTAATCCCTCTGTTCCACGTATTTGGAATGACGGCCTGTATGAATCTATCAATCTATACAGGGGCAGAAATTATTTTGCTGCCGCGCTTTGACCTGGAAGAGGTGTTGAATACGATTAAAAATGAGCAGCCAACTATGTTCCCGGGGGTCCCGACGATGTATGTCGCGATTACGAACCATCCAAAGGCAGAGGAGTATGGAATCGGCAGCATTGAAATTTGCAACAGCGGGAGCGCGCCAATGCCTGTAGAGCTATTAAAGGAATTCGAGAGAAAAACCGGTTCTAAGATTCTGGAAGGCTATGGCCTCTCGGAAGCATCTCCTACTACACACTGCAACCCAAGCTTTGCGGAAAGAAAAGCTGGCAGTGTCGGCATCGGCATGCCGTCAACAGAATACAAAATTGTCGACCTGGCAACAGGAACAGAAGAAGTACCAGCCGGAGAAATGGGCGAAGTAATCATCAAAGGCCCACAGGTTATGAAGGGCTACTGGAATATGCCAGAAGAGACGGCAAACACATTGAGGAATGGGTGGCTTTATACCGGAGATATCGCGAAGGTTGATGAAGAAGGATATCTATATATTGTCGACCGAAAAAAAGACTTG